>JANYKV010000164.1 GCA_025358055.1 Gemmatimonadota bacterium
GAGTTTACAACCCAGTCAGCGTGAAGATAACGCGCAAGATGGTGGCGAAAACCGTGGCCGTCACGAATTGCGTGTTCCCGCCGGCCGCGTTGACCGGGAAGACCGCCGTTGCCATCCCGATCGAATCGGTGGCGGCGAGGACCGTACTGGTGGAGTCGCTGAACGAGACGCTCGCGCCCACGACAGGGATACCGCCCTTGTCGGTGACTTGGACGATAAGGGGCGCCGGGAAATTCGACCCGTGCGATCCCGTCTGATGGTCGCCCGAAACGATCACGATGCTGCTTGGGATTCGCGCAAGGGCATTCTCGCTGAAGATCACGGTACTCTTCGTCCCCGAAATCGTGGCCGAGATGAGCTCTTGTCCCGGCGTGGTTCCTAGCCGGTAGCCGTTGCTGGCGACACCGGTCTGATCGGTCGTGGACGACAGCGTGGTGGTCTGGCCGGTTCCCCGAGTGACTTGCCAATCAATCTTCACGCCGGGCACGGGGTTCTGGAATGTATCGGCTACTCGCACCGCCAGCAGCTGACCTAAGGGAAGGCCCGTTAGGTTGGACTGGTTGTTGCCTTGGGCGACGCTAATCACGGTTGGCGCGGACGGAAGGGCCCGGGCGTCGAAAACCGCAGCCGTTCCGGAGGCTGCCACCACCGCCGTGATCACATTGTTGCCGCTCACGGTTCCCAAGACGAATGACACCTGGGTCTGGCCATTTGCTCCGGTAAACGTTTGGGCCGTGCTCAGATTGCCCGCTCCGGCGGTGACTCTCCAATCCACCGTCGCGCCGGCAACCGGGTTGCCGTACAGGTCCGAGACGGCCGCGACAAAAGGCGCTGCCAATGGTTGGTTCACGATCCCCGACTGACCGTTCCCCGATACACTCGCAATGTTCCGGGGAGCTCCGGTGAGGGCGGCGCTCGTGAAGGTGACTGAGGTTGCGGTGCCCGGGATGGTCGCCACCACCACATTGGTCCCGCTTCTGGTGCCTAAGGTATACAGAACGCGGGTTTTGCCATCGACTCCGGTCGGCGTCGAAGTGGCGCTGAGTTGGCCGCCGCCGCTGGCGACCTGCCAGGCAATAGTGGCGCCATTGTTCGGATTGCCGAATGCATCGGTCACCAGGAGTTCGAGTGGCACCGGCAACCGCTTTCCTACCGTGTCTTGTTGGTTGGTACCGATCGTGGCCGTGAGTATCGTGGGCGGGCCCGCCACCGCGGTCTCGACGAAGTTGATGGTGAAAAGGCCGCGGACGGTCGCCTGGAACGTTCGGGTGCCCAATTGTGGGCCCAAGGTGGCGATAGTCCGGGCATAGCCGGCGGAATCGGTGATCGCAATGGTATCACGGATACTGCCCGACGACCCAACCGCCGCGAAGAAGACGCGAGTCCCCGGAATGCCGACGCCGTCGGCATCGAGCACTTGGGCCACCAGGGGCTGGGGAAGGGGAGAAGCGACTCCTCCGGTCTGGCCATCCCCGCTGGCCAACAGCAGTTGAGTCGCGGGTTTGGCGAACGCGATGTGGGTGGAGTCGACGATGCCGGTGGGGGTGCGCGCGCGGAGCGTGAGGTACGCCCGCCGGGCCGGGCCCCGAACGGTTCCGAAGGCGTCGATCGGTGCGATGGTCGAATCGCTGGTGGACCAACTGACGTAGAACTCGGCGACGGGACGATCGCTCGAATCGCGCGCGGCCACCTGAAACCGGAATACTTCCCCCAACGAAAATACGGTGTCGTGGGGCAGAATCTGTAGGGTCTGAATGTCTGTCCCGGGTCCGACGTAGCTCACCGGGATGGTGTCAGTCGAGGTGGCCGCGCCGTCTTGCTCGGTGATGACCACGTTCTTGGTTCCGGCAAAGATGCGTTGTCCGTTCGAACGGAGCTCCAACGTTACGGGCAATACTTCGCGCTGCGCTTGCAGCGGAATCTGCACTACGAGACTCAACTGGTTCTGATTGGAGGGAAACACGAACAGCGAGTCGAATACGACTTCGTTCGGGGGCCGCTCGATATGCAGCTTCACGGTGTTGATGATGATGTCGGTGAAGGCCCCGAACCGCCCGTTCGCCGGGTACACTGGGATGATAGCCACGGCCCCCACATGCGTATGCCTCGATTCGCGGGTGGAGTCGAGGCATCCGGACGCGAAAAGCCCGATGGCGATGATGACCGCCATGGCTCGCGTTCCCAGGCCCCCAGCAACCCGCATTCTACTCCCTCGGTTATTCAGCACGTTGGAATCATATGTGACTCGCGAAACCCCCGGGAGGGGGTGGGCCTGGAGACGTTACGAAATGTGATCTAGCGCACACCGGACCTGGGTGGCGAGTTCAACCGGCGTGAAGGGTTTCTGCAGGAGTCGTTCCTCCGCCACGCCGCTCAGAGCCTTGGAATGGCTCTCCGGTGGGTACCCGGAGATGAACAAGACTCGGAGGGCCGGAAGGTCACGCCGCAGGTCCTGGGCGAGTTCCGGCCCGCTGCCTTCCGGCAAGACGACGTCGGTGACCAGAAGGTCGAACGGGGTGTTCGCCACTAGGACCGCGGCTTTGGCGAGCGCAGGGCTGGAGACTGCTTTCACCCGGTACCCGTACATCGCGAGCACCCGTTCCGCGAGCGCGAGCACAGCCGGGTCGTCTTCGACCAGCAGAACGGATTCGATACCCCCTTGCGGCGACGAAGCGGTCCCCGGTATGGGAGCGGCCGGGCGGGCACCTGGCCCGGCATAGGGGAGATAGACCCGCACGGTGGTGCCTTGGTCCGGCTCGCTCCGCACCCAGACGTAACCGCCGCTCTGGCGAACAATGCCATGGACCGTGGCCAGCCCCAATCCGCTGTGGGTTGCGCTGTCCTTCGTGGTGAAAAAGGGCTCGAAGAGATGCGCCTTGCTCTCGGCCGACATCCCGATTCCGGTATCAGCGACGGTGAGTAGCACCTCTCCGTGCCGGGACGCACTCTCTCGCGTGCCGGGAAGGTCCTCGCTCGCGGGTGCCGGCGTACTTGCAATGGTGAGATTGCCGCCGTGCGGCATGGCGTCCCGCGCATTCGCGGCCAGGTTGAGGACTATTTGTTGCAGCTGGATCGGGTCGGCGAACACCATGCTGGGTTCGGCCGCAACGTCGATCCTGATTCGAACGTCTTCCCCAAGGATGCGAGGGAGAAAGGGCGCCAGATCCTCTAGGATTTCGTTGAGGTCGATCTGCTGAGGAACTGCGGGCTGCCGTCGACTGAGGGCGAGCAAGTGGTTGATCAGCGATGCCGTGCGTCGCGCCGCCTGTTCAATGCCGGCGGCGTCAACGCGGCGGGGGTCACTTTCGGGGATGCTCTCCAGCAGAAAGGCGGTGTGGCCGGAGAGGGCCAACAGGACGTTATTCAGGTCGTGAGAGACCCCGCTCGCGAGATGACTCACCGCTTCAAGGCGCTGCGAGTGCCACAGCTGTTGCTCGAGCCGCAAGCGCTCACGAAGGTCGCGCACGAGCATGATCACATGCGTCAGGACGCCTTCGGCATCGCTCCTCGGGATGAGTTCGAGTTCCACCGGCACCACGGTCCCCTGCGGCTGGCGGACCACGCCTTCTCCGCGAAACGGCTGCGCCTGGTCCAGCGCGTTTCGAACCCGGGAAGCCAGGCCGGGGTCGCCGGTGAGGGCATCGAAATTCGTCAGGGTACTACCGACCAATTCGGCGGGCGCGCGTTGCAGCAGGGCACCAAGAGCTCGATTGGCAAAAATGATCTCAACGTTCGGCCCGGTTTGGGTCGCGCCGATCATCACCCCGCCATCGAGGTGATCGAGCACGAAACTGAAAAGGCCGGGGTCGAGGGACATTGGGTTTGGCCCAAGGATACTTAGCTCCGTGCCAGTCCACCACCAGGCCGCGCCTGGCGCCGTCCGGCTCCACTCGATACACTTCCCCGCCATGTCCATCTTTGACACCAGTCATGAACGCGCCGCGTTTCTCCTGCTGCTCCTCGGTGCCGGCCTCGTGCTGGCCCTTGCTCCTTACGCGTCCGGGCTGATCGGCGCGTTGGTTTTGTACGTTATCTTCGCTCCGCTCTATCGATGGTTCTCGCGCCGAGTGCAGCGGGAAGTCGCGGCAGTCCTCGTCATGGTGGTCGCGCTCTTGGTGATCGTGGTTCCTGGGAGCCTTCTCCTCGGGGTGCTGGTAGGCCAGGCCAAGGACATGGCGGCTTCCGTCCTGCACAGCCCGCTGCTGAAACGGATCTCTGAACTGAGCATCGGTTCGATCCGCGTCGGTCCCCAATTGGTCGACGCGGGCCAACAGGTCATCTCGTGGCTCGGAAGCAACGCGTTCAGCATGATCGGCACCGCCACCCGCGTCGCCTTGAATCTGCTGTTCGCTTTTTTTGGTCTGTTTTACATGCTTCAGAGTCCCGACGGTGGTTGGTCCGTCGTCGAACCGTACATTCCGTTCTCGATGGAAAACAGCGAAACGCTTCGGCGCCGGTTCCACAATGTGACTATCTCCACACTGATCGGCACGGGACTCACCGCGAGTATTCAGGGAGCTATCATCGGGCTAGCCTTTTGGATGACCGGGCTTTCCAATCCGTTGTTCTGGGGGACGGTGACCGTCATGGTCGCGGTGCTGCCAATCGTCGGCAGCGGCTTGATCTGGGGGCCCGGCGCGGCGTCGCTCCTGCTCGAAGGGCATACGGGAGCGGCCATCGTCCTGGCGCTGATTGGCCTGATCGTGGTCGGGAACCTCGATCACGTCATCCGGCCGATGGTATCACGAAAATACGCCCAGATCCATCCCCTCATCACCCTGATCGGCGCGGTCGCTGGCGTCGGGTACTTTGGGCTGCTCGGATTGCTGCTCGGTCCGTTGGCCCTGTCCTATTTCTTCGAGCTGATTGGGATGTATCGACAGGAATACCTGCCACCCGGCTCGAAGAGCGGGATGACGGGGGAGTTTCAAGTCGTAGCGAAAGCCCCCGCCCCCCGGCGCCACCGGTGAAGCATCGGACAGCCCTGATTTTCTGGTCGTTCTTTGCGATTTACGTCATCTGGGGGTCGACCTACCTCGCGATTCAAATCGCGCTCGTATCCCTGCCCCCGTTCCTGCTCGCTGGGATCCGATTTCTTCTCGCCGGCGGCGTGCTGTACGCCTGGGCCCGTTGGCGCGGCGGCCGAGGTCCGGCTCGCGGCGACTGGACCGCCGCCGCGTTCATGGGCGTGATGTTCTTTCTGATCGGGAACGGCGGTGTGGTCTGGGCGGAGCAGCAGGTCCCTTCTGGGCTGGCGGCGCTCCTCGGATCCATGACGCCGTTGTGGACGCTGTTGCAGGAGCGCCTCCGGCCTCACGGGAACCATCCGACACCTGCGATGCTCGTGGGTGCGGTGGTGGGATTGGGTGGGGTGGCTCTTCTCGTGTCACCCGGATCGGGGACCACCGGGATCGCCGTGAGCTTGGCGGGTGCCTCCGCCATCGCGATCTCCTCCCTCGCCTGGTCCATCGGTTCGGTCTACGCTCATTCGATTCGGCCGCACACGTCCGCGGCGCTCTTCACCGCCATGCAGATGCTCTGTGGCGGGGCGGCACTCCTGGTACTCGGTCTGATCTCCGGTGAACCGAGCCGGGTCTCGTTGGCCTCCTTTACCGTGCCGGCGGTGAGTTCCCTCCTCTATCTTGTGGTGTTTGGGAGCCTCGTCGGATTCTCGGCGTTCAGTTTTCTGCTCCGGGTCACCACCCCAGCGAGAGTCGCGACGTCCGCTTACGTGAATCCGATGGTGGCCGTGTTTCTTGGCTGGGCTCTGCACGGCGAACGAGTGGATTGGCGGACGTTGTTCGCGGCGATATTCATCATTGGGGGAGTCGTCCTGATTCGTCGAGGCCACTCGAGACGTATTGTCGATGCGCGTCCGACGGTTTCGGCGGGCGACCTTGCTCCGGTGACCGGAGAGTTCCCGATCCCGCGCGGTGAGGGGTTTCCTTCCGCCTAGTAAAAACGCCGCGGGATCAGATGATCTCGCGGCGTTTCGGTTCGACTCCATCGGTCCGGGCGGTTGCCGCCCGGTCTATCGTGTTACGGCTTCTTGGCGGCCGCGGGCGGTTTGGCCGCGGCTTTCTTCGCACCGGCAGGTTTCGCGGTGGCCTTCTTGCCCGCTGAGGACTTGGAGGCTTCAGGGCATGCGGTGCCCGGAGCCGGCGTGTCGGCGAAGTTCACCTCGACCCGACGGTCCCACCAGTTGCCCTTGTCTTTCTTCTTCGCCTTTGTGTCGCGCCACGTCTGGAGGATTTCATTCTCCGGCAGGGGCACGGTTGCGGAATAGCCCGCGACGCTGACAATCTGGTTCGCCTTGACGCCGCGCTTGATCAGCTCAGTCCGGACGGACTTGGCGCGTTCCCAGGAGAGCCAGCAGTTGTGCGGGTCGCTGCCGACATAGTCTGCGTTGCCGTCCAGCCGCACCCTGAGCTCCGGATGGCGCTTCAGGCTGTCCGCGGCGGCGCGGAGGGAATCGGCCCACTTCTTATTGAAGACCATCTTCGGCGAGTTGAACGCGAAGTGGGTCCCGTTGATGATGATGACCGGAGGACGGCGAGTCACGAGGACGTTGGCGTTGTCGCTCTTGCTCTCACAGTTCGCGGTGACCGAGTAGGATCCCGGGGCGGGCCAGCTCAGACGCGAGCCGCTTACCGACGGGTTACCGGTGCCGCTGAGGCTACACGTCGAGAGCACCTTACTGGTACCGTCACTGTAGTAGCCGGTGACGCTATAGTCGACTCCACCAGGCATCTCGTACTTGGCGTCCTTCGGGCTTAGAGCAACACGGCTAAGGGTCGGAGCCGGCGGTGGCGGCGGGGGCGGCGCGGGCTTCCGCACGGTGACGCTTGCGGTACCCATTTTGCCGCTCTTCGGTTCGGTTGCGGTGACGTTGTACGAGCCTTCGGTGCCACCGGCGGTGTACTCGCCGGATTGCGTGACGTCGCCACCAGTCGCCGAGTACGTCACCGGGCGCGGCTTGCCGCAGATCATTGCACTGCCGGAAAAGGTGCGCTTGTCACCCGGCGCGAGCGTGGCCGAACTTGGTGAGACAGTGACGGCGTCGCCGGCGTGATCACAGCCACCGCCGGGAATGAGGCTCAATCCGGCCTGCAAACCCAACGTGGTTCGGCTCTCAGTCCCGAGCGCCGATTGGTATGTTGCCGAGGTCGTCGCGGAGGGCTCATAATCGAGCGTGCCATCGATCCGCGCGTGGATCCACCAGAATAGATGCAGGCGGAGGCCAACGAGCGCGCTGGCGTTGAAGTTGGTTCCTTCGGTCGCGTACTTGTATTTGGTGAGGCCCGGTCCGGCGCCAATGATGAATTTGAAATTGTCCCCGCCCAGCGGCGCATTGTAGAGAAGGCGCGCGTGGAAGGGCATGTTCGCCCAAGCCGTCACCAAGATGCCGGGAAAGTAGAGGTTGGATTCGTTGTACGAACCGTCCACCTCAACTTCCCAGTTCTTGCTGAAGAAGTAACCCAACCGGCCACCAGCCCCGTACCGGTTGCGCCACGTGCTGTCCACTGGGTGAATGGGCAGCTTGCTGTCGTAGTGGTTGTAGCGTCCGAAACCGCCGATCTCCCACTTGCCCGCATCCTGCGCCTGCGCCGGACTGCTGACAAGCGCGCTGACCAGGCCAATCAAAGCACCTGCCAGAATCGACTTCCTCATATGCAAATACTCCCGGTTCGTGGACGGTGCCCGGCCGGTCCGGGCGCTCCCGCTGCTAGGGATCTAAGTTCCTGCCAGAATTGGCGGTAGCCATACAAAAACACCACTTGTCCCGGAACGCAAGGGGCCACCGCCCGTTTTCTCTGCCCATGCCTTAATTTCCGAACCTGGTCCAATGGCCAATCCCCCAAATCCGGGTCGAGCTACGACGATGTTTTCAATCCGATTGGTCGTCGCTCCGGTGGTCGGTGCTCTCGAGTCAGATGCTTCTGCCGCCCGCAGAATCTTCCGGGACTCTCCTCAGACCCAGGGTGATCCGACTACGATCATTTCCGTCGGGTTCAACCGTCCGGTGGGCGGGTCCGTGGACCGGTCGGCCGACCCCGCGAGCGCACTTACCGATTGTTCATGCGGTGGTGGAACAACCGCGGGGGCGTGCCCCATGAGGTTCCGATTTTGGCCTGACCAGGCCTTCCGGGGAGGGAGCCGGTTTGCCGTGAGGGTAGTGAACACCTTCACGTCGATGGGAGGGTTAAGTTGGCCTGTCCCTTTCGGTTCAAGTGCAGATCCGAGGCTCTCGTACTCGGTCGGGACCGCCCGTCCAGGTCAATAACCCTGGCGGCACGGTCAGTCCGGTGTTCTCACCCACCACCAAACCCCAACTGGTTCTAGGCGCGCCAGCAGACTGGAGTACGTTGGTCAACATCTCCGATCTGGCGCTTCACCGCAATCGGGCGGTCACGGCGCACGGCGAGGCCACAATCGAGGTGGTCGGCGAGTGACCGGAACTCTTTGGCTCATGGATTCGTTCTGAATCGGCAGGTCCATTCCACTGAAAGGGAAGTTGTCGTTATGTCAGCACCCTCCACCATGACTGTTAGCGAAGCGGCCGAGTCGCGACGGTCAGTTCGGAAATACGTGCAAGAGGATGTCCCGGAGGAGGATCTCCGCGAGATCCTCCGCCAAGTAAGCCTCGCGCCGTCGCCGGACAATATTCAGCCCTGGCGCTTCGTGGTCGTTCGGGACCCCGCGGTTCGCCCCCTCCTGGCGGCCGCCGCGCTGAACCAGCGCCAGGTGCACTCGGCCCATGCGGTGTTCGTGTTGTATGCGGACATGGAGGACGTCATCGGTGCCATCGATGAGATCATCAGTCCGGGGTTTCGTCCCGAGCAGGCCGCCAAGCTCAAGGCGCGCTTGCTCAAATCGTTTCTGGCCCAATCGCAGGAGGAACGGCAGCAGTTTGCCCACGGCATTTCCTATATCGCGCTGGGCTTTCTGCTGTTGGCGGCGGAAGCGATGGGATACAAGACCTCGCCCCTGCTCGGCTTCGAGCCGGACCAGGTCAAAGCGTTGCTGGGCCTTCCTTCGCAGGTGACGATTCCGGCCCTGATCGCGATTGGCAAGGGTGATGAGCCGGGGTTTCCGCATCATCGGCACACGGTGGATCGGATTGCGAGGTTTGTCTAGGGCGTTTCCGGCGGCCGTCTTGCGCCCGGCGACTCGATTGCGCATAATTATGCATTATGCAATCCACGTCAATTGCCCTGGCATTTTCTGGCGGCCTCGACACCTCCTACTGCGTCCCCCGCCTGTCGGAGCAGGGCTACGCCGTGCACACCGTCTTCGTCCACACCGGCGGCACCACTAGCGCCGAACGCGCCGCGATCCGGCGTCAGGCTCAGGCCGTGGGCGCCGCCCAACATCACGAAGTCGACGCCCAGGACGCCGTGTTCCAACGGTTCGTTCGCTTCCTCATTCAAGGCAACGTGCTGCGGGGCGAGGTCTATCCGCTGAGCGTCTCCGCGGAGCGCACCCAGCAAGCCATTTCCGTGGTGGAGGTCGCTCATGCGGTAGGTGCCAAGGCCGTGGCGCACGGCTCGACCGGGGCGGGGAACGACCAGGTCCGTTTCGATATCGCAATCCGGGTACTGGCCCCGGACCTCGCCATCGTGACCCCGATTCGCGACGAGGGACTGACCCGAGACCAGTCCATCGCCTATCTCAGAAGCAAAGGGCTTCCCGTGCCCGAAAAGGCCGGCGCCTACTCGGTGAACCAGGGCCTCTGGGGCACGACGTGGGGTGGAGGCTGGACGCACGATACCTGGGCCGGTCCGCCCGACGAATTGCTGGACCCTCCGGACCCGGGCCTCGCACCTCGCGAGGTCATCCTCGCCTGGGAGCAGGGTGTCCCGGTCGCGGTCGACGGCGCCCCGCTCACCGGCCCGAACCTCATCGCCGCGTTGCACGAGTTGGCTCATACCTACGGCCTGGGCCGCAACATTCACGTGGGTGAGACCGCGCTCGGGATCAAGGGGCGAATCGGGTTCGAGGCCGGCGCGGCGCTCCTGCTCATCTCGGCCCATCGGGAGTTGGAAAAGCTCGTCCTCACCAAGTGGCAAACTTTTTGGAAAGACCAGCTTGGCCGGTTCTACGGCGACCGGCTCCACGAAGGGCAGTATTTCGACCCGGCGCTCCGAGACATCGAGGCCATGATCACCAGCTCGCAACGGCGGGTGACGGGGGAAACCCGCCTCCGGCTCGCCCCGGGCCGCTTCCATGTCACCGGAACGCGCAGTCCCTTCTCCTTGATGAACCGCGACATCGCGACCTATGGCGAAGAACACCGGTTGTGGACCGGCGACGAAGCCCGTGCGTTTGCTCGCGTCGCGTCGATTCCTTCGGTGTTGGCCGCACGAGTCGGCGACGGGGGGATCTGAATGGTTCACACCACCCGAATCAGGCTCGACCGCATCTCCTCGTCAACGCGGAATGCCCGTCTCGCGTCGGAAGTCATCCTCGGCGATGAGATCGTGGCCGAGGAAGGGCGCATCTTGGCGGTTCGCATCCGGAACGACAAGTCGACTTACAACACCGTCGAGGATCTCACCGGTCGGATGGTGTCATTACGAGCCGGCGATGTGTTGGCCGGGACACTGGGCAGTCGGCGCGCTTTGCGAGGGTACGCCGGCGTCGTCCCGGACCGCATTGCCACTGGCGATACGATCGACGTTCTCAACCTCGGCGGGATTCTGGGCCGGTGCACGTCCGCCAACCCCGATATCGGCTCTCCATTTCAAGCCGAGGTGTTGGGAGCGATCCTCGCCTTTCCCGACTTGGGCGATCGGGTGGGCCATCCGGCCACGATCCGAGACCACGCAGTCCCGCCCGCCGATCAATTGGAATGCGGCATCCCGGTCGTGTATGTCGCGGGTACGTGCATGAACGCGGGGAAGACGGTGGCGGCCACGGAGTTGGTGCGTGGGCTCACGCGCGCGGGCTTTCGAGTTGCCGGTGCGAAGCTCACCGGGGTGTCGCTCATGCGTGATACGCTTTCCATGCTCGATGCCGGAGCCATCGCGGGCCTCACGTTCAACGATGCGGGGGCCGCCAGCACCTCGCCGGGCATGACCGTGGCGGTTGCTCGGGGCCTGTTCAATCGTTTGGCCGCGTCCAAAACCAATCGCCCGGACGTGATCGTGGCCGAGTTGGGAGATGGCATCTTGGGCGAATACGGCGTGCAGGACGTGCTGCATGACGCCGGATTGATGCGGCTCGGCATCGCCCACGTCATGGCGGCTCCCGATCCCGTAGCCTGTTGGGGCGCCGCGGAACTCTATCGCACGGTGTTCGGGCTTCCCATTGCGGTGATGACCGGACCCGCCACCGACAACGAAGTCGGGCGGGACTACATCCGGAAGCATCTGGGACTCGCATGCCACAACGCCCTCCGTGACGCCGATGGCCTCGTGGGCGCAGTGAAAGTGCGCCTGACGGCATCCGCGGTGGTCGATCGCGTGGACGCGGATGTTTCGGTATGACGCTCCGGGTCGTGGTCCTCGGTGGTGGTGGGTACGTGGGTGGAGAGCTGTTGCGTCTCCTCTTGCACCACCCGGACGTGTCCGAGGTACTGGCCACGAGTCGGAGCCAAGCGGGAAAACAGCTTGGTGACGTACACCCGCAGCTCGTGCTCCGCACCGATGTGCGGTTTTCGGGTGCGACGCCGGCCGAGGCCTCCCGGGGCCGCGATGTGGTTTTTCTGTGTTTGGAACATGGTGAATCGTCGCAGGTGGCCGCGGAGGTCTTCGGCGCCGGCCCGGGCCTCGTCGTCGATCTCGCCGCGGATTTCCGGATTCAAGACCGCCGCCTGTACGAGCGGTACTACGGCCGGCACGCGGCACCGGAATCGGTGAGCCGATTTACCTATGGACTAGCCGACGTGCGGGGGAAGGATCTGCACGGGGCACTCGCCATTGCCGCGCCTGGCTGCTTCGCGACGGCCGCCCAACTCGCGCTGTATCCGTTGCGAACTATCGCCCTCGCGGGGCCGCCGGCGCTCTTCGGTATTACCGGATCGAGCGGGGCTGGAGTAGCTCCAAAGCCGACGACGCATCACCCTGCGCGCGCCCACAACGTCTTTGCGTATTCGGTGCTGGGGCACCGGCATGATGCCGAGATCGTCGAGCAGTGGCGCGGTTGGACCCACGACCCGGACGCGAGCCCACGATTGATGGCCCACAGCGGGCCCTTTGTGCGGGGGATTTACCTCACGTTGTACGCGCACGCCGAGTCATCGGTCGACAGTGGGCGTCTCCATGCTGCTCTCAACGAAGCATACGGACATCGGCCGTTCGTTCGCGTGATGGATCATCCGCCCGAGCTGACCCACGTGCTCGGGTCGAATGTCGCTCTGATTCACGGCGCCGTCGGTCCGGATGGACGCGAGATTCAAATCAGCGTGGCGCTCGACAATCTGGTGAAGGGGGCTGGTGGGCAGGCGGTACAGGCGATGAACCTTGCGCTCGGGCTCGAAGAAACGGCCGGGCTTCTTGCCGGTGGAGTGTTTCCGTGCTGACCAACCATCCCCCAACGGTGGCGGAGTCGATCGCGCCTCCGCTCCCGCGCACCGGTCCGGCGTTGCTCCCGGTCTATGCGACCATGCCGCTCCGCGCGGCCTCCGGCCATGGCTCGTGGCTGGTAGACGAGGCGGGCCACGAGTGGCTGGACGCGTATGGCGGGCACGCCGTGGCAGCCACCGGGCATTGTCATCCGGATGTGGTCAAGGCGATTCAGGACCAGGCCGCGCGGCTGCTGTTTTACTCGACCGCGGTGCCGCATCCCCTTCGGGAAGACCTTGCGGAGTTGTTGGTTTCGCTGTGCCCGCGTCCCTTGGATGGCGTCTTCTTCTGCAACTCCGGGGCGGAGGCCAACGAGAATGCGCTCGGCCTTGCTCGCCGGGTGACGGGTCGAACGCCGGTTGTGTCGGTGGCCGGAGGGTGGCATGGCCGCACCGTGGCGACGCTCGCCTGCACCGACGGAGCCGGGTATGAGGCGAGCGCCCGACGCGCGGGCATGCCGCTTTCCACTCGCGTACCGTTCAACGACGTGGCCGCCATCCTGGCCGCGGTGGACGCGTCGGTTGCGGCGGTGCTGGTGGAACCGGTGCAGGGGGTGGCCGGGGCGCGCGATTGTTCGCCGGAGTTTCTCGCGGCCGCGCGCGCAGCGTGTGATCGCACGGGAGCCGTCCTGATCTTCGACGAGATCCAGTGCGGCGCGGGACGTTCCGGCGCCTTTACGGCGGCGGAGTCCTACGGCGTCATTCCCGATATCATCACGATGGCGAAAGGCCTGGCGTCGGGCCTGCCCATCGGCGCGATGGTGGCGCGCCCTTGGTTGACCGATCATCTGAAGCTCGGTGACCTCGGCAGTACATTCGGCGGCGGGCCGGTGCCGTGCGCCGCCGCGATCGCCAATCTCAGGGTCATTCAACGCGAGCACCTGGCGGCGAACGCCACGGCGATCGGGGCCCACTTGGTGCGCGGGGCCCGCGCGCTGGGCCTCAGGACAATTCAGGGTCGCGGCCTGTTGATCGGGTTCGGACTCGAGCGTGCCGCGAAAGAAGTGCAGACGGCGTTGTTCTCACACCGCATCCTTACTGGAACCGCCAGCGACCCCTCCATACTGCGCGTCATGCCTCCGCTCAACTTCTCGCGGGAGGAAGCGGATCTCCTGCTCGACGGGCTCCGTCAGGTGCTTGCGTGAGCAAACGCGACTTCATCGCGATGGAAGATTTCGATCCCATCGCGATCGACGATATTCTGGCTCTCGCGACCCGGATCAAACAGGGCGAGATCAACGGCGGGCTCGAACGCAAGGTGTTGGCGATGGTCTTCATGGACCCCAGTCTGCGCACCCGGAGCAGCTTCGAGGCGGCCATGTTTCTGCACGGCGGTCATGCGATCGTGCTCGAACCGGGCAAAGGCAGCTGGACCTTGGAGACGACACTTGGGGCGGTGATGGACGGAGCCGGGGTGGAGCACATCGTCGACGCGGCCCGGGTACTCGGACGCTACGCCGACGCTGTCGCGGTCCGGACCTTTCCGAAAGGGAAGGATTGGTCCGTCGAACGCGAGGACCGAACCATCCGCACCTTCGCCGCACACTGCGAGAAGCCCATCATCAATCTCGAATCGACCCGGCGCCACCCCTGCCAAGGCCTGGCCGATGCCCTTACCCTCGAGGAAAAACTCGGTGACGCCCGGGGAAAGCGGTTTGCCCTGACGTGGGCCTGGCATCCGAAAGCCCTGCCCACCGCGGTGCCCGCGAGCGCCGCGATTGCCGCCGCGCACTTGGGGATGAACGTGGTGATTGCGCGGCCGGAGGGGTATGACCTCGATCCGGAGGATCTGTCGATCATTCGCCGCCAAGCCGAGCGGCAAGGCGGAAGCGTGCATTTGGTCGACAACATGGACGAGGCGCTCGACGGGGCCGACGCGGTATATGCGAAATCGTGGGGTGCGCTCCCGCTGTTCGGGCAGTTGGAGGCAGAGCAGCAACACCGCTCGACCCTGCGACACTGGAAATTGACCTCCCCCGCGCTGGCTCGTACCAACAAGGGCGCCGGAATTGTGATGCACTGTCTTCCCGTTCGACGTAACGTCGAGGTTGACGACGACGTACTGGACGGCCCGCACTCGGTGGTGGTCGATCAGGCCGAAAACCGGCTCCATGTCCAACGGGCATTGCTGCTCGAGATGATTGGGAAAACGCGGTGAGGCTCGCTCCACGAAGATTCCTGCAACCGGGATATTGCGCTCATGTCGATTGACCCCTCCCGCGGGATTGCCGGGCTCAAAGGCGCGCTGCGTTATGTACGGGCGTATCGCGATCAGACCTTCGTCGTCAAGCTCGGCGGGGACGTGTTGAGCGATGCTGAGGGATTGGATCAGGTCGCGGCCCAGATTGCGCTGCTCTCCTCCCTCGGCATCCGGCTCGTCGTGGTGCACGGCGGCGGACCGCAGGCGAGCGCGCTCACGCGCCGTTTGGGCGGCGAACCGCGGTTGGTGGCCGGTCGACGAGTCACCGACGACCAGGCTCTCGAAGTCGTCAAGATGGTTTACGCCGGCGTGCTGAATATCGACGTGCTCTCCGCGCTGCGGAGCCATCACGTGCAGGCCGTCGGGTTGTCGGGGGTCGACGCCGATTTGTTGACGGCGGTGCGGCGCCCACCGGTGCGCGTCACCAACGATGGCGGGGTGACTGAAACCGTCGACTACGGACATGTGGGAGATATCACCGGCGCCGATCCTCGGGCGCTCGAAACCTTGATGAGCGCGCGGTTCGTGCCGGTGGTCGCGAGTCTCGCGGGCGACGCGCACGGCAACGTATACAACGTCAATGCCGACACGGTCTCGGAGGTCCTGGCCACGGCCCTCCATGCCCAGAAACTCATTTTCCTCACCGGGGCCCCGGGAGTACTTCGCGATCGCAACGACCCGAGCACCCTCGTCGCGTTCGCGGATCCGGATGATCTCACCGAGCTGATGGCGAGTGGCGCCCTGGTGGGCGGCATGCGGCCGAAGGTCGAAGCGTGCATCCGCGCGGCTACGGGCGGGGTCGAGCGAACTCACATCATCGATGGGCGCGTGCCGGACGCATTGCTGCTCGAGGTGTTCACCGGTGCCGGGACCGGGACCATGATCGTCGGTCGAAAGGAGAAGGCGACCTATCTTGGTGTCGACTTGGCCGAGTGAGATAGCCCTGCTGCGGGACCTGATTGCGATCCCTTCGATCAGCGGATCGGAGGAGACGATCGCGATCTTCGTCGAAACCGCAATGCGACAGAGCGGGCTCGACGTGGTTCGGGACGCGACCGGAGTAAAAATGATGGTCGATGGCGCGCCTGGACCCACGCTTGCCTTCGCTTCGCATCTGGATGTCGTGCCGCCCGGGGAGGGGTGGACCCGTGACCCGTTTCAACCGGTGATCGAGGGTGACCGACTGTATGGTCGGGGTTCCGGAGACGCGAAAGCCTCCGTCGCGGCCATGCTCACCGCGGCCGGCGATTTCGCGCGGCAGAGCCGGAAGATACGACGCGGGCGCTTGTTGGTCCTCCTCAGCTACTGCGAGGAGACCAAGGACGCGACGATGCCCGCGCTGCGCGCCTCCGTGGAGGGAACGATCGACGCGGCGGTGATCGGTGAACCCACCAACCTCGCGATCGCGGTAGCGCAACGCGGCCTGATGATGATCGATCTCGTCGCGCGGGGCGATCAGCGGCATGCGGGCTATGCCGGAGACCCCGGGTATGCCAATGCAGTGATGCGACTCGCGCAGGATCTCGTGAAACTTCCCAGCGTCGTCTCGGAACGCCTGCATCCGATTCTCGGGACCACCACCGTCACCCCAACGATGCTCGAGGCCGGTGTCAGCCGGAATGTCACCCCCGCGGTGGCTCGCGCGGTGCTCGATGTGCGGAGCACTCCGGCCTGGACGCACCGAGACCTCGCGCACACGTTGCAGGAACGATTGTCATCCGAAGTGATCGTCACGTCGGATCGCTTGGTGCCGTGCGAAACCCCGGCGGACTCTCGACTGCTTCGCTCCGCCCGAACGGTGCGACCTGACGTGCGGTCGTTTGGAAGTCCGACGTGCTCCGATTGGGTTTTTCTCCGGGATCTCGACGCGTTCAAATGCGGGCCCGGTACGAGTACGCGGTCCCACACCGTGGATGAATCCGTCGACCTCCCCGAAGTATCGGGTGCACGCAGCCTCTATGCCGAATTAGCCCGCGAGTACCTCTCATGAGCGCGCGCGTCCCTCCGTCCCTGAGACCATTGTGGTCCCCCTCGGCCCCGATCGATGAACAGATGTTCGCCTACACGGTGGGCGACGACCGTACGTGGGACTCGGCCCTGCTCCGTTGGGATGTGATTGGAAGCCTCGGTCACGTGGCGGGACTACGGGCGGCGCGCATTCTCAGTTTGGGCGATCATCGGAAGCTCGAGCGGGGGTTGCGCAAGGCGCTTCGGGCCATCGACCAGGGCACACTCGGCATCGGTATGCAGCATGAGGATGCACATTCCGCCGTCGAGGATTGGCTCACTCGGACCATCGGACCGGTAGGCGAACGGCTGCATACCGGTCGTTCGCGGAACGATCAAGTCGCCTGCGACCTCCGTCTCCTGCTCAAGGATGAGCTGCTGGCGATCCATTCGGATGCGACGGACCTTGTCGCCGCCCTGGTTGAGTTTTCGGGCCGCCACCAGCAGGCGCTCTGGCCCGGGTACACCCACACCCGTCGTGCCATGCCATCCTCGGCGGGTCTCTGGGCGGCCGGATTCGCGGAAGGACTCCTCGACGGGGTGGAATCCCTTCCCGCGCTGTGGGCCCGACTCGATCGGTCACCGCTCGGGAGCGCGGCCGGGTACGGGGTCCCGCTGCCGATCGATCGGGAACGGACCGCTAAAGCGCTCGGGTTCGCGCGGGCCGAGCACAATGTGACGGCGGTGCAAAACGGCCGGGGTAAGCTGGAAGCGGCGGCCCTTTTCTGGTGCTTGGAGTTAGCGCACGATCTGTCGCGACTTGCGACTGATGTGGTGCTCTACTCCGGAGAGGAGTTCGGATTGTTGTTGCTTCCGGCGGATCTAGCCACCGGGTCGAGCATCATGCC
>JANYKV010000089.1 GCA_025358055.1 Gemmatimonadota bacterium
GCACAGGTCTCGCGGCGCACCAAAAATCAGGTGCCGCACACGGGTCATGAATGGGAGGGGTGGGCTAGTCGGGCTACCGGGTGATGGAGTTTGTCGATCGGAGTCTGGCGTATGTGCCTCTCAGCACAAGATTTTAGAGCCTAGAACATATTTTAGGCGCGGAATGTATAGCGCGTTGTTCCTGGGACGCAAATGTCGGGATCGGGCGTTGGGTGACTTTTACCCCGGCGGTGGTACTTTATTGGGGCAGTCGCTGGCCTTCGATGGTTCGAACGCAATCGCCTCAAATCCGAGGATGCCGATGCTCGCTCGCCGCACCTTGTGGTCCGCCGCCCTCCTCGCCACCGCGGGGTCACCGCTCCAATCACAATCGCTCGCCAGCCGCATCGATGCGATTTTGGCTCGCCCGGCTTTTCATCGAACTTCCTTCGGCGTCGAATTTCGCGATGTCGCGTCCGGGAGAGCGCTGTACCGACATAATGCGGAGCTGTTTTTCGTTCCGGGCTCTACGACCAAGGTGCCGACGTCCGCCAGCGCCCTGCAGCTCCTCGGTGCGAATTATCGGTTTCATACCAAGGTGTATCGGACCGGCCCGATCAACGCAGACGGTACCCTGGACGGTGATTTGGTCCTCGTGGCCTCCGGCGACCCAAACCTCTCGGGCCGAATTCAGCCGGATGGGTCCCTCACCTTCCGCGACGAGGACCATTCCTACGGGTCGAGCCCGGGCGACCGGGTCGCGGGCGATCCGCTCGCGGTCCTGCGTGGCCTCGCCCGTCAGGTCGGCTCGCGCGGCATCAAACGGGTCGGGGGCCGGATTCGAGTGGACATCAGCCTGTTCCCTGAGGGCGAGCGCGAATTGGGTACGGGGGTAGTGATCTCACCGATTGTCGTGAACGACAACTTGGTCGACGTAGTCGTCACCCCAAGCGCGCAAGGATCAGCCGTCAAGGTGGCGGCGTTGCCCGCAACCTCATATGTGACACTCGTGAATCACGCGACGACCGACGCCGCTACCTCAAAGCCGTCGTTGCGGTGGGGTTCCGACGTCGCGAATAGCGACGGCAGTCGGACCATCACACTGGAAGGTTCGCTTCCGGAAGGGAAACCCGCGGCCATGATTACGTATCCCGCGGCCGAACCGAGCCGGTTCGCGGAGCTCGCCTTTGCCGACCTCCTCCACGAGGCGGGTGTGGTCGGAGCCGCGGCCTTGCGTGAGGACAAGCCTGATTGGAAGGCGCTGGCCGCCAGCTACGACACCGACCACATGGTGGCCGAACACGTGTCTCCGCCCATGACCGAGGCCGTGAAGGTGATTCTCAAAGTCAGTCAGAATCTCCACGCCAGCATGATGCCCTACGTGCTCGGCGCTCTCCTTGCAAAGAAGGGCACCGCGGAGGCGGGGTTTGATCTGATCCAAGGTTGGGAAAAGGCCGCCGGGTTGGATCTGTCTGGTCAGTCCCAGGGAGATGGGGCCGGCGGCATGGCTCACTTCGCGCCGGAATTCATGGTCCAGCTTCTCATCTACATGACGCATCAGAAGGAATTCCAGGCGTTCTATGATGCGCTGCCCGTGCTCGGGAAGGATGGGACCCTGGTCAGTATTCAAACCGCTTCGCCGGCGGCTGGGCACGTTCATGCCAAGACCGGGACCTTCGCTGAGGATGACAAGGTCGGTCACGGCCTCTTGGTGAATGGTAAAGGTCTCGCGGGGTACGTCGACACCAAAGATGGGCGGCGGCTGGCATTCACTGTGTATATCAACAACACGCATGTGGCCAGTAATGACGAAGTGAGTCAGCTCGTGGGGCAGGCGGCGGGTGAGATCGCCGCTGCAGCCTACGACGCGCGATGATGTGGATTCAGCGCCGGGTTTCTGCGGCACCAAATTTTAGGGGGTAATACCGATATGCATTCACGCCGCGAGTTTCTCGGACTGTCCTCGCTTGCGCTCGCCGGGGCCGCCTGCGCCCGGACCCAAACGGGTGAGGTGGCGCCGCAGGGTGTGCTGCCTCCCTCCATCGCGAACCTCACGTCCATGCACGACCGGATGCGGCCCATCACCTCGGAGGAGCGCCGGGCGCGCATCGAACGAGCCAAAGAACTCATGGCGAGCCAACGCCTCGATGCCTTCCTGATGGCCGGGGGCACTTCGCTCAAGTACTTCACCAACATGGATTGGGGCAATAGCGAGCGCATGCTTGCCGTGGTGATTCCGCGGATCGGCCGCCCGTTCGTCGTATGCCCCTCGTTCGAGCGGGACCGAGCGATGGAGCAGATCCAATCAGGCCCGCTAGCGAAAGACAGTGGTTTGCTGACCTGGGAGGAGGACGAGAGCCCCTACCGGCTCGTGGCCGACGGACTACGGACCCTCGGATTCGCCAACGCGAAACTCGGGATCGAGGAGCGGGTCCCACACGTGTTCAGCGAGGGTGTGGCGAAAGCGCTGCCGTCCGCCGAGCTATCCAGCGCCATTCCGGTGACGGCCGGTTGTCGCGGAGTCAAGGACGCGCACGAAATCGAGCTAATGCGGCTCGCCTCCACCGTAACCCTCGCGGCATATGCCGCGGCCCACCGGGCGCTCAAGGATGGCCTAACTCAGAACGACTTCGGCGACCTGGTGGCCAAGGCCCACACCAAACTAGGGTTCCATGGTGGCGCCGGCGTCCAGGTTGGAGTGTACTCCGCGCTTCCCCACGGCTCCATCACACCCCAGGTGATTCGAGAGGGGAGCATCCTCCTCATCGATGGGGGGTGCAGCGTTGACGGCTATTCCTCGGATCTCAGCCGGACGTTCGTCTTAGGCAAACCCACGGAAAAGATGAAGCGCGTTTTTGAGATCGAGCATCGGGCCCAGACCGCCGCTGTAAAGACCGCTCGCCCCGGCCTCGAGTGTCAGGCGGTCGACGCGGCCGCGCGTAAAGTGATTGTCGATGCGGGCTACGGTCCCGATTACAAATATTTCACCCACCGGGTGGGTCATGGAATGGGGATGGACGGGCACGAATGGCCCTATCTGGTGCGGGGGAATACGACCCTGCTTCAGCGAGGCATGGTGTTCAGTGATGAGCCCGGGATCTACATCCGTGGTGAATTCGGTGTCCGACTCGAGGACGACATGGTGATCACCGAGAGTGGCGCCGAGCTGTTGACGCCACAGAGCCCCTCGCTCGAGGATCCCTTCGGGTCCTGAGGTTTTCGGACGCTTTGTAACCAACACGTCTCAACTGAGATCTGTATGCCTCAAACTCCTCATGTCGAGAAACATTTCACCGCCTCCGAAACGATTCGTGACGTCGTTATTGGAATGTCGGACGGACTGACGGTTCCCTTCGCCCTTGCAGCGGGTCTGTCCGGCGTCGCGGTCACCGGAGTCGTGGTTACTGCGGGGCTGGCAGAGATTGCGGCGGGGTCGATCGCGATGGGTCTCGGAGGCTTCCTCGCGGCCCGGAGCGATGCGGAGCACTACGGCAGCGAACGGCGTCGCGAAGCATATGAGGTCACGGCGCTCCCCGAGCGTGAGGTACAGGAGGTTGTGGACCTCCTGGTGGGATACGGCGTGCCGCTTCCCGAAAGCGAATCGGTCGCCCGGGCGCTCGAGAAGAACCCTGAAGCGTGGGTTCGATTCATGATGCGCTTCGAGCTTGGCCTCGAGGAGCCCGAGCCCCGGCGCGCCCTCCGAAGTGCCGCGACCATCGCCGGGTCTTACATAGTGGGCGGAATGATCCCGCTCGGTCCCTATTTCTTCGCGCCCTCGGCCCGCACCGCGCTGTTTTGGTCGAGTAGCGTCACGATGGTTGCCCTGTTCCTATTCGGCTTCGTCAAAGGTGGATTCACGGGCACGTCCAGGATCCGGAGCGCGCTGCAGACGCTGCTCGTAGGAGGCCTCGCGGCCGGTGTGGCCTTCGCGCTTGCCAAAGCACTGAGCTGATCCGGCTTCGGCCGGGCTGTCCTCCCTCAGCGACACCAATCTGCAAACTCTCCTCCCTGCGGGACAGCATCTTCTATGGCCCGGTCGCAACCCCTTGCGGCGCAAGGGACAGCCCATTCCCCTTGGTGGTATGAAACTTGACTTGGAGCCCGCGTACTAAGTGTTGCATCGCAGGGAATGGGTCGGGTTGTCCAATGTGCTTACCGTCCGGGAGGGTAGGGGTTTGAACTGTTGTTCGCGGGCGGTCTTGGTCGGATGGTCGGTCGCTACCCTGGCGACTTCTTCTCTCGCAGGGCAAACCGGGGTCCTTCGCGGTGTGGTGCGCGATGACAGTGAGCATCCGCTGGATGCGGTGGAGGTACTCATCTCGGGTTCCTCGAGTCGAGCGTTCACGGCCGCCGACGGGACGTTTCGCCTCGAAGGCGTGGAGGTTGGAAAGTGCTGGGTGATTGTCCGTCGCCTCGGCTACGCCCCCGCGCGATTCGCCCTCACGCTCTCGGCCGGGAGCGAGCGACAGCTCGAGGTGACACTGGAGGCGCTTCCGGCTCGTCTACCCGACCAGGAAGTGCGCTCGAAAAGTGGCCTCGACGACTCGTGGCTCGTTGATTTTCAGTGGAGGTCCAGGGTTGCATGGGGCACCTTTCTCACCCGAGACGACTTGAGTCGATGGGATGGCGAACACCTGACCTCCGCGCTCTTTTCCCAGTTGCCGGCGAGGTCGGGACTCCGTTTGTCCGGGTTTCGTTCCGGCGGCTGCTATCCCGCGGTGTCGATCGATGGGCGCAACAGCGCCGGTCCATGGAACCTCGACGGGTTTCGGACCGAAGAGGTGGAGGCGGTGGAAGTTTACCGTCCTCGCGCGGCAAGTCTCCCCGTGGAGTTTCTCAACGATCGACGATCGCACGTATGCGGTCTCGTCGTAGTGTGGCTCAGACGATCTTGAGCCAGACCGCTCGCAGACTAGTTACCCACGGAGTTCTGATTCAGGCTCTGGAGTAAAGCATAGAGGACGACACCACCACCAATGACCAGTGCGGCCAATGCAGATTTACCGAGATTGAAGTGCTTCGTTGCCACCGCCCGAATGCTCGACAAGGGATACTGTAACGGCTTGATCGCCGCCTCAGTGGGGAAACCCTTGAGCGAGTCACCGACTAAGGACGGCGTGTAGAACTCCACCTTCGTTCCGTCCTCTCGGATGACCTGAACCACCTCCGGCTTCTGCTCCCGGACAAATTGGGCTGGAGGAACCGGTTCGACCCTCCAGGCGCTGCATCCTCCCGCCACGAGCAATCCGATGACGCCGACGGTGCGCCGAGACGGGAGTCGTCGTTGGGGGAGCTTGGTTTGAGTGGCCTGGGTTGGGGTCGGAGTCTGGATCAGGCGCGTCATGTTCGACCTCGGGGTATTGGGATGACTGTGGCGTCTTGACGCTGCCCGGATGACTGACGTTCGAGCACCGAACTCATTCGAAAAAGGTTACTACCTCTATTGACAATCCGGTAGCCCGCTACGTTTTCCCCAACCAGCGTTCCAGCTCTTCTCGCATCCGTTTCGGGAAATTCGTAATGATCCCTGAGACGCCCCGCTCCCACAGCCGGGCCGCCTGTCCCGGGTCGTTGACCGTCCAGAGATGTACCGGCCTGCCCTTTCGCTCTGCCAACCGAATGAAAGCAGTCGTGGGAACCTCAATGCGGTGCCATCGTTCCGGGACGGCGTAGAAGCGGCATCGGCCGACCGGAATTGGGATCCCTGTCCTCGCGCGGAAAAAGAGCCGAACAATGTCGCGCCGCGCCGCGCCGGTCGCGATACCAGCTCTACGAAACGCGGCAAGGGCCTCATGGCGGAACGACGCAACGACGCAACGCGGCTCTGCGTGCAGGGCCCTAATGAGGTCGACGACCCTCTTCTGGGCATTTGGATCTTTGATCTCGATGAGGATGGGCGTCGTTGGGAATGTGGTGAGGACTTCCAGAAGCGTGGGGATCCGAACGCCCAGTCCCCGGAAGGGGAACTTGTGGCCACCATCTGATGAGAACCAATACCCAGCATCCAGAAGTTGAACCTGGCTGAGTCGAAGATCGCTGACCAGGCCTGTGCTATCCGTAGTCCGATCCACCGAAGGGTCATGAAGTACGATCGGGGTACCGTCCGCGCTTTGGCGGACATCCAGCTCGATCGCGTCGGCGCGCTCGGCCAGAGCGAGGCCAAAAGCGGGGACGGTGTTTTCCGGAGCGAGGCCACTTGCCCCGCGGTGCCCGATGATCGGTCGCGCAGCCGGATCGAGGAGAATGTTCATTCCTCAAGTAACCCTATGATCTGTCGATACTTTGCGATGTGCGGCACTCGCACCAATGAACGTGGGTTGAGGTATTCCGTCAATGCCTGAGCTGGTTCGCGTCTTGTCGATCGACGATTCACGAGGGCGGACGGATCGCGCCCTACAGGGGCTCGAGAGCGCCGGGTACCTGGTCGCGTGTTCCATAGTGGACCGAGACGAAGAAATGCGATCTGTCCTCCGCCGGGAAGCCACAGACCTCATCCTCTGCCAATACGGGTTCCAGGGGCTCAGTGCGCAAGGCGCGTTGCAGATCATGAGAGACTGTGGCCCTGATATACCGTTTGTGATGTTGGCGAGCGTCGAGGAGCTCACGGACGCATCCCACTTGCTCCGCTCCGGGGCCTTCGACATCGTCTCGAGCGAGAACCTACATAGTTTGGGCGCTGTATATGAAGCCGCTAAGGGTCATTGCGATGCGATTCGCCTGCGCCGCCAGGAGGAGCGTCGGCTAAGGGAAACCGAAGGGCTCTATCGCACTGTCTTCGAAGCCCAAGAAGAGGGAATTCTGATCCTTGAGGCCAATGGTAAGTGCCTCGCCGCCAACCCAGCTGCTCAACGCATCCTCGGCCTCAACCTCGACGAACTCGATGATCAATCGATCTGCTCCGGACCGCGGCGCTGGATTCGGGAAGACGGCAGACCGCTCCCGTCGGGTGAATACCCGGGCATGATGGCAATCGAGACCGGGCAGGTGCAACCATGCGCAACATTCGGCGTGCATCGCCCCGATGGCTCGTTGCGTTGGATTCTCCTCAACTCCGTCCCGCTGTTTCACGCGGCGAAGTCAGAGGCCTACGCCGCGCTCGTGTCATTTTCGGATATTACCGATCGCAAGCACGCTGACGGTAGCCTTCAAAAGAACAATGACTACCTGGAGTACCTCTTCTCCTCTTTTCCTCAAGCGGTGGCCATTGTGGATGAGGCCGACGTCGTGTTGGAGGTCAACCACGCGTTCGAGGACCTGTTCGGATATACCCAAGCGGAGGCTCGGAACTCCGCGCTGTCGACCTTGATCGTGCCCCCAAACTATGACGCCGAGGCCCGTGCCCTCTCAACGGTGGTTCGACAGCAGGGGCGGGCGCATATGGAGACTCTGCGGCGATGCAAGAATGGGCGCGTGCTGCAGGTGTCGATTCTGGGAGCCAATGTGGTGCTGCGGAACGGTCAGCTTGGCCTGCTCGCCGTCTATCGTGACATCTCCGCCCGCAAGGCGGCTGAAGATCAGTTGGTGGTGCAGAGCCAGGAACTCCAGGTCGCCAAGCACTCACTGGAGCACAACGCGGCCGAGCTAGCCCGGTCCCTTGATGAACTCGGAGAGGCAAAGGCCAAGGCCGAGGCGGCGACGAAAGCCAAGAGCGAATTTCTCGCGACCATGAGCCATGAAATCCGCACGCCGATGAATGGCGTCATCGGAATGACCGGGCTGCTCTTGGATACGCCGCTCTCAGCCGAGCAACGGGAGTACGCGACGACGGTGAAATCGTCGGCCGAAGCCCTGATGGCGATCATCAACGACATACTCGATTTCTCGAAGATCGAGGCCGGTCGCCTCACGATCGAGCCCATCCCGTTTGATTTGCACGTTGCCGCGGAAGAGGTGATGGACTTGCTCTCCGCGCCTGCGGTCGCAAAGGGTCTCGATTTTCTGCTGCGGTACGGGCCGGGAGTGCCCCGGCGCTTGATCGGGGATCCCGGCCGCATCCGCCAGATTTTGATGAATTTTGCGAGCAATGCCCTCAAGTTCACGCACGAGGGCTTTGTCCTCGTGCAGGTCGACTGCGTGGAGCGGACCGGCACCGAGGCAGTGCTGCGTCTCACAGTTCAGGATTCTGGGATCGGGATTCCAGACACAACCCAACGCAACTTATTCAGCATGTTTACCCAGGCGGACGCCTCCACAACCCGTAAGTATGGCGGCACAGGCCTTGGGCTCGCGATCTGCCGTCAGCTGGCACAGCTAATGGGTGGGGAAGTTGGGCTGCTGAGTGTCCCCGGTGAGGGCTCGACCTTTTGGTGTACGGTCCGTTTGCCGTTGGACCCCGCGCAGATCATGGAGCCATTGCCACGGGCGAGCCTCGAAGGAGTGCGAGTGCTCGTGGTCGACGACCACGAGGTGAACCGCCGGGTACTCTCGGAGCTGCTCGGTGGCTGGAAAATGCGATCCGTGGCGGTGGCCAGCGCCCGAGAGGCCTTGCGGGTCCTTCGAGAATCGTCCGCCGACCCCTTCCGCCTCGCCTTGATTGATCGGCACTTGCCCCATATGAACGGGGAGGAGCTGGGGCGCCTCATTAAAGCCGACCCGGACCTGGGCCAGACGAACCTCCTATTGCTCACGTCGTCGGGGGCCCGCGGCGATGGCCAACTCTTTGAGAACGTCGGCTACTCCGCCTATCTGGTCAAGCCCGTCAAAGAGGCCACATTGCTCGATGCGTTGGAGGCTGTATATGGTCTGGCTCGCGAGGGAAAACCGATTCGCTTAATCACCAGGCATTCTCTGGCCGAGGCCCGGTCCGAAGCGGCTCAGTTGGAGCTCGAGCAACTCGAAGAAACCGATATCGTCATCACGGCCGCCGCCGTTTCCACCCCAGCCGCGGTGCTAGCCGCCCCCGGACCGGTCCTCCGGACGGCCACCCCGAGTGGCCTCCGGGTCCTCCTGGCCGAGGACAACATTGTGAACCAGAAGGTTGCGGCTAAGATGCTCGCCAAAAGGGGCTGCCATGTGGACGTGGCTGCGAATGGGAAGGAGGCGGTCGACATGATTGCCAATCTGCCCTACGACATCGTTTTCATGGATTGCCAGATGCCCGAGATGGACGGGTTTGAAGCGACTTCGGAAATCCGGCGCCGGGAAGGGAATGCGGAACACACTCCGATCGTGGCGATGACGGCCAATGCCATGGCCGGCGACCGGGAGCGGTGCCTCGATGCTGGGATGGACGACTATGTGCCCAAGCCGGTCCGAACCGAAGAGCTAGACCGGGTCCTTTCCCGGTGGGGGGGAAATCGACCCGCCCGAGTGCGGTCTTGACGCTAGTGCGCTCGGCCCTCATTGCACAAATCCAACAAGGGGGGTGACGACCTCGGCAGGGCAATACAACCGGTTGAATGTTGATCTACATCACATTTCCCTCCGCGTACCTGGTCAGAAAAAATCTGGAACCTTTCTTGCTGGATTCCGTTAGTGACTTGAGGGGTGGTGACGATACTTCGAGTCGAGGGGGCAACTATGGGAGTAGCTTTCATGTTGGATCCGATGCTGCATCACCTGCATTTGGCTCAAGCCCACCAGACCGCGAAGTGGGTTGCCCAGCTCATGCGGCTGGACCCAGAACTGGCCATCCCGGCCGCGTTACCACTGCTTGCCGCTCGGCTTATGGAGGCGGGTGGGGGTGACGAGGAAGACGCGACCGAAGGCCTACTCGGGACCGAACTCGGAGCCTGAACGACGTTCTCTCTGCAATTTCTTGCGTAGGGAATTGCGGGTTCCCGGCTGACAGGTTGGCCACGATGTGTGTCAGAATGACCCTTTCCACTCGCTTTTTCCTCCCACAAGTCGCTCCCCCCTCGCCACACTCTTGAAATCAGGATAGTTTCGACCGCAATCGGTCCCGACGCTGGCGTCGGTCCCTATTCTGGATCTCTCCCCTGGGCCCCTGACATGCGCATTTCTCAGCTAATCCTCGGAATTCTTGTCTTCGCCCCCAATGCTGGTTTTGCTCAGGGGCAGTATCGGGATCCCCCGCCGGATATCAAACGGGTTCTCGACGCCCCTCTGACTCCGATCGTTCGGGTCAGTCCGGGCGGGCAATGGCTATTGCTCATCGAGCGTCCGTCGCTTCCTTCCATCTCTGAGGTGGCTGCCCCGGAACTCAGGTTGGCGGGTGTACGGATCAACCCGCGGAGCAACGGACTCTCGCGAGTTGCAATAGCGAATGGGCTCTCCCTCCGCAGCATGGATGGACGAACGGAACGGAGGATCAAAGTCCCGAGTGGCGCCCGGCTCGGTTACCCTGGCTGGTCTCCGGACGGGATGCATGTGTCCTGGGTGGCCGAGGACAGCCGGGGCTTGTCCCTATGGGTAGCGGACCTCGCCACCGGCGATGCCCGACGCCTCACTGACCCCGTGCTGAATGGGGCAGTCGGTGACCCCTGCTCCTGGGTTGGAGGTGGGAGGGCACTCCTATGCCGCTTTGTCGTTGCGAGTCGGGCAATTCCGCCTTCAGCCGTGGACGTGCCGACCGGGCCGATCACCCAGGAATCCGACAGCAGGGCCGCCCCAAACCGGACCTACCAGGACCTGCTTCATTCGCCCCTCGATGAAGCCCTGTTCGACTACTACTGGAACAGCCAGCTGTCCATCGTCCAGCTGGACGGAACCAACCGCCCAGTTGGGCCGGCGGGGAACTACACCTCAGCTCAGGTGTCCCCGGACGGGCAACATATTCTGGTCGGTTCCGTCCACCGGCCTTATTCCTATCTAGTCCCCTACGAGCGCTTTCCCAAACGTTTGGCGGTTTGGGACGTTGGCGGGAGAATGCTGAAGGAGATCGCCGACCATCCACTCCAAGAGGAAGTACCGCCGGACTTTGATGCGGTCCCCACCGGTCCCCGAATGTATGGATGGCGCCAGGATGCTCCCGCGACCGTGTTCTGGGTCGAGGCAATGGATGGCGGTGACCCCTCTCGCGCCGCCCCGAAGCGCGACCGCGTTCAGATGCTCCCGGCCCCATTTTCCGGAGCGGCGGTCACGTTGGCGGAGCTCGAAACCCGGGTTACTGAAATTGCCTGGGGACGGGCGGACCTCGCCATACTGACCGAGGGGTGGTGGAAGACTCGCCGGAGTCGCACCTGGCTCCTCGATCCGGACGGGTCGGGTTCGAGACCGCGGTTGCTTTTCGACCGCTCCAGCGAAGATCGCTATGCCGATCCGGGCGAAGTGGTCTTGCACGAAACGAGCGCCGGCGCCGAACTCATCCTCACAAGTCGAGATGGTCGTCGAGCGTTCCTCACTGGGGCAGGTGCTTCCCCGGAAGGTGACCGGCCATTCGTTGATGAGCTCACTCTCGGAACCGGTGCGACGCGACGGATTTGGCGCTCGACCGGGCCATTTTTCGAGGCACCCGTCACGATCGTCGACGCGGACCGGAGCCTGGTGCTTACCCGGCGAGAGTCAGTGAACGACGTACCGAATTACTATCTGCGCGACCTCATTCGGCAACGATCGGTTCGGCTCACTGACTTTCAGGACCCGGCTCCCGGGCTTTCAGGAGTGACCAAGCGAATCATTACTTACCCGCGAAACGACGGGGTTCAGCTCTCCGCGACACTCTACCTCCCACCGACCTACGACTCGACCAAGGGCCGCATTCCCGTCCTCCTTTGGGCGTACCCTCAAGAGTTCAAAACAGCTCAAGCGGCGGCGCAGGTATCCGGGTCGCCCTTCCAGTTTCGGTTCGACCGATCGGGGTGGCTCTCGCATTTGTTTATGCTGCAAGAAGGGTATGCGGTGCTCGATGACCCCAAAATGCCGATCATCGGGGAGGGGAACCGACAGCCCAATGACACCTACATTCAGCAGCTGGTTGCAAGTGCGGAAGCCGCAGTCAACAAAGTCGTGGAGCTGGGAATTGCCGATCGCGACCGCGTCGCGATTGGAGGGCACTCATATGGGGCGTTCATGACGGCCAACCTACTCGCGCACTCTCGGCTTTTCCGGGCCGGAATCGCCCGGAGCGGCGCATACAATAGGACCCTCACGCCGTTCGGTTTTCAGGCCGAGGAGCGCACATTTTGGCAGGCCCGCGACATCTACACCCAGATGTCGCCATTCACCTACGCAGACCAGATCAAGGATCCAATCCTGCTGATTCACGGGATGGCGGATGACAACTCGGGGACATTTCCCATCCAATCGGAGCGATTGTATGCCGCGCTCAAGGGCACCGGTGCCAAGGCCCGGCTCGTCATGCTGCCGGCGGAGCGTCATGGCTACACCGCGCGCGAGTCGATCGGCCATGTCATGTGGGAGATGGGGACGTGGTTGGACAAATACATCGGGAGTGCGGCGACCAAGACGATGACGCCGTAGGACGCTCGGACCTACGGACGAACGTAGTTGACAAAACGGCTCTGGATACTCGCCCCGCTTCGACCGTCCGTGCGTCGGTGCGTCCTACTCCCCCGCGAACAAAGCGTTGAACAACCACTTGAAGGTTCCGTGCGGCTGGGAACGGTACGTGATCTCCGGGCCAAAGAGATACAGCGTGCCGCGCCCGACCTTCGCCTCGGCTGCTACGACTCCACCTTCCAAGTAGGTCTGGCCCCACGCCCAGCCGCTTCGGAGCGGGCTTGCGGTTGGAAACCACGCTAGCGGACGAATCCCTTGTCTGCGCCCATCGGGGTTGAGCCGGAAGACGGGACTCTGATCGAACATGACGATGGCATTGGAGGACATCCCCGCTGACGTGGGCGCCGCACTGTCCACCGCCACTTCGAGGAGGGAGGCAGGAATGTAGAATTTCTCGCGCGGGAGTGGCTTCACGGTGCCGGAGGGGCTCCGCTCCACGAGGTGATTTTCGATCGGCAATTGCAAATGCTTGGCGAGGACCGTAGAGCTCCCAATGGTGACGATACCGCCGCCCGCTTCGAGAAACCGCTTGAGCGCGGGCACCGTTTGTCCGACCGAGATCCTCCCCAGGTGACTTCGGTATTCCGCCGGGACATCCTCCGGCTTGGGCTCCCGTGCAAACGGGCTGGAGGCCTCCCCGTCTTTAGACGGAATCACGCCCGTGGCGAAAATCAGCACGTCATATTTGGACCGGAGGTCCGTCGCTTCCAGGTCGGCCGGGTACACTACCCGGAATGGGAACTCGAACTGTTCGAGGATAAAGCGGATCCAGCCTGCGGGGATCGATCCGCCGTAGACATCCACCAGCCCGATCCGGGGCGAGCGCACTGCGCGAGCCTCGCTGGTGGGGCCCGGCGCCGGCTCGATTGGAAGAGCCCGATCCTTCGCCAAGGTCAACAGGATTTCGCGACTGCGGCCATCGGAGGGAAACCGGAATGCGCCGTCCGCGAGACGGTCGATCTTCACCTGGGCCGCGAGGGCCCGATTGACGGCAACGAAGGCATCGTTCGCAGACGGCCGGATCACATAGGCCGACCCGTCGGGAATCTTCACGTCGGATCGCGCGACAGCGTCCATCGGGCCGTTGACGCGCGCAAATGCACCGTCAAACCCTTCAAGCACGCGGTCGAAGTTCACGCCCATTTGCAGCGCCAGCGTGTATCCGGCGTTATCGTAGGGCGGTTTAGGCGGGCCGCCTGGATACGGGATGTCGTTGGGATAGTCCTGCGGCTCGAACATGTCGAGAACGTGGGCTCGGAATGCCTGAGCGGCCTTCACCACGTAGGAGCCCGCCGGATATTGTTTCCCGTTCGCAGAGAATGCGGCTGTGGCCCGGAGCACATCCACTCCGGATTTGAGAAGGGCGTTCACGAACCGGGTCGCGGTCATGAAATCCGGCTGGTCGCGGGTGATCACGTACCCCCGCGGATCACGATCGAGGGGTTCCTTCAACAGATCGTTGAACTTGGTCGCCACGATCCGTCCCGCGAACGCGGGGTCCTCTTCGTCCTCGGGTTGGCCGGAACCGGCCTTGGCGCGAAGCCGCTCAATACGCTTGGGTGCGATGGTCCAGCTGTCTCGGTTGCCGCGAGCAATGGCATTGTGGCCCATCAGATAAATGTTGTAGAGAAAGTCTTCGCGGTATTTGGAAGCGAGATCGAGGATGGCCCGATTCGCCGTGATGGAGTAGTCGATCGATTGCCGGAAATGCCAAGGCTGCGGAGCGATGGGGTAGGGAAGGTCGCCGGTGGAAAGCTGGCGCTGCGGCACCAGCGGAATTTCCATAGGCGTCGGGCTTCCGATGGTCTCGGTCAGGATGCCCACGATGTTGTGGAAGTACGCGGTGGTTCGGAGTCCTCCGTTCCACCAGGTCTGATAGCTCGCCCCGTTGCGCATGACTACGCCCGGCTTGCCCTCCACCGCGAATCGCGTATGCATGGCAGCGCCCACCAAGGTGAGCGAGTTGATCAGCACCGGGTCAAACTGAAAATTGTGCGGGTCACGAAACGGAGGCGCGAACATCACGGTACCAGCCGGGCCGGTCTGGTGGTGGTTGTACATGATCTGAGGGTACCACTCGCGGTACAGCACCCGGCTCATATTCTCCGATTCGGGCATCGCGTTCAAATAAAAGTCGCGGTTGTTGTCGTGGCCGATGTACTTCTGATAGGGGCGCGGGATGTCGTAGAGGCCACGCTGGGCCGGGTCCGCCTTCCGCATGTACCATCCACTGACCAGCTCCATCCCGTCCGGGTTGGCGAAGACGCACAGCTGAATGACATCCTTGAGTAGCCGTTGGGTCTCCGGATCGTTTCGACTCAGCATCTGCCATACGTGCTCGATGAGCTGATGGGACCCGAGGACCTCGGTGGCATGAAGTCCGCCGTCGATCCATACCACCGCGCGCCCCTCATGGGCCAAACCGCGCGCCTGCGCTTCCGTCACTTCATCCGCTCGCGCCAATCGTCGTGCGATGTCCCGGTAGTGGTCCAGCCGGGCAAGGTTTGCCGGTGAGCTGATGATCGCCATCCATTGCGCGCGACCCTCGGCCGTCTTACCGATCTCCACCAACTTCATTCGGTCACTTTCCCCGGCCAGCTTTTTCCAGTATCCCTCGGTTTGGGTATAGGTGGCGAGGTGGTAGTCGTCACCAATGGAAAAGCCGAAGTATTCCTTTGGTGAAGTAACGTGGGACTGAGCGTACACTGGCTGGATGTCCCACGCGACCGGAAGCAGAGCCTGGAGAAAAAGCAACGAAGCGCAGAGTCGCATGCGGAGTGCCGGGTAGAAGAAAGGGTGGGGTCAGGCTTTGTTGGGGAAGCGGGTATCCACCAAGGTGGCACTGGAGAGCAGTTCCTTCGCCGCGCTGGCAAACGGAAGGAGGCTGGACAGCTCGCCTTTGGTGAGTTTGAGCTTGCCGGTGAGGAAGGCCATCATCGGCGCACCAGCTCCTCGAAGGACACCTTCCCAGACGCCGGCGTCGGCCCGAATGACGTACTTGGCATTGGCCAGGTCGGCCGGAGCCGCGATTCGGGCTGCCCGACACGCACCATGCCAAAGATCGAGAAAGACCGCACGCTCGCCCAGGGACGGGAACTTCGAGTCCGGAGCCATCACGAGAACGACGTCGCCTTCCCAAGCGGAGGCCGCCGATTGGTACGCAGCATTGGTATTGACCTGGTGGGCCCACGCCTGGGCCCATTCGGCGGTGAACGGTTCGAAAGACACGGTCAGGCTCGGCGGTCGAGGTGAGGGTGAGCGATTGGGTTCTTGACACCGGCGAACAAGATACACGCTGGCTCAGTTGACCGGAATCCAGTAGCTCACTTTGATGGCCAGAAAGTTATCGCCCGGAGCCCGTACCGCGTCGGCCAGCGAGCCGAGGCCAACCAGGTCTCCACCTCGGGTCCGGCCCGGACACTGGAGCGCAGTGGCCGCCGGGCAGAAGGTCGACCGATTCTGCTGCCACACGAGGAAGAGGGTGCTGCCGGGGTGCCACTCCCATCGGAGAACCACATTACTCCGAAGCGACAGCCGATTAAAATCGAGCCGAGGGATGGAGAACATTTGGCCGAGCCGGGTGTCGGAGACCTGAAAGGTAGTGTCGCTGGTCTGCGTGATTGTGGTGCCATCCGTGCCATAGCTTCGAAGCTGAAGGCTTCGCGGGGCGGCGAGTTCCCCGTGGTCGTAGTAGCGTCCGCTCGCTGCGAACGGCTCGGCGTAGAGCTCGAGTGTGAGCCCGGGGGAGAAGATATAGTTGAGACGCACTTGAGTGGAAAGGATGCTTTGGTCGATGTGGGCGAAGACATATCGGTTGTTGAAGGTCGCGGCCGGCCCCCCGCCGACCTGGGTGACGTATTGGCGCGGGTTGACCTGTCGCAGATAGGTCGGAGTCACCGAGATCTCCAGCGCGGAGGCTGGTCGTAGGGTCAGCCCCCAATTCACCGTGTAGTTCCATCCCCCGAATTCCCCGAGTGATCCAGCCAAGCGGAAATTCCATGACGTCGCCGTTGCGTAGTTGCTGCTCATGCCGATGTTGGCATCGACCTGGCGTCCGGTACCCATGAGCGGGCCGCCCCGTGTCTGGACATCGCTCACGGCGCGCGCGGCATATCCGGCGTTGAAGGCCAATCCCATAAAATTGTTCAGGGTGAACCGAGAGAACAGCCGAAGCAACGCGAGCTGGTTATCGCCATCAAAATTCCAGTTCAGGTTGCCGAAAATGCCGACGGTCGATTGCCGAAACAGCCGGCTCGGCGTGGTTTGGCGGCGATTGAAATCGCCACTTAGGTCAATGTACCCGGTATGCTGGAGTCGGCCGGCGTCATTCGTTTCGTAGCCGGGCGACTTAATATCGAGCTCGTTGCCCCAAAGCCACAGGCCGGCATTCTTGTCGCCCCGCAGCCGGAACGTGTATCCCGCGAGCGAGGTTCGGTTGGGGTCGAGCCGAAGGTGAGGCGCATCGGGTCGTTGGAGATAATGCACCGCCGACTGTTGAAGCAGATTGATGGCGGCGGTATCGCCCGCGACATAACTGCCGCCGGCATGGCCGCTCAGTTCGTACTCGCCTTGCTTGAACCGGAGAATCCAGTCGGCGCCGCCCGAAATGGCGTCCCGGGTCAGCAGAGTCGGCAACGTCGAGTCATTGCCGAAGCTCCGGCGCACGTTGACGAGCGTGAGTCCGGCGATCGACGCGTCCCGGCCGAACTGCTGTTGGAGGCGTACGACGCCGAACGTCGTCAGCGGCTCGACCTTGGTGCGGCCGGTAGAATCAGGCAAATAGACGAACCGGGCGTACTCCGTTGCGGTAATCGCGCCGAGGGCGCCGATCGAGAGCCCTGATGAGAGCCGTCCGGTGAGTTTGGTCGCGGAGATGATTCTGGTGTTCCGTGGGGCGTCCACGAAATCGCCGCTGGCCACTCCGTGGATTTCGCCACCGATCCGCCGGGTGTAGAAGAAATCCGGTACCGTCCCCTGCAGCAATTGGCTGCCTTCCGTGAAAAACGGGCGCCGTTCGGGAAAGAAAGTTTCGAAGGCAGTGAGGTTGACCACCGCGGGGTCGGCCTCGACCTGGCCAAAATCGGGATTCACCGTCGCGTCGAGGGTGAGGTTCGGGCCCAGCCCAACCTTGAGATCCGCCCCGGCGCGGGCATCGATTTCATGCCCATTGTCAAAGGGGTTCCGCGGCTCGCGTGAACCGGTAAAGGTGCCGTTGCTTGCGATGTAGGGCAAAACTTCAATGCGCCGGGACTTCGCAATCCCCTCGATGCCCTTCAGGATGCCAAAGCGAGAGGCAAACCCCGCAAGCGTTTTTGACACCACGACCCAGTACACGTCTTCGTTCCGTTCCGGCACCCAACGATTGATGTTAAGACCCCAGGTTTGCGCCGGGATGTCATTGAACCGGAGCTGCGAGAACGGGATCCTGAACTCGGCCGACCAGCCGAGGGAGTCGATCGAGGTCTTTCCTTCCCACACCGGATCGTAGCTGAAGTCCCGGGTGGAAATGTCTTCCGTATCCTTGGGGTGGTAGTAGTCCCGGCGGCTTCCGCTCGCCGTCAATGAGAAGCTGTAGGCGGTACGGTGATCGAAGTAGGGATCGAGGGAGATGACGATGTGCTCCGCGTTGCCATATTGGTCCCGTCGGGTCAGGGCGGTGGGTACCCTCCGCGGGTCTTTCGAGAACATTCGGGCCCCGATGTACAACGCGTGGTCGTCATACATGAACGCCACCATGGTACTATCGGTGGGCCGACCGAACTCCACCGGGTCCTTGAGGAGAAAATCGCCGATAAACACTGCCTTCCGCCAGGCCGGATCGTCGAGCCGGCCATCGATGGTGATGGTTTCGCCGGTGAGCCTCGTTGCGTGGGCGATTTTGCCCGGCGCGATGCTATCCTGGCCCTGTCCCTGGAGGGGCGCCGCCAATCCGAGTACGGTCCAGCAGAACGGAAGGGCACGCCAGAATGGCTGACAGCTCGGCATGGTGGGGCTCAATGGTAGAGAGATCTGACGCCGGCCTCGACACCGACCGCAACGGGAACGTTGCGCGTCGACATGCTGACGAACGGGCGGGGCCAAAAGTTCCTCAATTGACCGGAAGCCAGTAGCTGATCTTTAAGGCGAGGAAATTGTTCCCGGGTGCGCGAAGGGCGTCGCTCAGAGAAGCCGTGCGTACGGATGTTCCCGGAACCATTCCCGGGGAGCAGGGCGTCAAGTCAAGGTAGCTACAGAACCCCGACCGGTTTTGTTGCCACACGAGAAAAAGACTGCTGCCCCGGTTCCATTCCCAACGCAGTACGAGATTGCTTCGGAACGAGAGGGTGTTGAAGTCATCGTCCGGCACCAGGAACGTGTCATGAGATCGGGCGTCGGAGCCCAGGTAGTAGCCCCCGGGAGCGCGGGTGATCGAAGTTCCGTCCGTCCCATAGGTTCGGAGGTTGCGGCTCCCGGCCGATTCGAGCTCCCCAATGCGGTCATAGCGTCCGCTCGCCGCAAACGGTTCGGCATACGCCTCGAGGGTGAGGACCGGTGAGAAGGCGTAGTTCACCCGAAACTGGGTCGAGAGGATGCTCTCGTGGATGAAACCGAACACATAGCGCCGGCCAAACGTTGCAACCCCGCTGGCATCCACTGTCAGATACTGGCGCGAGTTGAGGAGCCTCGTGTAACGGGGCTCGATCGACACCCCGAGCGACGCGGAAGGCCGAAACGAAGCGCCGACCGTGGCGGCCACTCGCCAGCCGCCAAACTCGTCGACGGAGCCGCTCAGCCGCGTGTGCCACTCATTGGCGCGAAGGAAATTGCTATTAAAGCTGGCGTCGATGCCTCCCGCCTGTCCGGTGCCCATGAGCGGCCCGCCCCGAGTGAGGGTGCTGCTCAGGGAGCGCGGGCTGAACCACGGGTCAAGACTGACGAACGCGAAGTTGCGAAGCAGGGCGCGATTCGTCAGGGTGAACCGCGACTCGTTCCGAATTCCACCGAAGCTCCAGTTGGTGCGGCCGTTGACGCCCAACGTAAACCGGCGGAACAGCGGCCCAGGCACGTTCTCCCTGTAGGCAACGTTCCAGATGAGGTCGAGGTCGTCGGAATGCTGTAACCGACCCATGTCGTTGGTCTCGAACCCGGGGGATTCGGCGTCGAACATCACGCCGCCGAGCCAGTGTTGGCCTCCCTTTTTGTCCAGGCGAACAGTGGCTTTATACCCGAACAGCTCGGTCCGAGTGGGATCGACGTGGACGTGGTGCACGTCCGGGCGCTGGAAGTAGTGGGCCTGGTCTTCCTGGAGCAGGTGGATCGCAGCGGTATCCCCGGCGACGTAGCTCCCGCCCACGTTGCCCCCAAACTCGAACTCGCCTTGTTTGAACCGAAGCACCCAATCCAAGCCGCCGGCCAAGGCCGCCCGGCTCAGCTGTGCCGCGACCGGTGACCCGGGGGCAAAGCTCCGGTGGACTCCAGCCATCGAGAAGCCCGCGGTTGAGTTCGACCCGGCGAACTGCTGCTCCAAGCGGAGGACGCCGTAGGCGCTCGCGGGTTCCGCCTCCGATCGGGCGATCGTTTTACTGAGGGAATCGTAGGCATTGGCGAACTCGCGCGCCGTCACCGCGGTGAGCAACCCGATGGAGAGCCCTGACGCCAGCCGCCCGGTGACCTTGGCGGCGGAAATGATTTGGGTGTGCTGGGGGATCTCGGTAAAGTCGGCCACCGGCTCCCCATGCGGGCGCGCACCGATGCGACGCGAGTAGAAATAGTTGGGGACATTGCCGCGGAGGAGTTGAGCGCCCTCGGTGAAAAACGGTCGGCGTTCCTCAAAGAAGGTTTCGAATCCTGTCAGGTTCACCTCCGCCGGGTCTGCTTCGACCTGGCCGAAGTCGGGATTGATCGCAGCGTTCAGCGTCAGATTGGGACCCAAACCCATCTTGAGATCTATCCCCAACCGATTGTCGATCTGGCTTGCATGGTCGAAAGGGTTTGCCGCAAATGGGGCCCCCGTGAAGGTTCCGTTGCTCGCGACGTACGGAAGTAGCTCAATTCGGTGGGAGGGTTGGATGCCTTGAATCCCTTCCAAGGTTCCCCAGTGCGAGATAAACGTCGCCTCGTTGCGCGGGACGACCACCCAATAGTCGCTCTCGTTGAGTTGCGGCCGAAACCGATTCACGTTGAGACCCCAAATTTGGTCCGAGCCCGTGTTAAATCGCAGCTGCGAGAACGGGATCCGCATTTCCGCCCACCATCCGGTCGAATCGAAGGTGACCTTCGCTTCCCAGACCGGATCAAACGTGTAGTCCCACGATTCGAAGTCCTGAGTGTCACGGGGACGATAGTAGTCGTTGCGGACACCTCCGGCGGTGACGCTGAAGCTGTAGGCCGTCCGGCGGTCGTGGTAGGAATCGAGCGACACCGTAAACTCTTCGGAGTTAGCAAAACCATCGTGGCGCGTGACCCCACGCGGGATCGAACCAGGATCATGGCTCCAGAGATGCGCCCCTACATAAAGCGCCTTCTCGTCGAAGAGAAATGACACGTGAGTACTGTCGCTCGGAGTGCCGAATTCGATAGGCTCCCGGGCTTCGAAATCGGAGAGAATCGGCGCTTGTCGCCAGAGGCCTTCATTGAGACGGCCGTCGATCGTGATCGTTTCACCGGCCGGAATGCGGACCGCGTGTGCCCGCTTGCGCGCCGGATCGCGAAGGCCCGACTCCGCGACCCGGCCTCCCTGAGCCGTGAGCATCCGAGGGCAAAGGCACAGCCAAACAAAGGCGCCCAGGAGAACCGTGCGCTGGGCGCCTGACGATAATCTTCCGCAAGGCATCCCGGAAAATACCGGGAGCGGACCGGAAATCGAAGGGACGTCTCAATTTTGCCCGGGTTCTAGGCGCGTCGCTTCAAGGTTACGCTTCCGTTCACGGTTTCGACTCGGAGACCTCGGCCGCCTTGGCCGATGGTGCCGTGCATCTTCCGGGGCCCAAATCGCCCCTGAATGGTGAGGGGAAAGTCCGTCGATATGCTGCCATTGACGGTGGATGCATCGAGCGACAGACTCGCTGTTTGGGGCAGCTCGATGGTGATGCCGCCGTTCACGGTGGAATAGTCGAGGTCTCCGCTCCAGTCGGTCTTGCCGATCTTGGCGTGAATGGAGCCGTTCACGGTGCTTGCCTCCCCCTGATCGGTGGTCTCGAGTGTCACGCTACCGTTGACCGTCGAAGCCTTGGCCTGAGCATCGAGGCCCACGGCCGAAAGATCGCCATTGACGGTGTGGCCGACGAAACGCACACCCGCCGGCACTCGGACGGTAAAATGCACTTGCACATCATTGTTGCGGGTGTCGCTGTGCCCACCGCCCGGCTTGCATTCGTTGGTGCGGCCGCCCCGGGAGGGGTAGACCGCGCAGATCGTGACTCCGTCGGAATGTTCGACCACTCTGATTTCGACTTCATCAGGGTCACTCTTCCGACCTTTTTTGACCGCCGTCACCTCCGCCTCGCTGCCGCCTCCGGTCACGTCGATCGAGCCGTTGATCCCAATGACCTCGAGGGACCGGCCGGAGGCGATGACGTGTTTCCAATGAAACTCCTTCTCCTGGTGGACCGAGGTCGTGGCCGTAAGGAGGCTCATGAGTACCGCGGTTACGACGATCATATCCGAATCCTTTCCGATGTTGGTTCTGGACGCGCCTCTGGCGCGTATCTTTAGAGTTTCGCGCCGGTCGGTCATTCGCGCCGACCTCGGGTGCTTCGTTTCAGACGGATTCCGCCCTGAAAGGATTCCAGGTCGAGGCTGGCCCCCCCTCCGCCACCAGCCCCGAGGTCAAAGGACAGTCGCTGACGCCCGCCTCGGTGGAGCGTTCCGCCTTCCAGCGTCACGGGAAACTCGGACTCAATGTCCCCTTGGAACGTTGAGACGTTCACATGGGCGCTTGTTCCCACGGGGACCAGCACCGACACGCTGCCACTGTGGCTACTGAAGTGGTACCGCCCCGACACGACGAGCGTTCCGTCGTAGAGGATGGGGCCGTTGACCGAAGTGGCGCTCGCGCTGGTTGCGCGAACGTTTACCAGGCGAACCTCCCCATTCGAACTCTCGGCCACTACCTCGCCCTCACTATCTGTGATCTCGACATCGCCATTCACCGATTTTGCATCGATCCGGCCGTTCGCGTTGCGCAGAACCACTCGACCGGAAATGGAACTCAGCTCGATGAGACCCGTGCCACCGGTCACCTCGATCGACCCATTCGTATTTTCTGCTTGAACCGATGCCCCCGCGCCGTCCAAGATGATGTTGCCGTTGATGACGGAAACCGTGACGGGAATCCAGCGTGGCACGGCCAGCTCGAGGGGGCTGCTCTGGTGCTCATTATCCGGGCGAATGGTGAGCGTCGACCCGTTGCGACCCACGGAGACGTTGCCCGTCGCCTTCAAGGGGCCTGGAAGGAGAATGGACTCTCGCTCTTGAAAGTGAATCGTGACCCGAGCGTTCGCGCTCGACACCACGAGGCGGGTGCCCCGGGTGACGGCAAGGATGATCGAATCGCTCTCCGCCGCTCTCCCAGGCGGGTTCACAACCATCAACGTCGCGAGCAGAAAGATCAGCATAGCATCCGTCCTCTCAGCTTGCCGAAGCGGTCAACTCAACCGCCTTCCGAAGCAACTGAAGCTTGCGGCGCATCGTTTCGGCCAAATGTTGGTCGAGGTAGTGGTTACCGGGGTCGGCGAGCACCGCTCTCCGAGCGTCCGCAATCGCACGGTCGATGATCTGGAGATTCTCCGCGAGGACCCGCACGGTTACGGTGTCCAATCGAGTCCGTCCGGCGCGAAGGGCTTCCTCCAATTCGCTCACGGCGGCATCATGGGTCCGATCCACCGCGGAGGTCAGGGTAGCCGGGGGACGCGAGATCAGCCGGTCGGTTTCATCTTCCGTAGCAAGCTGCTGCAGGGGAGGGCGAGTGGCGAGCCATACGGCTCCCCCGGTGATCGCGGCGAGCAGGATGCCTGCCGCGAGAAGTTGCGGCATTGAGATGCTCAGTCGGCGCGACCGAGCCGGGTTGGCCTTGGGCGGTCTAGCGAGGACCGACGATGCGGGCGGCGATTCCAGGCCAGAGATCGTTGGGAGGAACATCCACGGGGAGCACCTTGGCCCGGCCGATCACCTGCCGGAGGCCCTCCAGCGAATCTCGGCAGCTGACACAGGCTTGGAGGTGGCGTTCGACCCGGGCCCGTTCCGCGGGCGACAGCTCCTCGTCGAGGTATTCGGACAAAAGTTCGGTAAATGCATCGGTCATAGTTCGCTCCTGATCACAAGAACCTTCACGCGTTCAAAACCTTACGGATAGCCATTCGCGCCCGATGGAGCTGAGACTTGGACGTTCCGGACGAGATGTCCAACAGCTCCGCGATCTCCTCGTGGCGAAAACCCTCTACATCGTGGAGCACCAGCACCTCTCGTGCACCGTGCGGTAGAGTGGAGAGCGCCGCTTCGAAGTCCAGGCGCTCGCTCGATCGGTCGGGCCGATCCGGGTGATGGTTCAGAAAGTCCTCGTCGTCCAGAAACCGCTGCCGATTCGTAATCTTCCCTCGCCGGCTCGCAAGGGCCACGTTGACGGCGATCCGGTGGACCCAGGTTCCGAAAGCGGAGTCGCCCCGAAAGCTTCCAATCGCGCGCCAGGCTCGGACAAAGGCGTCCTGTGTGGCTTCGTCCGCCTCGTCGCTTCCTACCATCCGGCGCAGGAGGCTGTGGACCCGTCCCACGTGCCGTCGATACAGCCGCTCGAACGCACGGCTGTCGCCCGCCGCCGCCAAGGCGACCTCGATGCTCTCATCCTCAGGTATCTCAGCGGTCCCCTGAGCCCGGGTCGACGGGGGCGGGGTGATTGGTCGCAGAACCGGGGCTTCCTTTCCAATGGCGATCACAAGGGGTTGGATTGACAGGATGCCTGGAAGGTTGGAATGTAAGCGAACCTCATATGCCCGAAGGGCTTTCCGCATTGCTTCTTGCCTGACTGCCGGTGCGGGTGCACTTTTGGCCTCGCAACATGCTCCCCCGGATTCACGCTCGGAAAAGTGCGTGTTGCGCGAGTTGTCCACCGGATCCTTAAGGCCGGTACGCCGGGGCGGGCACCGGTTCACCCCAGGAGTGCATTGAATTCGCCGGCCCACCCCATGTTACTCGGATTCACGAGGGAGCAAGGATGCACGAATCAAACGATGGATGCCGGTCGATAACCCGCATGTTTCGCATTGGTGATAGTCGCGCGGCTGCCGTTGCTGCTTTGGTATTCGCCAGAATATGTACCCTGCCGCTTGCCGCTCAGCAGTCGGCAATTCCGGCCCCCAGGTTACGGGTAGAGCTCTCGTTCGACCGGGCGGTCAGCGCCAAGCCGCTCGACGGGCGGATGTTGCTCTTCATCGCGGCCGACGAGTCGGGTCGGCCTTCCCATTTCAGCAGCGACCCCGCCGGAGTCCGGCTCGGAACGCAGATGCCGGAGCCGCGGTTCCTGACGAGCGATTTCGACAACACCGCGCAGGTGTTTGGGGTCGACGTCGACGGTCTCGCGCCTGGAGCGAAAGTCCGCATCGGCGGCGGGACCCTTGGCTATCCGATCGAGTCGCTCGGAGGCCTCCCTGCGGGCGACTATTGGATCCAGGGGCTGCTCCATCGGTATGAGACCTTTCACCGAGCCGATGGCAGAGTCGTGAAATTGCCGATGGACCGAGGCGAGGGACAGCAATGGGCCACTGCGCCGGGCAACCTCTATAGCGCGCCGGTCAAAGTGCACCTCGATCCGGCTCGTGATACCACGGTCCGCATCGTTCTCGCGAAAGTGAATCCGCCGATCCCTCCGGCGAGGGACACCAAGTACGTCAGACACATTCGCATTCGGAGCGACCGGCTCTCGAAGTTCTGGGGGCGCGACATCTTCATCGGCGGAATCGTGGTGCTTCCCGAGGGCTGGGATTCGCATCCGGACGTCAAGTATCCGCTTGCCGTGTACCAGGGACACTTCCAGCCGACCGTGAATGGCTGGCGCGACACGCCACCCGATCCGTCCCTGCCGCCGTATCATCGCGATAGCGTAGTTAAGTACTGTCCGAATGGGCACGAGGGGAATTGGTGCGCCAAAGTGGGCTATGACCGAGTGTTGGCGGAGTACGAATATGGCTTCTACAAAGAGTGGACTGGTCCCGGATTTCCCCGGGTGATCATGCTCACCATTCAGCACCCCAATCCTTACTACGACGACTCCTATGCCGTCAACAGTGAAAACCTGGGCCCCTACGGAGATGCCATCAATTACGAGCTAGTTCCTGAGGTTGAGCGCCTGTTTCGAGGGATCGGTCAGGGGTGGGCGCGCGCACTCTACGGCGGCTCGACCGGAGGGTGGGAAGTCCTCGCCACGCAGGTTTTCTACCCCGATGCGTACAACGGCGCCTACACCAGCTGTCCCGATCCGATTGACTTTCACGGATACACAACGGTGAACCTGTATGAGGATGACAACGCCTACTGGTACGACGGTGGTCCGTTCCGGAAGAGCGAACGGCCGGCGCATCGGGATTTCATGGGGCACGTTCGCGCCACCACCCGGCAGGCCAACCTCCGCGAATTGGTGCTGGGGACCAAAACCCGAAGCGGCGGTCAGTACGATGTCTGGGAGGCCGTGTTCTCCCCGGTGGGTGAGGATGGGTACCCGAAGCGGATTTGGGACAAACGGACCGGGGTCATCGACCGATCCGTGGCCGAATATTGGCGTGAGCACTATGACCTCGTGCATATCATGCGGCGGGACTGGCCCACACTCGGGCCCAAGCTTCGGGGCAAGATCGAGATTTACGCGGGAGCCCACGACAATATTTATCTTACCAATGCGGTGTACTACGCCGAGGACTTTCTGGCCAAGGTGACGAATCCGCCCGCCGCTGCCACGGTGATCTACGGGGCAAAGAACGAGCATTGCTTCAGTGGGGACACCACTGCCGCCAATGCCTTCTCGCGATTGACCTATCACTCGCGTTTCATCAAAAAGATGGCGGCCCGATGGGTCAAGACCGCCCCAGCCGGAGCGGATACGACGGGCTGGCGTTATTGACGCGCCCGGCCGGAGCGTCCGTGGCTCCGCCGCATGCCGGTGTCTTTCTCGTGGCCGCGAAAGAACAAATATTGACCCAATCATTGGCCTATTCGACGTCAGGATCGCTATGACTGGAACGCTCACCCCCCTCTCCCCGCGCACGGTGCGGGCACCAACTGGTACGGTCCTGTCGTGTAAGGGCTGGCACCAGGAGGCCGCCCTCCGGATGTTAATGAACAATCTCGACCCGGCGGTCGCGGAACGGCCCGATGACCTGATCGTATATGGTGGCAGCGGGAAGGCCGCGCGGAATTGGGCCTGTTTCGAGAAGATTGTGGAGACGCTTCGGCGGTTGGAAAATGACGAGACGTTGCTGGTTCAGAGCGGCAAACCGGTCGGAGTGTTCCGGACCCATGACGAGGCGCCACGCGTGCTGATCGCCAATGCCCATCTGGTTCCGCGCTGGGCGACGTGGGACGAATTCCGCCGGCTGGAACAGCTTGGTCTCACCATGTATGGCCAAATGACGGCCGGCTCCTGGATCTACATCGGGAGCCAAGGGATCCTCCAGGGGACGTTCGAGACCTTCGCCGAATGCGCTCGGCAGCATTTTGGTGGAACGTTGGCCGGGCGCTTGGTCGTAACCGGTGGGCTCGGTGGGATGGGCGGTGCCCAACCGCTGGCGGCCACAATGAACGGCGGGGTGGTCCTCGGAGTGGATGTGGATCGCACTCGAATCGAGCGGCGGGTCGATACCGGCTACTGCGATCGGCTCGTCACCGATTTGGATGAGGCGCTGGCGCTCGTCGCATCCGCCCAGAAGGACCGTCGGGCCTTGTCGGTGGGGCTGGTCGACAATATAGCGCGGGTGCTGCCCGAGCTGGTGCGGCGAGGAGTGTCGGTCGATGTCGTCACCGACCAGACATCGGCCCATGACCTTCGCGTCGGGTATATCCCCCTGGGGCTCGATCTGACGGCCGCGGCGGAACTTCGGGAGCGCGATCCGCAAGGGTACGAAGCTCGCGTGCTGGATTCGATGGTGACGCACGTACAGGCAATGCTGGCACTCAAGAAAGCCGGCTCGATTGCGTTCGATTACGGAAACAACCTGCGGGGCCAAGTCGCGGATCATCGGGGGATGCGAGAGGCCTTCGACATTCCTGGGTTCGTTCCCGAATTCATCCGTCCGCTGTTTTGCCGCGGATCCGGGCCGTTCCGGTGGGCCGCCCTGTCCGGTGATCCGGCCGACATCGCCGTGACGGACGAAGCGGTGCTCACCACCTTTCCCAACAAGGAGCTGCTCCACCGGTGGATCGAGCACGCTCGGGCGAAGGTGCACTTTCAAGGATTGCCGGCCCGTATTTGCTGGCTCGAATACGGCGAGCGGGCGGAGATGGGGCTCCGTTTCAATTGGCTGGTGAAGAACGGGAAAGTACGCGCTCCGATCGTGATCGGCCGGGATCACCTCGATACGGGGAGTGTGGCCTCGCCGAACCGTGAAACCGAGGGTATGAAGGACGGATCGGACGCGATCGCGGATTGGCCGCTCCTTAACGCGCTTTTGAATACGGCATGCGGGGCCAGCTGGGTATCCTTGCACCACGGTGGCGGGGTGGGAATTGGTTACTCGATTCACGCGGGGATGGTCGCCGTCGCGGATGGTACCGACTCCGGCGATCGCCGACTCCAGCGTGTTCTGACGGCCGATCCTGGTACCGGAGTGATGCGGCATGCCGATGCGGGCTATGAAAGCGCGATCGAAACCGCGCACGAGCGGGGCCTGGATCTGCCGATGATCCCATAACTGTGGTAGAGGCCGGATCGTAGGCGCCGGATGTAAGGGCCGGATGTATCCGGCCCTTCGCTAGCCATAGCCTGTCTTCTTTGGGACAAAACGCCCATGCCTGTGTTGCGCAACATTGGATTCCTCGCGCGCTGTCTTCCCGAAGGGGCGCAAGCCGACATCCACCCGATCCGAAATGCGGCTCTGGCCTGGGAGGGCAAGACGATCGCTTGGATTGGGCCGGAGGTCGACCTCCCGTCGGAATTTCAGGCGTGGGCGACCGAGGATGCCGAGGGACGTCTGGTCGTACCTGGGCTCGTCGACTGCCACACGCATCTGGCCTTCGGGGGATGGCGGAGCGACGAATTCGAAGCGCGATTGTTAGGGAAGAGTTATCTCGAGATTGCGGCCGCGGGCGGCGGCATCGCCTCCACCGTGCGCCATACTCGCGAAGCAACGCGTGACGCATTGCTCGAGCGGTGTCGCGGTTTTCTCGTCGGCATGGCTCGGTTGGGCGTGACGACGGTGGAATGCAAAAGTGGGTACGGTCTGTCGGTCGAGCGCGAGCTCGTGCTGCTGGAGGTTTACGCCGAGTTGGCCCGAACCGAGCGGATGGGCATCGTTTCGACTCTGCTCGGGGCGCACATCGTGCCGCCCGAATATCGAGATCGCCGAACCGCGTACGTGGACCTTCTTGTCGACGAACTCATCCCGGCCGTGGCGCGCGCGAGGTTAGCGCAGTTCTGCGATGTGTTTGTAGAGCAATCGGCGTTCAGCGTCGCCGAAGCGCGGCGGATCCTCCTGGCGGGCAAAGCCGTCGGGCTCCGACCCAAGCTGCACGCGGATCAACTGTCCGACGGCGGGGGAGCCCTCCTCGCGGCCGAAGTTGGTGCGGCCTCGGCGGACCACCTCGAATACATCTCGGACTCGGGGATCGCGGCGATGGCGCGGGCCGGTGTGGTGGCCGTGAGTCTCCCGCTCGCATCCGTATATCTCGGACAGCCACCCCTTCGAGCCCGCCGATTGATCGATGCCGGCGTCGCGGTCGGGGTGGCGACCGATTTCAATCCGGGGTCTGCCCCGAGCTACGATCTCCACCTCGCGCTGTTTCTCGCCTGCACGCTTGAGCGCATGACACCGGCCGAGGTACTGAAGGGCGCCACGATCATCGCGGCTCGTGCGCTCGGCCTCGAGGATTCGGCGGGTTGTCTTGCCGCGCGTCGTGCGGCTGATTTCGCCGTGATTGACGCGCCGGACCCCACGTTTTGGATGTATCACTTTCGACCCGAGACCTGCCTCCGCACCGTCCGCCAGGGCGAGACTGTCTGGTTTCGGGGCCGGTCTCCGTCCTGCGCCTAGTGTCAGTGTGACACGCACGCGATTGCGTTCCCGTGTCATTTCGGCATCTGATCGCATGCCGATGCGCATGCTATCTCCTTACCGCGCAGGTTCTTGGACGCGCGTGTCGCGCGGTGTGGTTGTTGCTCACGTCTCTCTGGTATCGCTGGAAAATCACCGTGTGGTGTCGAAGGGCCGTCCTTTCGGAGATCGGCGGGGGTGGGCTTGCAGGAATCGTACTTGTGCTGCAATTTGTGCAATCTTTGTAGACACTCCGTTCCGACAATCGGGCCCCGACTGGGGCAATTGGATGCTGTATTGGAGCGATCTCTATAGGGCGAGGTCGTCCACGTAGCGTTGTCATGGTTTGAGTCGTAGAACTTCATTAGCCAGAGGAGGTTTAGTGAGTACGCGTCTCTTCTCCCGTGCGCTCTTGCTCGCGGGGCTCCTTGCCTTGCCGAGTCTTGCTGTCGCTCAAGAACGACAAGTGACCGGCGTCGTCACGAAGTCGGCCGGCGGGGCCCCAATCGCCGACGCTCTCGTGAACATCAGCGGTGCTCTTCGCGGGCACATCAAGACCACCGCGGAGGGGCGGTACACCATCAGCGTGCCCAACGCGGCGGTCTCCCTCACGTTCCGCGCCATTGGCTTTCAACGCAAGGAAATCGTGGTTCCGGTCAGCCAGGGCACGGTGAACGTGGCCCTCGATGCCGATATCTTCAAGTTGGAAGAAGTGGTCGTCACCGGACAGGCGACCGAAGTCTCCCGCCGCAACGCCACCACCTCTGTGTCGTATGTGTCGGGCGATGAAGTGTCCAAGGTCGCGTCCCCCAACATCGACAACGCGTTGTACGGCAAAATCGCCGGTGTCAACATCCAGTCCAACTCGGGGGCACCAGGCGGCGGTGGCCAATTCCAGATCCGGGGCCCGACGACGATTCTCGGTGCGATCGATCCGCTTTATATCGTGGATGGCGTCGCCTACAGCAACGCCCGAATCCTGGGCGGCCGCGCCTTTATCGACGATGGCGCCTACTCGACCGAGGACGACGCAGTCAACCGGGTTTCCGACATCAATCCGGCCGACATCGCGAGCATCGAGATCCTCAAAGGTGCCGCGGCCTCTTCGATCTATGGGTCGAAGGCGTCGAATGGTGTAGTGATCATCAACACCATCCGCGGTCAGAACGGCAAGACCCGGGTCAACGTCTCCCAGCGTCTTGGCACCTCCCGGATGCTCAAAGGGTACGAATCGCGCAAGTTTACGTTGGCCGAGGCGGAGGCGACCTTCGGATCGGCCGTGGACCAATACGCGGTCAACGGTCAATTGCCGTATCACAACCTCTATGATCAGGTCTATAGTGACCACGGTCTTTCTTACGAGACGGTGGCCGACGTGAGCGGCGGGAACGACAACACGAAATTCTTCCTCTCGGGTACCTGGAAACACGATGAGGGGATCGAGACGGGCACCGGGTTTGGTCGACAAGGGGTGCGGCTCAACCTCGACCAGCGCTTGAGCCCCAAGGTCGACGTGAAGGTGAGTACCGTCTTCAATCGATCGCTCGTGCAGCGCGGCTGGGACAACAACTGCAACAATTACGGATGCGCTGGGTATGCGATGGCCTACATCCCGGGCTTCGTCAATCTCGAACCGAACGCGGATGGATCGTTTCCGCTCGGGGCCGTCGGCCCGCTGGCGAACCCACTGCAAACCAGCGCGCTGGCGAAAAACGCGACGGAAACCTACCGATTCACCGGTGGCGCGACCCTGAACTATCAGGCGTACTCCTCCGACCGCTCGAGCCTGCGGCTGATTGCGGCCGGTGGTGCCGACTATTTCAATCAGAACGACAATTTGTATGCCCCACCCGATTTGTTCTGGGAAGCGCACCGCACCCTTCCGGGGGTCGCCTCCAACCAGGACGGAACCAGCCGGCAGGTCAATTGGAACCTGAATGGGGTACACACTTACCGAACGACGAATGGATTCCAAGCGACCACGTCCTTCGGCGCCCAGTACGAAGACCGCCAGCTCCATACGACGCGAATCACCACCAGCAACCTCATCCCGGGCCAGTCGCACGTGGATGCCGGGACGAATGACTTCCCGAACGAAAACTTCTTGCACGAGCGCACGGTGGCCTTCTATGGGCAGGAAGAGCTATTGCTGTTCAACGATCGGCTCACGCTCGCGGGAGGCCTCCGCGCGGAACGAAGTAGTGTCAACGGCAATACTGAGACGTACTACTTCTTCCCGAAGGTGTCGGGCGCGTATCGCTTTCCAAACGTGCTCGGTCAAGGCAGCGAGGTGAAGCTGCGCTTGGCGTACGGACAAACCGGCAACCAGCCCCTCTTCGGCCAGAAATTCACCGTGCTCAATACGCCGAAGTTCGGGGGTCAGAATGGCTTCACGGTCTCCCCTGATGGCGGCTCGCCGGTCATCCGGCCCGAGACCAAGACCGAGTATGAAGGTGGGCTGGAGGGAACTCTCTGGCACGGCCGCGCAACGTTCGACCTGACGGGCTACAGCTACAAGATGACAAACCTCCTGTTGCAACGCGTTCCGGCGCCCTCGTCGGGTTTCAACAGCCAGGCGTTCAACGGCGGCTCGTTTAGGGTGCAGGGGATCGAGGTGGCGTTGGGGGTGACTCCCATTCAAAAGCGCGACCTGAGCTGGGTCTCCAACCTCACGTTCACCACGCTCCGAACCAAGATGCTCACGCTTGAGGTGCCCCCCTTTGAACCCCCGCTTTCGGGGTACGGCTTGGGTGACACGTACATCGAAGTGGGCCAGCCGCTTACGCGTCTCTACGGCACCATGTACGGCCCGGATGGCACTTCCGTCATTCAAGGCACCATCGGCAATACGAACCCGGATTTCCGGCTCGGCTTCGTCAACAACGTCAATGTCAAAGCAGTGAACTTCAGCATGGTTTGGGATTGGCAGCAAGGCGGGAGCGTCGAGAATCTGACGCGGTTTCTCTACGACGACGGGAAGAACTCGGCAGATTATGGTTCCGCCGCCTGGCAAAAACGCATCAAGAATGCCTTTCAGAACGGCGTGTTCACGGACTTTATCGAGAAGGCCACTTTCCTGAAGCTGCGGGAGCTGTCGATCGGTGTCAGCTTGCCGAAGAAGTGGGTGAGCGCGCTGGGTTGGGGCGTCGATAACGCCCGGGTGACCTTGACTGGAAGGAATCTCCTGATGTTCGCCCCCTACAGCGGGCTCGATCCGGAGGTCTCCGCCGTCGGCGCGGCCTCGATCCGCAGCAACATCGATATCACTCCGTATCCGCCGAGCCGGAGTTTCTACTTCAACATCTCCGTGGGGTTCTGACCCATGACGACCACTAAACTCATCGGTTCCAAGCCGGCCGCCCTCGGGCTTTGCCTGGCAGGCGCGCTGCTCGCGGGGGCATGTTCCGCGGATTCCTTCAATATTCTCAATACCAATTCACCGACCGTTGACCAGCTGACGGGGAATCCGACCCGTGCGATCTTGGCGCGTGCGGCTCTCGGTTCTGCTGCATTGACCGAGAATGACCTTGGCGGCGAGATCGTCGTCTATGCGATCTTCGGACGCGAGGGCTGGAATCTTCTCGGCAATGATCCGCGGCTCACCACGGAGCTGATCCGGGGCCCGCTCAACCCCCGGGCTTTCGGTGGATTCGGCTGGCTTGGTAAGTACGCAGCTCTCCGAACGATCAACACGTATCTCGACGCGATTCCGAAGACCAAGGACTTGAGCGCGGCCGAGGCGACCGCTTCCACCGGCTTTGCCCAAACCCTCAAAGCACTCATGTTTCACCGGTTGATTCTTCGCAATGGTGCGCTCGGGATTCCGCTCGACGTCAACCACCCGATCGACGCCCCACCGGCCCCATGGGTGAAACAGGCCGACGTCTACACCTATATCGTGGCCCTCTTGGATTCCGCCAAAGCGAACTTGCAGGCTGGCAGCGGCGCCTTTCCGTTTTCGATGCCCGCGGGCTATGAGTCCTTTGCGACGCCGGGGGATTTCATTCGATTCAACCGTGCTCTGGCGGCGAGGGTACTGATCCATCAAGCGACTTTCACAACTTGTGGGAACTCATGCTTCCAATCTGCGCTCACGGCGTTGGGGGAGTCGTTCCTCACCACCGGGGGGCTTCCGGGTTCTCTCTCGTCGGCGGCCAACTACTTCTTCTCCGCGGCGTCGGGGGAACCCGGCAACCCGATCACAGAAAATTTGAACGCCCTGCAATACTACGTCAACACGGACATCGTCAACAAGGTGCAGCTGAAGGCCAACGGCGATCCCGACGACCGTCTCACCAGCAAGGTACGGGTTGGCGCCGAAAAGCAATACGCGGATTTCGACGGGATTTACAAACCGATCCTCTACAATGACAATACCCCGACTACCTCGGCGGCCAACCCGGGCGCGCTGATTCCCATCATCAAGAATGAGGAATTGATTCTGCTCCGGGCCGAGGCAAATCTGGGGATTGGCAACCTGCAGGCGGCCATCGACGACATCAATCTGATTCGCGTGAACTCAGGTGGGTTGGCACTTACCACTCTTACTGCGGGAAGCCCGGCGGCTGATATTTTGACCGAACTACTGTATAACCGGACCTACTCGCTACTCTGGGAGCAGGGCACGCGTTGGATTGACGCGCGGCGTTACGGCAGACTGAACTTGATCGAGCTCGATCGCCCCGGCGACGTGGTCTTCTCCAATATGCCTGTGCCGGGCTCGGAGTGTGACGCCCGCGGCTTCCCCGCCTCCACCGCGTGCACGCCATGAGGTAAGGCGGAAATAGGTCCGGGAAGGCGACCGGACAGACGGACAGAAGGGCAAGGAACAACTGCGGCCGCCTCATCGCTGTATGGATGAATCGGCCGCTGTTATTTCTGTCCGTCTGTCCGTCAGGGTGTCAGCGCTGGCCACTGCTGCGTCACGCAATGGAAGGCCCCAAGCCCCCAAACAAGATCGGTGCAGTCGATCGGGATCACCACTCGGGTCGGGAAGAGGCCCTGGAGGGTCGCGCGAGCGATCTCGTCTCGAGCCGGATCGTAGGCCGGCAGCAGGACAATGCCGTTCGCGATGTAGAAATTGGCGTAGCTGGCCGGCAGTCGCTGGTCCGCTTGCCAGAGGCCCTTGGGCATCGGAAGTGTAATCACCTCGAGGGGACGGCCATCCTGGTCAGTCATTCCCCGGAGCCGATCCAGGTTACTTCGGAGCGGCTTGTAGTTCGCATCCGCTGGATCTTCCTCGAGCACCGTCACGACCGTATTGGGGCCTACGAACCTCGTGATGTCGTCTATATGCCCGTCCGTATCATCGCCCTCGATGCCATCTCCCAGCCAGAGAATATGCCTCACCCCAAGGAAGATGCGGAGGTAGTGTTCAATTTCCCCCTTGGTGAGTCCGGGGTTCCGGTTGGGATTAAGCAGGCACGACTCCGTCGTGAGAAGAGTGCCGTTGCCGTTTACATCGATGGATCCGCCTTCGAGGACGATACCGGGCGAGATCACGCGGAGGCCGTACTCGCGTCCGATGCGGGTGGGTATGACGTCGTCGTCCTCGAACGGGGGATATTTCCCGCCCCATGCGTTGAAACCCCAGTCGAGAATCAGTTCTTCGGGCCCCCCGCCGTTCGCGGTCTCGCGTTGAAGAAAGATGGGCCCGTGATCGCGGCACCAGGCATCGTTGGTTGGGTTCAGGTGGAAGAACACGTGCCAGAGCGGCACACCCGACCGGTGGAGCACCGCGCGCACCTCCGCCTCCATCTCGGCGTCACAGACGTTGATATGCACCTCTTCACGCGGTGCTAGGTGGCGGACGATTTCGGCAAAAAGTCTGGGCACCGGCGCGAATTTCCCGGGCCAGGAGGACTCCCGGTGCGGCCAACTCAGCCAAGTGCCGCGATGGGGAGCCCATTCGGGGGGCATCTGGAAACCGGCAGGGCTAGGAAGTGCGGTCATGTGGATGCGGGGAAAGGGGAATAGAGAAAGGGGAAAAGGGAACAGGGAAATGGGAACAGGGACTGGGAAAGATCTCCGGGCTGCTTCACTCTACTTTATTGTCCCTCCTTTTCCCCTTTCTCCCTTTCCCTTTTCTCCGGCTCTACTGGTCCAAATACCGTTTTGTGATTCCATCATACGCATCGATCCGGCGATCGCGCAAGAAGGGCCAATGGGTGCGGACGACGTCTACGTCGCCCAACTCGCAGCTGACGATGAGTATTTCCTCAAGTTGGGTGGCCTTTGCGAGCACCCGACCGTTCGGGTCAGCGACGAAACTGCCGCCCCAAAACTCTATCGCGCTCCCTCCAGTCGGGCTTGTCTCGAGTCCGGTCCGGTTCACCGACGCCACGAACACCCCGTTGGCGATGGCGTGGCTCCGCTGGATCGTCTCCCACGCCGCCTGCTGCCGTTCGCCGTATTCCGCCTTCTCCGGCGGCAGCCAACCAATGGCGGTTGGGTAGAAGAGAATCTCCGCCCCGGAGAGCGCCGTCAGTCGCGCCGCTTCCGGATACCACTGGTCCCAGCAAATCAGCACTCCGACCCGGCCGAACCGCGTCTGCCACGTTCGGAACCCCAGGTCACCCGGGGTGAAATAGAACTTCTCGTAGTATTGCGGGTCGTCTGGGATATGCATCTTTCGGTATTTGCCGAGGTAGGTCCCGTCGGCGTCGATGACCGCGGCTGTGTTGTGGTAAAGTCCTTCCGCCCGCTTTTCAAACAAGGAGGCGATGAGGACGATCCCCAACTCCCGCGCCAGGCCGCTGAGCCGCTCGGTCGTCGGCCCTGGAATGGGCTCAGCAAGCGCGAAGTATCGATGGTCTTCGGTTTGGCAGAAATAAACGCTCGGATACAGCTCTTGAGTACAAACGATTTGGGCGCCCCGAGCGGCGGCCTCTCGAATGGCCTCCTCGGTCCGGCGCTGGTTGACCTCCACGTTGGGATCGGCACGCAGCTGCGGCAGCCCCACGACTACGGTACGGGATGATGGTGTCGACATGCCTGAATGGTAAAGGGGAAGGGGGAAACGGGAAGGGACTGGGGAGTGCGGGACCAGGGACTGGGGCCGAATGAGATGGCTAGGCTTGGGACGAAGGTGCCAGTGCCCCATATTAAGCGGCCTATGATCCGAGCCCAGTACCGACTTTCCTGCGTCGCGGTCCTCTTCTCAGCTCAGGCCGGCCTGCTTCCGGCTCAAACGATCACGTGGCGGACTGAGGTCACGTTGTACGGCGACAACACTGAGTTCTTCACGCCCTACCGCGTCGGCGAGACAATTCTGGGCGGGCAACTCGTGTCCTATTTGCGGGGGGAACCCGGACGAACAACTGCCGTCCTAGCGGGCTTCTTCGTCGATCGAAGGTCCGGCTCCGACAGATTTCAGGACGACGTAAAGCCCGTGCTGAGTTTCCACTACGGGACCCCGACCAGCTTGTTCGTCGTTGGGTCGCTCGTGAATCAGAGCGGCCATGGATTGATGGAGCCGTTGCACGTGACCACCCTCGAGTTCACCCGCCCGATGGAGTACGGCCTCCAATACCTGGGCAACCACGTTGCATGGGACGTCGATGCATTTCTCAATTGGCAACACCTGAATACGGCCACGAGTCGAGAGATCTTCGATTTTGGCCTGGCGTTGCAGGCCCGGCCCACCAAGGCGGTGACCATTGAGTTCCAGGCCCATGGGCTTCACCATGGAGGCCAGCTTTTCCGCGCGGGTGTGCCGGTGAGCAACAACCTGGCGACGGCGATCGGTGCGCGACTGGAAGGTGGCGTGCCGTGGGTTCGCCACGCGTCACTCGGCGTCTATCACCTGCAGAGTAAAGGAAATATCAATCCCGACGCGCCGTCTCTGGAGCCGAGGCGAGGCAACGGAACTCTGGTTCGCGGCATCATATCTCCGTGGAAGCACTGGAGGTTTCAAGGGATCTATTGGGATGGGAAGGACTTCCTTTCGGACGAAGGTGATTTCAACTACAACTCCGAGGGGGTCCATCCCGTGGGCTTCTATCGAAGCAATCGAACGTATAAGGAACTGGGGGCACTTCGGAACGTTCCACTCGACGGGGGTGTTACCTTCGACGCGGAATTCCGGTTTCATCAGATTGACGATGAAAAGAGCCTCGCCTTGTTCCACAGCCGGTGGGAATACTCTTACCGGCTGGTGTTTCGAGCACCGTTTGACGTCCGCCTCAGGTGACCTTACACTCTCTCCAACTGCGGACGTATCTACTTGTGGTCGCGTATCCCAAATTCTGAAGGAGTCGCTATGGTCGTAGGATTGCTACTTGCCCTGTTTCAGCAGCCAGCCGCGCCCGTCGCGCGGGTTGAGGTGACACCTCGCACCGCGGAAATTCAGGTTGGTGGGACAGTCAGACTGAGTGCTCGTGCGGTGGATGCCGTTGGCAAAGACGTCCCCGGGGTCAAGATCGGGTGGTTTGGGAACGGCGAAGGCTCGGTGGACTCGACCGGCGTGGTGACCGGCGGTTATGCCGGCTATATCGAGGTCACCGCGGTCGCCCAAGTGGCGGGTGCGACTAGCCCGGTGCTGAACACGGTGACCGTGCGCGTCATGCCACTACCCGCGACGAAGGTGACCGTGACGCCCTGGGTGAGCAAGCTCGCTCCGGGTACCCGAGTTGCTTTGGTCGGCAACGCGTTCAGCAGCCAAGGAGACACGCGCTACGATTTGGTGACCTTCACCTCGAGCAATCCTCGCGCCGTGGCCATTACGCCGGATGGAAGAATGCGTGCGGTGGCGCCGGGCAAGGCGACCATTACCGCCAAGGCTGGTACCGCTACGGAGTCTCTCCCCGTGGAGGTCGTCGCGACGGCAGTGGGTTCGGTGTCGATTTCGCCGGAAGCGAAAACGGTGCGGGCCGGTGATGTGGTGCACTTTACGCTCGCGGTCAAGGACCGCGCTGGGAAGCCGATCAACGACCTGAGTGCACGGTGGTCACTCAACGGGGTGACCGGTACCGGTGTGGCGCTGGTCGATGCCGAGGGAGTGTTTGTCGGTGAGACGCAAGGGAAATACACCGTGGCGGCGGAAGTGGGCAGCCAGACTGCTGAGGCGGTCATCACGGTGGAGCTGCGCAAGGTGGGCCGCGGAATCGAAGTCGTTGGACGGGTGCCCATCAAAGTACGCGGCGCCGAAGTGTGGGTGCACCCCAGCGGCAAGTGCGTGTACTACTCCACCATCGCGGACCGCGTCTATGCCATCGATATCGCGAATCCGGCCAAACCGGAAATCGTGGACTCGATGATGGTCGATGCGCGCATCACGAATGACGTGATGACGACGGAGGACGGCAAGTACGGAGTCTTTTCACGGGAAGGGAACTCGGCGCGCAAGAACGGTATCGCGATCTTCGATGCGAGTAACCCATGTCACCCGAAAGTGATCGCCGACTACACTGAGACGGTGTCCGGTGGCGTCCACTCGTCCTACGTCTATCAGGGCCATGTGTACTTGACCGATGACGCGACGGGCTCGATGCGGGTCATCGATATCCGCGACCCGTATCATCCGAAGGAAGTGGCGCGCTGGCAGACCGAACAGACTGAAAAGGGTCGGTATGTGCACGACGTCGCGGTCACCGACGGTCTGGCGTACCTCGCCTATTGGAATGACGGACTGATCATCCTGGATGTCGGCAACGGAATCAAGGGCGGCAGCCCGGAACATCCGGTGAAGGTGTCCCAGCTGAAGTACGATCTCAACGCGCTCTATGCCCGCGTTGACCAAGAGTACGGTCTCGGAGCTCGGGGAACCCACACCGCCTGGCGGCACAAGAACTACGTCTTCATCGCCGACGAGGTTTATGCGAAACGGAATTCCACCGGCCTCGATGAAGGCAACGACCTGACATGGGGCCGACTCCAGGTGGTCGACGTCTCCAACATCGAGAAGCCGAAAATCGTGGCGTGGTACGAACCCACCGATGGCGGCGTCCACAACGTGTGGGTCGAGGGTGACTCGCTCTACCTGGGCAACTATCAAGGTGGTGGGAGGGTGGTCGATATCTCCGGGGAGCTCAAAGGCGACCTGCTGCGCCAAGGGCGGGAGATGACCTGGCTCTTCACGTCCGACGATAAGGGGACGAAGCCACGGTCCACCTTTACCTGGGGTGCGGTCGTGAAAGACGGCCTGATTTTCTTCAACGACATCAACAGCGGGCTCTGGATCGCAAAGATGGAGCCCAAAGGTCAGGTGGTACCGTAACGGCAGGGAAGGAAAGGGGAACGCGGAAAGGGGAAGGGGTACGTGGAAGAGCCGAGCAAGGTCTCAGCTTCCGTCTCCCTATCCCCTTTCTGTTTCCCCTAACCCCGTCGCAATTTGTGCAGTACTGGTTCTCGGTCCCGTTTCCCGTTTCCCTCACCCAACTCCCAGTTTCACCCAACCAGTCCCCGCTCCGAGTGGCCACCGCAGCACGACTGCCTCGCCCTGATTCGTGCGATCGAACCCTCGCTCCGACTGTGCCACGGTTTCGATCGGGTAGTTCCACCGCTCCCGCGCATCCGTTTCTATCGTACTGGGTCGAGCGAGTGACAGTTCGGTGGTGAACCACGCATCCGGCTCCGCGAGGGATGGGTCCCACTGATAGGCGACACGAAGGTCCCCGTTCGAGTGGAACTCCAGCCGCTTGCTGAGTCCGGGGGCGGCACAGGAGACGACCAGGGACTCTGCGGACATTTGCACATCGACTCCGTGCTCCACCTGATCCCACGACCGTAAGGCTTCCGCCGTGCCGGCAACCAAATCATTCACCACGGTGCCACCGGGGAAGACCCGGTCGATGAAAAGCGCGCGCTGTTCCCGATCAATTGGTGGTAACGAATCGAGCGTAAGCCTCGCTTCGATGTCGTGGATGCTTGCGCTGCCCTCCTCAGTCGGATCCGCCTGATTGGTCGTGTCGGGTGCGGACGCGGTGGCCTTGAAGTGATAGGCCTCCCGCCGGCGAGTCAACGTGTCCCCAAAGTTGCACCCCTGATCGAAGATGGTCCACTCTTCGATGGCGGCGCCGCGCGCCGGGGCAAGGAGCGCCGAGAACGATGCTGAGTGAATCCAAACCTCGGGTGACCCGTCACCATCGAGGTCGCGTATCTCCCAAGACAAGGGTTCATCCTTGCGGAGCAGTGCTTCGGCCCGGGCGAGCTGCTTCCAAATCCCTTGGCGGAGGTGCGGGAGGTAGAGTCCGCCGAACACTCCGTGCCAGTACGCGTCATTGCATTGGGCACGACCGATGGCGCGACGAGCCTCGGCGGGATCGCCGCGTTCGCGACACATTCGGGAGAGGGCCATCATCTTCTTGTGCATCCGATTGGCTTCGGAGTATTTCACGAAGAAATTGCGCCAGTGCGACCCGCGGATCAGCGCGCCGTCCGGTCCCTGAACCCGGCTCTCCCCCAGCTCTTTCTCGAGCGCCTCCATTCTGACTGCGGCCGCGGGTGGCAACGACCACCCTTCCATTTCCCGATAGGACGCGCTCGGCAGATAGGCCAGACCACCACTCTTGGTCTTGATCAAGGCCTGACTGAACGTCGCAAGCTCCACCTCGTCGTTGGACCGGAGGGCTTCGAGTGTGTCCAAGAATTCCTTCATCCATCCCCGTTCATAGACCCACTCTTTTGTTCCGGGCCAGCCCCCGAACTTTTCACCGTCGTCCGCGAGAATGGCGAGAGGGTGTCCGCCCCGGCGGAGAGCCCGAAGGTATTCGGCGAGTTCCGCGGGGGGGCGGAACGGGACCAGGTAACGAAGTTCTTGGTCGATCGGGAAGACCGCCAAGGAAGCGCCGCCGCTCTCGGTGCGGAAATGCCGATGCAAGGCTTCCGGCGGGAACCCGGTTACCAAGAAGTGGCGGTCGTCGACCAAGACGTACTCCACCCCAGCGTGGGCCAGGTCGACCGCGAGGTCAGGTTCCCACACGCGTTCGGTGAGCCACAATCCGATGGCCCGGACCCCGAATCGTTGCTGAATGCCTCGGCGCATCCGGTCGATTTGTTCGAGCCGGTCTTCTCGGGAGAGGACGGCGAGAATCGGTTCGTCATAACCAGACAGAAGTAGCTCTACCTTGCCGTCGGCGGCCAAGCGCCCGACCACATCGAGGTATGTCGAGGCATGAGTGTCGAGCCAATCGAGCAGCGGGCCGGACAAATGCAGGGTGATCGGAAAGCAGTCGCGGTCCTCGAGCGCGGCTAAGAGCGGGCGATACACGTCCCGAAGGTGCTCCTCGAACACCCGGTCGAAGTTCCCGACCGGTTGGTGCACGTGCAGCCCGAAGGTGAAGCGGATCGGTTCGGTCACGCGCTGGGCTCTGGCGGGAGGGATGCCGCGCTGAACCCGAAACGGGGGGCCAATCCTCGCAAGGAGTGCGCGATATCGGTCGGACCCTGCTGGAGCAGGCGATAGAATCGGGTTTGGGCATCGAAGGGAATGGGTGCTTCCTCAAGGGCGAAGAGGTCCAACACACGAACCAGGCGGTCCAGGTCGAGACCTTTGGCGAGCGCCGGTTCGGCCGGCAAAAAGCGCAAAAAGAGGTCTCCGACCGCCTGCTGGTAGGTGACCACCCCCGTCACTAACCGGTGACGTTCCTCTTCGGTGAACAGCGTATACAACAGCTCCTCGCGCGTGGCGTGCCGAATCTGCTCGCGCTCCGGTTCCGGAAGCTCATGAAACCGGACCGTACAGGGGTTCCCGTCGGCCGGAATGACCTCCGCGCTGAATCCTTCCACGCTGCCGCGCCGGAGTGATACGCGCAGCACCGACCGGCGACCGGTCCGGGCGTGGATGAGGTGGACTTCCTCTGGGGAGATGTGGTCGACATCAAAGCTGCCGATGGCGAGGACCGGTACTGACGGCACATAGCGGTGCATCGCGACCGCAGCGGCCGCGGCGCGAACCTCCGGGGGGTGGGTCGGCAGGACCTTCGTGATCAACAGGTCCGCGCCCGTTCCCTCCGCCGGGTCATTGCTTCGGGCTACACTAAGACGTCGGGCGAATTCCTGGCGGAGCTGCGGCGAGTCGGATCCGGCGAAATCGATGCCCCGCGCGGCATACCGCAGACACTGCAGGGATTCGATTCCGGCGATGTCGTCGAAAAACCAGCCGCACGAGGTGAACATCCGCAGGGCATTGCGTTCCATTTCGAGGAGTTCACGGGCCCGGGGCGGAAGAGTCGCGGTCGAGTTCTTGCCGGCGTAGGCGTCTCGGGCAGTCCATGGGTCGCCGAGGAGGGCCGATCCTTCCAACTCGAATTGAGCGTGGAGCTTTTCTGCAAGCCAATTGAGCGCTTCCCGTAGGGGTGCTCGCCACGCCTGGCTCGATTCCGTGTGCGGGGCCATTTTGCAGCCGCAATCGGACCGCCATCGCTCGACTCCATGGCTGCAACTCCACGAACTT
>JANYKV010000188.1 GCA_025358055.1 Gemmatimonadota bacterium
TACCGCGCAAACGGTATCCACGTTGCCGCGGGCGTCCGGCTTTCCATGACGATGGTCCAGAAGCGGCCCATCGGATCGTGGGTGAACGTTGTCTGAAATGGACCGTCGGTGTATTCAAACTGAAAGCGGACGGACGCTCCCAATCGGTTACCATAGCCTAAGGTCTCAGACAACCGTCCGCCAAACGTGTCGAGCCAGTGGGCGACATACCGTTGGCTGGTATTGTCATAACCGATGTAGACCGTCGCCTGATACGCTGGTGGGTCGGTGACGTCGCGCATGTCCACCCGCAGGAATTGATGATTCAGGACCCACTCGGCCGACAGGCGGTACCGGGCCGGTTTCCCCCGAACGTTGCCGGACATGTTCCACGTTCCCGCGAGTCCATCGAGCAGCGAATCACGGAACGTGCGTTGCGGGCCGTCAACCGGAGTAGTTTCCTGCGCCTGTACCGGGGCGGCCAACCAGGCGGCGGCCAAGGTCACGAACAGAGCGAATTGGTGGCGCATCGGGTTCCCTCTCAACTGGGGTGGGGGCGCTGCCCGCTTGTTTGGTCTGTCGCTGGTAATCGCTCCACCGGCGGCTCATCGCGTACCACCAGGCGTGGTGTCTTGATGGCGGAAGGATCACTCGTGGCCGGAAAAGCTTGGCGCGAGGCAAGACGGCGGCCGCTTCCGCTTCGTTGAGATCGCCGATGCCCCACGTCTCCGCGAGATACTTCATGGGTCCATTCCGACCGGCGATCGCATGGTGTCGGCCGGTTCCCTCGCTGTTTCACTGCCGGACCCAAGAAGGCGTCGCGTGTTGCTGGCGTTGGTCCACCAAAGTAAGCCGGGGCACAATCGAATGGGGGGCAAGGATGGTCCCGGGGGAAGTGACAGCGTTGGCGCCGATCCGGACATGATGTCCGATGAGGGCACCAAACTTCTCCACTCCTGTGTTGATCACACTCCCATCCACAACGACATCGATCTCCTTGTCGGCTCGCTCATTGAAGTGATTTGACACAACAGCGCCCGCCTCGAGGTTCGCGTATGCCCCGATGATCGAGTCCCCCACGTAGTTGAGGTGGGCGAGCACGGCGCCTTTAAACACAAAACTTGCCTTCACTTCGCAGCACGAGCCGATCCTGGAGCCTTCCCCGACAAAAACCCCGGAGCGCAGGTAGGCCTGTGGCGCAATGGAGGCATTACAACAGACGATGGCTGGACTCTGAATCACGGCTCCCGCTCCGACCGTGGCCGAGCGATGTATGGCGACGTCGTCCGCGAAAGTGAATTCTGGGCCAAGGGTTGGGAAGGCACAGCGAAGGATGGAGCCGATGTGGGAAGTCCAATGCCACGGTGGAGTGCCGTTGGGTAGGATAATAATGTGCGACTCATCGCCGATGTACCACGACAGGTCGGGAAGGGGCACGGCTGAGAGATCCTTTTCAGGGTGAGACCAGGCACTCGGCCACGGGGAGGCCGTCCATGATGCAATCAATGTATCTTTACCAGATCATGCGCATCAACCCTCAGACGCCGGTGTTCCCGTGAGTCAAGACAGCCCCCGCCGAGATTTCATCCGCGAAATGGTGGCCCACGATGAAGCCACGGGTCGGTTCGGACGGCCCGTCCTCACCCGGTTTCCGCCGGAGCCGAACGGGTTTCCTCACATCGGCCACGCCAAATCGATCTGCTTGAACTTCGGCATCGCCACGGAATTCGGCGGGAAGGTCAATCTCCGATTCGACGACACGAACCCCTCGACTGAAGACATCAAATACGTCGAGGCCATCAAACGGGACATTCAGTGGCTGGGATTTCAGTGGGACAACGAGCTCTATGCGAGTGACTATTTCGAAAAGCTGTATGACTTCGCCGTTTTGCTCGTCGAGAAGGGGAAGGCCTATGTCGACAGCGAAACGGAAGAGGAAATCCGTCGCCACCGGGGCACGGTGAACTCGACGGGCACGGCGAGTAAGTATCGCGACCGGTCGGTCGAAGAGAATCTGGATCTTCTCGGGCGCATGAAAGCGGGTGAATTTCCGGATGGAGCCCACGTCCTTCGCGCGAAAATCGACTTGGGGCATCCGAACATGATCATGCGCGATCCACTGCTCATCCGGATTCGGCATGCGCATCACTACCGGCGAGGCGATGCCTGGTGCATCTATCCGCTCTACGATTACGCGCACGGCCTCTCGGACGCAATCGAGGGGGTCACGCACTCTTTGTGTACGCTCGAGTTTAAGGACAACCGGGACATCTACGACTGGCTGGTGCGGGAGGTCGGTTTCGAGCACCCGCCGGAACAGACCGAATTCGCCCGGTTGAATCTAGACTACACGGTGGTGAGCAAGCGCAAGCTGCTTCGATTGGTCAACGAGGGCCATGTGTCGGGTTGGGACGATCCGCGGATGCCGACGCTGGCCGGGATCCGACGGCGCGGCGTCACTCCTGAGGCCATCCGCAACTTTTGCGAATCCATCGGGGTCGCCCGGAAAGATGGCCGAATCGAGCTTGCCACTTATGAGCACGCGGTTCGGGACGACCTCAACATGCGAGTGCCCCGCGTGCTCTGTGTCGCAAGACCACTGAAGGTGGTGCTGACGAACTACCCGGCAGACCAGGTGGAGGAGCTTGAAGCCTCGTATTACCCCCACGATGTCCCGAAGACCGGATCGCGCTTGGTGCCTTTCTCACGTGAGCTGTACATCGACCGGGATGACTTCATGGAAGATCCGCCGAAGAAGTTCTTTCGGCTGGCGCCGGGCCGAGAAGTGCGCCTTCGTTACGGTTACCTGATCACATGTCAAGAAGTTTGCAAAGACGCTGCCGGCCACGTCGTGGAGCTCCATTGTACGTACGATCCGGCGACCCGAGGCGGAAACGCCCCGGATGGCCGGAAGGTGCAGGGGACGATTCACTGGGTGAGCGCCCGCCACGCCTTGGACGTTGAGCTTCGGATGTACGATCGTCTATTCACGATTCCAGATCCTGAGGCCGTCCCGGAGGGGCAGGAGTTCACGTCGGTCTTGCATCCGAATTCGCTGATCGTGGTCCCGGGCGCGAAATTGGAACCCAGTGTGGCCCAGGACCCAATCGGGTCCCGCTATCAGTTCGAACGGACGGGATACTTCATTTCGGATGTCGTCGACGCGAAACCAGGTGCGCTCGTGTTCAATCGAACCGTGACGCTTCGGGACAGCTGGGAGAAGGAAAAGGCCAAGGGGAGCTGATTCGACTCAGTCGCTGGCCTTCCTCGGAATGACATAAATGGAGGCTTTCAGCGGCCCGCTACGGCGCCGGTTTCTCACTCACGCTGCCCAACTTCTGCTGCTCCCGGTGTTGCGCCAGTAACCGCTCCGCAAAGTCGACGCGCTCGTGTAGCTCTTGCAGTTGCTGGTCCTGATTGTTGAGGGTCGCCTGGGTGTCGGCCAAGACTCCCCCCTGTTCCTGCAGTTGCCGGCGGAGCTCATCGAGCTCGGCTTGCAACGGTCGGCTCAGCTGACGGCCCGCGGATCGCGCTTTGGCGATCTTGACGATCGTTTCGCTTACGATCCCGAAGACCACCAACAAAAAGATACCGGTAATCACATTCACAACTCGTCATCCTCCTCGCGTGAATGGACGCTGTTGTCAACCCACAGCTGTCACCTGAGGGTATAGCGCATCACCCGCCGGGTGTTCCCAACGGGAGTGACGTCGTGAAACCCCGCCCGAAGAAAAATGTGCGGGGATCCCATATACGTGTAAAGTCGAGCAGCCGGCTCGACCGGGTACCCCTCCACGATTGTGGCTCCGAGGGATAGGGCATACGCCACCGCCGCCTTCAATAGGCCAAAGGTCGCACCTTGTCGCCGTTCGTGCCGGTCCACGAAAAAGCACGTGACGGACCAGACGGGAGCGGTATCCAGGCGGGGCAGGGCCCGATACCGCTCCAGCGCTTCATAGGTCTCCCGGCGGGCAATAGAGCACCATCCGATCGGTTGCGCTGCTCGATAGGCGAGGACGCCAACCGGCTGATTCCGGCACACGAGCCCTTCGAGCGCGGCGATTCGAGTGGCCTTGGTGGACTGTTGGTACACCCTGCTGCGCATCCGCCACCGCATACACGAACAGTAGCGAAATTTCCCCTGCTGCTCGGAGAAACGAGCAAGGTCCGCGAGCCGGTCCGGTGTGACCGGATGAAACATCAACGCCAATGTGCCCTCGGCCCTGAGAAGGGAGCGAATCCTGCGAGTTAGAGTTCAAAACCTACTGTGCCCTCGCTGAGTTACCAACCGTTTGGGTGCTGTCGACGGGGCCGGGTGTACGTTCGGGCCCGGGGAACTCTGGGTGACGCAGGCAGAGTTTGGCGATAGCTTTGCGGTGTACTCGACACCATGAGGTGCTCAATGACCGACCGCGCCACCCCTTACTCCCGCCGCGCGTTCCTTAGCACGGTCGCGGGAGCCTCTGTCACCGCGGCTTCCGGACTCCGGCTGCCCCTTGAGACGTCCGCTCGACCAGCCGCCGAGCGCCCTTCGCTCTCCAACTCGGTGGCCGCGCTCGACGACAACATCTACACTCGAGTCCTCGGGATTCGGCCACACCTCGGCGCCCACGAGCACATCTCACGGTTGGGCGGGGGGCGGATGGCGCCCGAAGTGCTCTCCGCGATCGCCGAAGCCAACGAGTTCTTCGTTGACATGCATGAGCTCAACGCCGCCGCGGGCCGACGCGCGGCGGAGTTGCTCGGGGCCGAAGCGGCGTTCGTGAGCGCAGGCGGGTTCTCCGGCCTCATCCTTGGCGCGGCCGCGTGTCTCACCGGGAGCGATCCGGAAAAGATTCAGGCGCTGCCCCATCCAACGTGGGTGCGACGTGAATGCCTGATCCAGTCAGCCCAGAGGTTCGACTACGACCGTGCGTATCGCTCCGCCGGAGCCACTATTGTCTATGCCGATACCCGGGCGGACATGTTAGCGAGGTTGGGGGAGAGCACGGCCCTGATCGCGGGCCTCGTCAACGTGGAGCGACAGGGAGTATTTGCTCCCCCATTCGCGGCGGATCGGGCGCCACCACCCGACGTTGCACTGGTTCGGATGGAAGGGTTGATCGCGATGGGTAAGCAGGCCGGCGTGCCCGTCTTGATCGACATGGCCTCCGACCTTCCACCGTGGGGCAGCATCCGCCGTCTCCTTGGTGCGGGAGCGGATCTCATCGTCCTGAGCGGAGGCAAGGCCATCGGGGGCCCGCAAGCGACGGGCATCGTGGCCGGACGCCGCGACTTGATTGAGGCGGTACGACTCAACGCGAGCCCTCACGACAACATCGGGCGCGGCATGAAAGTGGGGAAGGAAAGCGTGGTAGGGTTGATCGTGGCGCTCGAACGATTCATGAAGCAGGACAACGAGGCCGAGATGGCGCGGTGGAACGCGCGGGCGCGCCGAGTAGTCGACGCGTTGCAGGGGATTCGGGGGCTCACAGTGTCCTACGCGCTCAACACGGCTGGGTATCGAGACGCGGACCTGCGCTGGGACGAAGCAGATATTCCCCTCGACCGAGACCGGCTGCGGCAACAGCTGGCCGGTGGGGCGCCCAAGGTGGAGTTGGAAGTCATCGTGACCAAGGACCAGGGCACCCGTACTTGGCACGCCACCGCGCGCACGCGCGTGTTGCGCGATGGGGAGGAGATGCTGGTGGCCAAACGACTTCGGGAGGTCTTCCAAACTGCGGGTACCTAGAAGAATGAGGACTTCGGGCCGATTCACTACCATCCGTCAGGCGCCCAGCCGACGCTCCGTGAATCGGTCGTGGCCGTCACGCTCGAGATAGTTGGCAATTTCGATGGCCGGATCCTTCGGCGACCGGAGCGCGCCTTGCGAATGGAGCGTTCGGAAGAGGCCGACCCACGGAAAGTCCTGGTCCGATGTGGAACGGGCCCGCACCTGCATTGCCGTGTCCACCGTACCGGGTTCGTAGCTCAGAATCGTGACGTCTCCGCGCGGCCCACCGCTCCGGAGCGGTGACTCCAATTCGGCTGCGAAGCACATCCCCGCCATCCGAAGCGCCGCTTTGCTCCCCCCGTACGTTGCCAGGCCCGGGAAAGGGCGCACTGCCGCACCGGACGACACATTGACGATCCGAAGCGTCGTGCGGGACTGACACCGGCGCACGAAATACCCCATGAGCCAGGTCGGAGCGACGGTATTGATCGTGTACACCTGCCGCAGCTCGTCCGGGATGAGATTCTCGATCGGTCCCATCGAACTACCGTCAGCCGCATTGTTCACCAACCCGATACGTTGCCACCGAGGATCGGGAAGGCGGTCGTCGAAGTACGCCTGAATCCCCTCGATCGCAACGTCCAGATCCGCGAGATCGAAGGTCATGTGGGTATAGCGAGCGTGAAGGAAAGGTGCGGGGCGGCGGGAGACCCCCACCACCTCCCATCCACGCTCGATGAGTTCCATCGCGAGCGCGGTCCCGATCCCGGAACTCGTTCCCGTTACAAAGGCCATGCGTTGAGTGTCGGATGTTCCAGTGCTCATGGATAAGCCTTCGATTAGGCTGCGTCCCAAACCTGGCGAAAGACGCGCTCGAGGTTCCCGCTGAAAATGGCGGCACGCGCGGAGGCGTTAAATCCGCGTTTGGCGAACGTGCTCCTGAGCCCAGCCAGATCCGCAAATCCAGCCACGCCCTTGGGATACTGGTACGGCCCCGTGGGAAGCGGGTCGGTCGGGAAGCGGATCGTCCGGCGGGTGTCGAAGTCGAGCCCGAGTGCGACATGGTCGATCCCCACGAGCCGGGTGATGTACTCGACGTGGCGAACAAAATCGTCGATCGTGGCACCGGCATCTGCGAGCAGGGTCGGAAAGGCACTCACGCCGATGACGCCGCCTGTCTTTGCACAGGCTTGGATTTGCTCGTCGGTCAGATTGAGTGGGTGGGCATGGACGGCGGCCGCATTGACGTGGCTGAAGACGACCGGGTGCTGGCTCACCCGCATGGCGTCAAGGCTGCTCTTCCGGCCGGTGTACGCGAGGTCGATGACCAAGCGGTGGTGATTCAACGCCCGAACCACGTCGCGTCCCCAGCTGGTGAGTCCCAAATCGGTCGCCTCGAAGCAGCCGTCAGCGCATAGGCTCCGCCACCCGGAGCACAGCTTAGTGATTCGTAGCCCCAGTGCTCGGAACTCCGGCACGAGCGAGAGGTCTCGGCCCAGCCACTGCACGCCATGGCTGTGGGCGATCAACGCGACTCGGCCTCCCCGGTGCCGAGGCGCCCAATCGATGGGCTCCAATCCCGGCACGCAGAGCTCGGTCTGCTCGGACATCATCTGACGCCACTGGGCCAAGGCGCGCATCGCGTCGGTGAGGTGCTCGGTCTCGATCACTGGTACCACGGCCGCGGCAGCCCCGGCTCGGCGTAGAGCCGCCACGGTTTCGCGCGCCGCTGTCATTCCGCGCCCGGGCGCCGCGAGCGGCACGCAGGCGAGGATCGATGCTGAAGGCTCTTCGGGTACGCCCGGCAGCGCGGAGCCTGCTGGGTGTGAGAGTAGAGCGAGTCCGCCCACACCGGCGCTCGAAACAAACGCCCTCCGGGTGATCGCGCCGCGCCTCAGGCTCCCCATATGTCCCGCCATACCCGGAGCCAGTTTTCGCCCATGAGTCGCGCGATCTCCTCCTGCGAATAACCTCGCTTCATGAGGCCGGCGATGACCGTGGTGAGCCCAGTGAAGTCGGAAATCCCCTCGGGATAGATCCATTCTTCCCAGGATTGGGGGTAGACGCCGGGCGGGAACGAAGCCGTGTCCGTCACGGGGCCGCGGGTGTTCTTCCCCAGAATGAAATCGAGGCCAAGGCCAACGTGTTCGGTGCCGACGAGTTTGGCGAGGTAGTCCACGTGGCGGAGGTAATCCTCCACCGTCCCTCGCCCCGCCGGTAGCAGGAAGTAGCTGAACGCGGCGACGCCGATCACTCCGCCTCGATCCGCGATCGCGCGACAAAGACCGTCGGTCATCGCGCGCGGATTATTCCGGAGGGTCCGTGCCGTCGTGTGGGAACACACGACCGGGCCGGCGGTGTGCTTGAGAGCGTCAAACGCGGTGGCTTCGCTGCAATGTCCGCCGATGTCGACCACGATGCGGAGGGCCTGCAATGCCTCCACGAATTGGACTCCAAAGCGTGAAAGCGGCCCCTGATCCAGCTCGGTGCAACCCGAGCCGATGTAGTTTCCGATATTGTAGGCGAGCCCGGAACTTCGGAGCCCCATGGCGTGGAGGCTCACCAGTCGACCCACGTCCTCTTCGACCATGTCGGCCACTTGGAGACCGAATATGATCGCGACCCGGCCCTCTCGATGAATCCTCTGGACATCGGCCACCGAGGTCGCGAGGGCCATGCGGTCCGCTCGCGCGTTGAGAAACGCGTGGTGCGGGGAGTCGAGTTCGTCGAACAGCCCCACGCCACTCCGGCTGCTGCTGACGAGGCATGCGGCGACTCCGCCACCTCGGAGAGAGTCCAGGAGGACGTCGCCGAAATCGGATGCGTCCAGGCCGTTGACCAGAAGAAGGTCCGCGGCCATGGCGTGCGCTTCGCGTTGGAGCCCTGCGTCAACAGCGACCATCGTGGGCGACCGGTTGGAGGAATAGCGCGTCGATAAGATACGCGTGCTAGCGCTGGCGCGCAGCCGAGCGTGCCGTGGTTCACAGAAGCATCTCGAAATAGACCAGTGGGGTGCCGCGGTATTCCTTTCGGCCCCTCGCCTCGAACCCGCACCGGGCGTAGAACCCCACGGCTCCCGCCTCGGCGTCGAACGCATCCAGGCGAATTGCGTCCGCGGGCCAAGTCGTTCCAATTTGGCGCGCCTGTTCCAAGCAACGCCGGCCGATGCCCTTCCGTTGGTGCGCCGGGGCCACCGCCATGCCAACCAGATAGAGGGGCTTGGCGCACGCAGTAAAGTATGTGGGATCTATCGCCCACGGCTTCTTCGAGCACAACCAGAGCGTGGCTACGATCTTCCCCCGGCGACGAAGCGCGTACACCGTCCCGTTTCGCATCTGGAACAGCACGCCTTTTTCGGTCGTTCGCAGAGACCAAGGTCCCTTGCCGTACCGAGCCGTGAGGTCATCCGCCACGGCAGTGTGCAAGGCGGCGAGGACGGGCGCGTCACTCGGGTCGGCGGGGAGAAGGGTCAGCCGCATTCTGGCCCCGGGCCGTGTCTTCGGCCGGGGAAGGGGTTCCAATTGGCAAGTGAAGTAGTCATAAAATAATGGATGCTAGTCATAATGTCTGGTATACGTGATGTGCACAGGAACGCTCGTTACCTTGGATCAAGAAAGAAGGAAACGACCATGCCCCCCACATTCCATCTGACGAATCGCCTGAAGGTTGCCCGCGCGGAGCAAAATCTTCGCAACCGGATCTGGCCGAGCGCGCCGGGGTTACCCGTCAGAGCATCAGCACCACTGAAACGGTAACCTACAGTCCTTCGGCCCTGCTGGCATTCGTGCTCGCCAAGCAGCTCGACAAACCGGTGGACGCACTCTTCAATTTGGGAGAAGATCTCTCATAAATCCTCTGGCAATCGAGCGCGACGAGCGCACGGTAATGGTGGAGAACGCAAGCTATCGGTTGGCCTACCTCCTCCTCTCCTTCGGGCTCTTGATGGACATCGTCTACCGAAACCTGGCGCACCGTGAGAGTTCTTGGGATCTCATGGGGTTGGTGGTTGTGGGTGGTGGGTTGACGACCGCGTATCAAGGTGCGAAGCGTGTGCTCATTCGATGCTGGGCGGCCCATGTCGCGATCATCATGGTGATCGCAGCTCTTGTGGCGCTGCTAGCAGTGGCGCTGAGGTAGCTTCCCCGGCCGCACCTACCATTGGCCCGGTACGCGAGCCCTAGCGGGCCCTCGAGTTCGGCACAAGATTCAGGCGCATAGAATACGTGGGTCTCGCACGGCGCGGAGTCAAAGATGTCTTCGTTTTCGACCGATCAGCCGTGCGTGGTCAGCGCGGCTCTCACTGGCGGGTTTGCCCGGAAGGATCAGCTTCCTTGGCTTCCCTGCACGCCTGAGGAGATCGCGACCTCCGCGCTCGAGTGTTGGAGAGCCGGGGCCGTGATCTGTCATATCCACGTGCGGAAGCCGGACGGTACGCTCACCCACAACAAAGCGATGTTCGAGGAGATCCGCGATCGGGTGCGAGCCGAGTCGGATCTCAACCTGAACTTTACGACGAGCAAGATCGAATCGATGACCCACGATGACCGGTTCGAGCCGGTGCAGTGCGGTCCGGAATTGGCCACCTTCAACAGCGGTAGCCTCAACTTCGGGGATGTCTTCGTTTTCGAGAACTCCCCGGTGTTTATGCGCCGCCTGGCTCTCGAGATGTGGCGTTATCAGGTGCGTCCCGAGTTCGAGTGCTTCGACACCGGGCATATCGGCAATATCAAGCGGATGATTGACGAGGGGTACTTCGACCCGCCGTTCTTCTTTCAACTGGTCATGCTGCCTCGCGGAACCACGCCTCCCCGGCCTGGGCTCCTTCTCGAAGTGCTCCGCGAACTGCCCCCGAACAGCCACTGGATGGCCGTCGGAGTCGGGAGAGATCAGCTCCCGATGAACACGCTTGGCATCATCCTCGGTGGTCATGTTCGCACGGGCTTTGAGGATAATCTGTACTATCGTCGAGGAGAGAAGGCCGCGTCGAACGCGCAAATGGTGGCCCGTGTCGTGCGATTGTGCAACGAGCTCAACCGCCCGGTGGCCAGCGCCGCGGAGGCCCGCCGGATCTTGAAGATGCGCGACCCCAAGGATCCCGCCTCGCGCGCCTATGATCGGTCGCTGCCCCAACACTCTACCGATGGCACCTGCGAGAAATTCTTTGCGGCGCTGCCGAACCTCCTCCGTGGAACGGCGCAACCGGGCCTTGCCTCGAGTTACCAGTTCTTGCTCCGCGGCGAAGGTGGGGGCCAGTGGTGGCTCACCATCGGCGACGGGACGGTCCGCACGGGGGCTGGAGAAATACCCACGCCCGCGACCCACATTGTCGCGAGTGCCGCGGATTGGATGGGGGTAGTCGGTGGCACGGTCCACCCCATCGGCGCGATCCAGAACGGTCAGGTCATCGTTGGAGATGGGAGGTTCGCCGCATACGGCGCATTGCTCCAGGCGATGGCGGCAGGGAAGGCCACGAGTTAGGATGGTTGGGCAAATCTTTCCATGGAGGTCCGATGCGGCATCCGGTCGTAAGGTATCTGCTTCAGGTTTCTGTTTTGCTCTCCTTCGTGGCCTGTGCGAAGGCGGAGAAGGAAGCACCGCCGCCGACGGTCCCTTCCGCGAGTCCTACCGCTGGCCTCATTGCGCGAGGTGATTCGCTCGCGCTGCCGGGCAGCTGGACGCCGGTTCCCGGGAACGCGATCGATCACTCCACGGCTGGGTTCGCCACGATCATGTGCGCCGCGGTGTTCCTCACGGGCCTTGATCCCGCGGATGCGGCGGCCAATGTCGGATTCTTTGTCAGTCCGGCCGAGGATCGCGCGCAGGTGAAGGACACTGTCATCGACCGGCCTCATCAGACGGTGAGACTTACCCTCGCCTCTGGCGTGACCCGGGTTGCAAGGCGGTACGGAAGCCAGGGGTGCGTCGCGAGTCCGATCGGTAAGGACGGGGTGTTCTTCAAGCCCTCCATCGTGAAGCCCAACCTCCCCCCGGCTGCCACGACGCCATGGCCGATGGGTGACGTGGTCGCGAAGGCGCCGTGGCCCGCCGAAATTGACTCGGCCAAGTTCGCCGCGGCAGTCGACACGGCGTTTGGCTCCCCCGAAGGCATGACGCTCGGACTCGTCGTCACCTACAAGGGCAGGATTCTGGCCGAGCGCTACGCGAAGGGGATTGGAATTCACACGCCCCTGGAAAGTTGGTCGATGGGGAAGAGTGTGACGGGCTCGCTGATGGGAGTGCTCATCCAGCAGGGCGCCTATCAGTTGGACCAACCCGCTCCGGTTCCCGAGTGGCAGAACGCCGGTGACGGCCGGAAGGAGATTCGAATTCG
>JANYKV010000008.1 GCA_025358055.1 Gemmatimonadota bacterium
CGCCAGCAATCCGCCCAGCAGGAGAATGCGATATCGGGGTGGGATGTGAAGCAGACGCACCGGGGCTGGGCGATACCACCACGCAGTCAGCGCTATCGCCCCCAACAGGCAGAACGTATTGGCCAAGTGCGTCGCGAGATATCCGGCGCGAAGGGCCGAAGCGTCGTTCTCCACCAGGCGCAGCAACACCAATCCGGCTCCCACGGCGGCTTCCATCAGCATGAAGAACATGGCAGCGGCCGCGGCACGTCGTCCCCAGTGGCCCGGCGGGAGATTTCGCCACGTGAGGATCACCAACCCCACCACGAGCAGGAGGGCGATGCCACTCGAGACCCGGTGAGCGTATTCGATGACGGTCGCCGCCCTCCCCATACTGGGAAACGCCTGTCCATTGCAGAGCGGCCAATGGCGCCCGCAGCCGGCGCCCGAGCCCGATGCCCGGACGTATGCGCCCCACCCAACCACCAGAAGGTTCCACCCCAGGACGAACCAAGGGAAAACGGGGGCGCGCCGGATCCGGGGGCCGGACGCTATCGTACTTTACCGAGGAGGCGCTGCAGTGAGTCCCCGGAGATGGGCGAGGACGGAATCACGGACACCATGATGCTATCGCCCGCACGCCACTGCTCCAGCACCAACTCTCCGCGCTGGGTCGGGTAGACGACGCGAATACGTTTGCCCGAGGCCTCGAGACGCACGGGTACCAGTCCGTCGATTTGGCGGAGCGGTGCGGCCAATCGGCGTACCGCTTCGGCGAATTCGACGGTTTCATAGTCTCGGCCGCTCGCCCCCGCACTGGCTCGTCTCCCTGCTTGGAGCTCGGGCGTATTGGCGCCATCATCGCGCAACTTGGCGTCTGCGACACTGGAGCTCTGGACATTTTCCGCGACCCTCGGGAGGGGTTTCCGCAGCGAATCCGAGGCAGCGCTCAGAGCGGGCATCCGAACCGGCCGGGCCAATTCCGCCGCGACGCCTCGGGGTTCCGGCCGACTGTCTCCCAGGCTATCGAGCACTTGTGAGGCGCTTTTCTTTGTTTTGAGTTGACCGAGCACTTGAGGTGCGGCGGCGCCCGCCCGATCCAAACCGCGGGACACCGATGGTCGAGCGTCCTGGGCCGCGGGGGCTTCCGTTCTCGATTGTTTTGGCTCGGAAACAATTGCCGTTTGGCGGGGCGCTGGTACGGCTTGGTCGCGAGCGGGTGGTAGCTGGACCTCGCTCAGGGCGGCTAGCGGCGCCGTTCGGCGCATCTGTGCCGAGCCGAAGCCCAGCCCAACTGCGATAGTGATACTTGCAGCCCAGGCCAACCCGATCCAAACAGTACGACGACTCCTCGCCGTGTTCCTCGTCTCGGTCCTGGCCGATGCTCGCCCCGCTCCGGGGCGCGCGAGTGTTCCCGAAGGCTCCGGCACCAACAATTCGTTGATGAGCCGATCGGACTCTCCGGCCAGGTCGCGCGCCTCGTCCATTCGACTCCGGCACTCCGAACAGGCTTCCAAATGCAGGGTGATCGGGGGCAGGTCCGCCGAGGAGATCTCCCCGTCGGCCAAGGCATGGATAACGCCCTCATCGAGATGTTGCATACGAGCTCCCTTCTTGTCCTTCGCCGGCGCGATAGGCGTCAACAAACCGACGACGCGCCCGGGCCAGCGTAGTACCGATCGCACCTTTGGCCAGCCCCAACGTGGTCGCGATCTCGTCGTAGTTGAACCCTTCCGCCTTGAGCAGCAGGGCTTCCCGATCGCGTTCGTTGAGTTGCGACAAGGCCTCCCGAACCCGCGCCGCGCGGTCACCCTGGGCCAGCACCTCATCCGGACCGGGATGGGGCTCATCGCGCTCGGCCCGATAGAGCTCGAGCCGACGGCCCTGACGCACCGACTTTCGGCCATCTTCCCGCACGAGATTCAGCGCTACCGCAAACAGCCAGGGGCGCGGGTTGCGCGGGGGTGCCACCACTGCCCGGGCGAAGACTTCCTGGGCCAGGTCCTCCGCCCGGTCACGGTCGCCCGTCCGGCGATACAGCACCCGAACGAGCGAACCGTGATACTCGGCAAACAATTCAGCGATGGAGCGGGTCATCGTCCTCGAAACTCGCTGGCGAAATGTTGCAGCTCGGCGGTGGGCCAGGTAGTGATGCCGCCGGTGCCGATCCGCACGCTCACGCGCCGTCCTGCGACCAAGACCGACTCTCCGAGGCCGAGCGCCGGCGCGATTTCGGGCAGGGCCGCCACGAGAGAGAAATAGGCCGGGCTGAATGCAGCCACGTCGACGATTTTGAGCCCTTCCTTCTGGCCGATGTCGGTCCAGGTGTTGTCGCGCAGTACGAAGATGCGCCCAGCCACCCTGTGTGCCGCGGCACGGGTCCGACCAGCCGTGTTGAAGTCGCGGAGGCGGGCCTCAATGGCCTGATCGGCCGCATTCAAGCTAGTGGCTGCCGCCATCTTGGCGCTCGCCTTGGCGCGTTCAAAGGCTATCTCGCCGGTCTGCTTCGCGGGCGCCGGCGCGACCGCCCGCATAAGGTCGTCCGTTCTGGGCGGCCGGTCGGCCAAGGCGTTAGGCTCCTGGACCAGATACGAAGTGTATTCGGTCAGAATCCCGTAGCGTAGGCCCAGTTCACGAATCTGATTCACCAGCTCCGCATTGGCGCCTTCGAGCCGGACGGTACGGGTGAGGTCGCCGATGCGTCGAGCCGCCCAAAGCGGAGGAATGAACTCGTTGCCGGAGGTCGCGGGCGGAAAGTCCGCCGCGACGGTGAAGGTTTCGCGGCGGCCATCGCGCTCCCCTTCAATGACCACGTCACCGCGGCCGGTTCCGTGATAGCGGCCGAGGACGACGAGTTCCTCGCCGTAAAAGAGATCGGGAAGTCTGGTGGGGGACGACTCTTCCCAGGTGACCGGAGCGTGCACAATGCGGAGATTGACGAGTGCGGGATACGTGATCTTCTGCAACACCCCGCCAATTGCCGTTTCCACGTTCGCGCCGGGAGCGACATATTCGGCGCTCCCGTGTCCTTCGACAGCCAAACGATCCAGAAGATAGGTGTTCACGTCGTGCCCCACGCCCACCGCAAAAATGCGGGATCGGCCAGCGCGACTCGCCGCGAGTGCCGCGAGGCGCTCGGGCGCTTGTTCACCGACCGAAGGAATTCCGTCGGTCATGAACATGACGAGCGGAAGATGTTCCGAGTCGCCCGCCACCCGGAACGCCTCTTCGAGCGCACCGGCAATGTTTGTTCCGCCCGCCGCAACCAGCCCGTTTACGAAGTCTCGCGCCGCCGCGGTATTGTCGCGCGTACCAGCGCTGAAACCATCCCGGAATGGCCGGACGTCACTCGAGAATGCGATCAGGCGGAACCGATCCTCGGCCCGCAAGGTTCCGAGTGCCTGCAGCAGGGCCGCCTTGGCCTGGTCGAGCTTGTCGCCGCTCATCGACCCCGAAACGTCCACCACCAGCGTGAGATCTCGGGGAATGGTTCGTCCCTCCGCCCGCGTGGGTGGGGCCAGGAGGAGCATGAAATACCCGCCTTCGCCTCCGCCGCTCCCGTGCGTGAGCACACTCGTGCCAACGAACCCGTGTCGCAACGGCAGAAACAACTCGAGGTCTCCGTGCATCGCGCTGTTCACCCGAATCGAGAGGTGATTGCCATCGATGGCGGTCTCGAGCGCGTGGGTTGGAGAATAGGGCGTGCCATACAGCGACGGGTCGGTTGCGGTCGCTTGGAAAGAGACCACGGCGCTGTCCCCCCCTCGGGCGCCCGACGCATACCGCAAACGGATCGCGCCGCCATCCCGTGTGAGTAGTTCCGTAAACCGGAGGATCACTGTTCGCGTTTCACCCGGCTCGATAGGAAAGACCTGGGCCCGGACCAAGCCGTGACCCGCCAACGTCAAAAGTGCCGGGTCCCGGCGCCGCCGCACGATTTCTTCGTAGATGCCGCGAGCCTGTTCCGCGGACATGATTTCGCCTTTGAGCTCTTTGGTACCGCTGAACAGAGAGAAGTCAGTGAAGACGGCCTCCCCGGGCAACGGGTAGAGGTAGGATCCCTCCGCCACCACGCCTCCGATATTCCTGAAGTGCTCCTCAACCTCGAACCGAGCGACCCGCCCGTCGATGGTCGCGCGGATGGCCGAGCTGGTGCGGACGATGCCCCCCGGGCGCAGGATCAGGGGCCGGCGGTCGATCGGCGGTTCCACCCAGCCCTGAGCCCGAATGGTAGGGGTGCAACAAGTTGCAACAGTGGCGCAGACGAGTAAGCGTCGAAACATCGGAGTCTCCCGGTCAAAAGGTTCGGGCGGGAGATGCGTCTAGGGGGGAGATTTGCACGGACGGGACCGGACAAGCGGACGGGACGGGCAGGAGGAATGGCGGAGGAAAGGGGGAGACACAATTGAACCAGCACTCTACGACTCAAGTTCTCTTGCGGTAGGGCAAGGTATTTCGACTTGCGCTTTGTTCCCCGCAACCGCATTCCTGTAGTCTGCCCGTCTGCCCGTCTGCCCGTCTGCCCGTCTGCCCGTCTGCCCGTCTGCCCGTCTGTGCGTCTCGACCGCCTACCTCCCCACCGGCGCCGGCCGATCCAATACTTCGCGCACTAGGAGCGTGAGTTCGCTCACTGTGAAGGGCTTGTGGAGGAATGCGATTCCGGAGTTCGCCAGGCCGCGACGGTCGACTTCGTTCCGCGTGTAGCCCGACATGAACATGACCCGCATTTCTGGACGCGGGGTGCTCAAGGCCTCGGCGAGCTGGGGCCCGTTGAGTTCCGGCATGACCACGTCGGTCAACAGGAGGTCGATGTGTCCTTGGTGCTCCCGGCTGATGAGCAGGGCGTCGCTGCCGTGGCGCGCCTCCAAAATCGTGTAGCCGGAGGAGGCCAGAATCTTCTGGATCATTTGCCGCACCGATTCTTCGTCCTCAACCAACAGGATGGTCTCACTTCCCACGGCTACTCGGCCCTTTTCCGCGGCACCGTCGACCCCGGCGAGGCCGGCCGAGCGCGCGGGCAAGTAGATGGTGAACGTCGTGCCGTGGTCGACCGCACTGTGGAATCCAATATGTCCGCCACTCTGTTCTACAATGCCATAGACGGTGGAGAGGCCCAGTCCCGTGCCCTGTCCCGGGGGCTTTGTGGTGAAGAACGGTTCGAAGATGTGTGATTGCACCTCTTTGTCCATGCCGCGTCCAGTGTCGGCAACCGTGAGCGCCACCCATCGGCCTGGCGGCAGCGGTGTCAGCAGCTCCAGGGTTCCGGGTCCGAGATCTAGGACCCGCGTCTCTAGGGTGAGTCGGCCGCCCTGGGGCATTGCGTCGTGCGCGTTCACCACCAAGTTGATGATGACCTGTTCCATCTGGGTCGGGTCTGCCTCCACCCAGGCCGGTTCGCTGCTGGGAAGCATTTGCAAATCGATTTCGGCACCGACGAGACGGGCCAGCATGTTCTTGCAATCCTCGACCACCGCGTCGAGGTCGAGTCGTTTGGTCTGGATCACTTGTTGCCGGCTGAAAGTCAGAAGCTGGCGGGTGAGCGTCGCTGCCCGGCTGGTTGCCTTGACGATCTCCTCCAAATCGTCGCGCGGGGCGCCGTGGATCGACGGATCGGCCAGCAAGAGGTCGGTATATCCCCGGATCGCGGTCAGCAGGTTGTTGAAGTCGTGTGCGATGCCGCCGGCGAGACGTCCGATCGCCTCCATCTTTTGGGACTGGCGCAGCTGACGACCGCTTGTAGCGAGGCGTGATTCCGCTTGGAGTTGCTCCGTGACGTCCTTGGCCACCGCGTACACGCCGGCCACTCCGTCGTCGATCATGAGCGGCACCAGAGTCACGTCGACGTCAACCCGGCGGCCCGAGCGGTGTGCGATGGCGGTTTGGAATCGTTGCGGAATGCCCGCGACCGCGCGTCGAAACCGATCCACCGATTCGCGCCGGTACTCTTCGGAGAGGAGGGGGAGGAACGACGTGTTCTTGAGCTCCACCGCAGCGGCGCCCACCAGTTGCTCACAGGCGGGGTTCGCGCTTTGAAAATGTCCTCGCCGGTTCAGCGTGAAGACCGCGTCGGGGTGAAGGGTGAACACTGAACGATAGCGCTGCTCGTTTTCCAGAATGCGCCGGGCGGCACGGTGGCGTTCGATGGCGATCCCGGCCAGGGGCGCGGCGAGCCCTACGAGCTGTCGGTCGGCCTCGCTCGCTCGGACCGTTTGGCGATAGTACAGTGCAAGCGAGCCGACCAGCGTACCTCGCTGCGAGTTGACCGGGGTCGACCAACAGGTCCGAAGGCCGTGTTCGAGGGCCTGCTCACGATAGGCCGCGGCGCCTGGATCCGTCGCGAGATCCACCATGCCGCCTTCATAGCCCTTGTCGGCCGTTCTCGCACGCACATTTGCCCAGTCCGACAGGGGGAGGACCTCCACCGCTTGGGCGTAGCCTTCCGGGAGGCTGGGCGCCGCGACAATACGCAGCGTCTCTTCTTCGGGGTCATAGATCCGGATGACGCAGGTGGCATCCTGAGCCTCGGTCTCGATGAGCCGCGCCAAGTGCTCCAGCGTCGTACTGAGAGGCATGCCTGCGACGACGAGGTTCAAGACCGTATGCTGAATGGCCGAGTACGCTTCCGCCCGTTTCCGCTCCGAAATGTCCGCATGCACCGCCAGCACGGAGGGCGTCGCCGACTCATCGAATCGCGCCAGCCGGAGGAGATGCCAGTAGCGTTCATCCTGGATGATCCGGGGGTATTCGAGCTTGAACTCTTCTAAGCGCCCGGCCAGGACGTCGGCGAAACCTTGACGTACTCGATGAACCATTTCCCCCGCGAAAGCCTGGTCGTCGGACCAGAGATCCAAATAGGCTCGGCCAACCGCCTCCTGCTCGAGCGGCAGCTGATGCTGGTCCGCGTGCGTCCGCCACGCGGCGTTCACTGCGATGACCTGGCCTCCCTCGTCGACGACTGCGATCGGGGAGGGGAGGGCGTCAAGCAGCGGAAAGGGCGGCCTGGTCACCGTCTAGTCGGAAGCGAGGCGATTTGGGGTCACGACTGAAAATAACAGCGGGGGCTCGGCGTCGCCGAACCCCCGCCGTGAAGCAGAGTGCACTAGGGCTGGAAGGCGACCCGAGTCGGGGCGACCCGATTCGTTGTCGAATTGTCCCCCAGCTGTCCGTACTGGTTGTCGCCCCAACAGTAGGCGATGTTGCTGCTGGTTACACCGCAGCTCGTGAGATCGCCCGCCCCGATGGATGTGAACACCAGCGAATTGTCGACCGCAACTGGAAGCGGTGAGAAATTGGTTGTGCCATCGCCCAGCTGCCCTGAGGAATTCCGACCCCAACAATATACCGTTCCGCCGACCACGATTCCGCAGGTGTGTGCCAACCCCGCCGAGATGGCCGAGAAGGTGAGCCCACCCCCCACAGGAGTGGGAATTAGGCTCGAAACGACCGTGCCGTCCCCGATTTGACCTTCTGCATTGTTACCCCAGCAATAGGCGGTCCCGCTGTGGGTGAGCCCACAAGTATGCGAGTAGCCCGCCGAGATCGAGTCGAACGCGAGCCCGCCTGCGACGACGACCGGCGAGTTTGCTTGCCCAAATGAACCGTTCCCCAGCTGACCGTTCGCGTTGTAGCCCCAGCACATGGCGGCGCCGGTATTACCGACTGCACAGGCGTGGAGGCCGCCGGCGCTAATCGTCTTGAAGAGGGCGTTCGTATTGATTGGCACCGGGGTCGAGAGGCTGAGGCTCTCAGCTGGGATGGCGGGACCGGCGATAACGCCAAGCTCGCCTTCCGCATTGCTTCCCCAGCAGTACGCGCGTCCTGGGAGGGAGAGCGCACAGCTGTGCACCCGTCCGGCAGTGACCATGGAGTAGGTGATGGTGCCCTTCACGATAACCGGCGTGTTGGATGTCGTGGTGGTGCCGTCGCCGAGACGCCCGTCGACGTTGTTGCCCCAGCAGAACGCGATACCGGAGAGCGTGAGGGCGCAGTTGTGGAAGCGGCCGGCGCTCACTTGTCCGAAGGTGAAGTTCCCGGATGCCGCGGTGGGCTGCGGGAAGGCGAAGACCGGACCGGCTCCTTGTGCTGCCTGGCCGATGCCGAGCTGACCGTCGCCGTTGAAGCCCCAGCAATAGAGCACTCCGCCGACACCCAGAGCGCAGGTGTGGCGGCTTCCGGCGCTGATGCTAACGTAGCTCACCTGGCCGGCGGCAAAGAAGCGGACCGCGGGAATTTGGCCTGAGGTGGCGAGAGCTGACTTGGGACCTCCGCTGCCGCCGATGGTCCAGCGCGTGGTCGCTCGGCCGTTGGGGTCGGTTACGCTCGAGCTCGGAGACAAGGTTCCGTCCAGCAGGGTTCCCGGCGCCCAGACCACGGTGACGCCGGAGACTCCGTTGCCGTATTGGTCTCTCACGGTCACCGCAAGCGAGTCCTGGAGGGGTGCTCCGGGAGGCGCGCTTTGGTTGTTGCCGCCGACAATGCTGATGATGACCGCATCGTCTGGGGTGGCGGTCGCATGGAATGTCGCAGGCGATACTCCAGGAACGGACGCGATGATGGTTTGGGTGCCCGAAGTTGTTCCCAGGGTCCATGAAACCGAGGCGAGGCCTCCCGCATCCGTGACCGCGGAGGAAGCGCTCAGCGAGCCGCCGCCGGTACCGACCGCAAACGTCACGCTGACCCCTGCCTTGGCGTTACCCACGGCGTCGGTGACCGTCGCGACAATGTTGTTGACTAGCTTGGCGCCGACTTTACCGGATTGCTGGTCGCCGGCGGAAGGCGAGATCTGCGAGGCTGGTGCAGCGGCGGCAAGCAGGTTGAATGTGACCTTCGAGTCGCCTTGAATGCTGACCGCGACCGACTGGGCACCGAGGGACCCGCCAAGCCGGACGGTTGCCTGTCCGTTGCCATTGGCATCTGTGGTTGCGGAGGAGGCAAGGATGGTCGCCCCGCCGACGGCCGGCTCCCAGGTGAGAGGGACGCCTGCGGCGGCCACCCCATCCTGGTTCTTGGCCTTCACAACGAGGGCCTGAGTCAAGGTGGCTCCAACCGCACCGGTTTGACCATCACCGGAGGTGATTGAGAGGCTGACGATCTGGGGGCCCACGCTGTCGCTGTTCTGGCAACTCGCCACGAAGATCGCAGCAAGCACCGGGAAGAGTGCAACCGTTAGGCGGCGTAAACGGCCGAGCATACCAACCCTCCGATGTTCAGGCAGCGTCCCAGCGGGACGGGTTCAGACGGACGACGATATTACGTTAGGTCAAGTCGAGATCGATGCGGTTATCTCGATATCATTATATCACTTATCGACACCCTTGAACAGCGCCGCATTTCCCTGAAGAGTCGTGCAATTCAGCGCAGGTGCCCAAGCAGACTGGCAAGAACCTGTCAGCGACTCCTGGAATCGAGCCAGGAAAGGGCAAAATTTAGGCCGCCATCATTTTTCGCTGCCAAACAATTGGACAGTTCGCCTGTTCTCGAGCCCGACACCAATCGGTTGTTGCAGCCAGGGGAGGCTCGACGGGAGTTGAGGCAGAGTTCGGAGTGGGTTCTAGGCACAAATCGGAGGTTGGGCTTGACCGACTCGTTGTGCGGCGGATAATTTACCGGGCTTGTGCTCCACGGGGCCGTGGTGGTTGTAGCTCAATCGGTTAGAGCGCCGGACTGTGGCTCCGGAGGTTGCGGGTTCGATCCCCGTCAGCCACCCTACAGGCGATCAAGCGGGGCAGGTCGTTCGTTCGAGGCGGGCCCTTCGCGCGGATCAGCCGTCCAAGCCGCTTTGACGCCGAACAGCCAGTCGGTCCAGAGATAGGTCCGTAGCTCAATTGGTAGAGCACCGGTCTCCAAAACCGGGGGTTGGGGGTTCGATTCCCTCCGGGCCTGTTCGGCGAATCCAGGCTGTGTCTCCGGCATTGCCGGCGCGGCGCTATCGTCTAGGGGACTAGGACGGGGCCCTCTCAAGGCCCAAACACGGGTTCGAATCCCGTTAGCGCTATGCGGACACATCGAGAAATGGAAGGAAGAGGGGGAAGGGGAGCTGGGAGGATTTGGCCCCATCGTCTATCGGTTAGGACGCGACCCTTTCAAGGTCGAAAGACGGGTTCGACTCCCGTTGGGGCTATCAAACGCGCGCCGCTAGCTCAATTGGCAGAGCAAGTGACTCTTAATCACTAGGTTGTAGGTTCGATTCCTACGCGGCGCATTATCCCCGTTCCATGCTCTTTTTCGTGGCCCAGTCCTCGTCCTGCGCTCATTCCGAATTCGCCGCTCGCATCCTCATCGTGGAGACTGTCGCATGATTGACAAATAGGTGTTATAACATATATTAGTCATCGCACACCGCCCGCGTACCGATGCCGCAAGGAGGCCTAAATGACGAGTAGCCAATTGGACCACCAAAGAGCCTATGGTCTTCCGCCCACCGGTTTTCGACTGCCGGATGCTACACGGCTGGGATCAGTGCACCTCGACGTGGCGGACCTCGACCGATCACTCGCTTATTACGGCGAAGTACTCGGCTTCCGCATTCTCGATCGATCGGCAGCCCAAGCCACGCTCGGGGCGATCGACGGGAGCGATCCCCTGGTCATCCTCAACGCCGTTCCCGGTGCACGACCGATTCCCCAAGAAGGGCGGCTCGGGCTGTACCACTTTGCCATCCTCCTTCCGGATCGTGCTGCGCTCGGCCGGTTCGCGGCTCACCTCGCGAAGGCTGGGATCCGGGCCGGCGACTCCGATCACCTCGTGAGCGAAGCACTCTACTTGCGAGATCCCGATGGCCTCGGCATCGAGGTGTACGCCGACCGACCCCGGACGGATTGGGCCATTGACGACCGGGAAGTCCGGATGGACGTCAAGCCACTCAACCGGCCGGACCTGCTTCGAGCGGCGGGTGTGGAACCCTGGGCTGGGATGCCGTTCGGCACGGTCATCGGCCACGTACATCTGCGGGTGGGCGATCTGGATCAGGCCGCCACGTTTTTCCAGCAGGCGCTCGGCTTGGACCTTATGGTGTGGAGTTATCCCGGCGCCCTGTTTCTTGCGGCCGGCGGATACCACCATCATCTCGGCGTAAACACATGGGCTGGGCTGGGAGCGAGAGCACCCGAGGCGGGAGATGCGCGCTTGCTCGAATGGACGATACTCGTGCCTAGCGCTGAGGATGCGGACCGGGCTGCCGCTAGCATCAGAGCCGCCGGGTTTGAGGTGACGCCAGCCGCCTCGGGTTGGCGCGTGGCGGATCCCTGGGGGACTGTGCTCCTGCTCCGATCTGACGACTGAGCTCGACCGACCCGCTGATGTTCGACACCTGCACATCGGGTTGTCGATGTGCGGGTGCGGAACGCCTACCTCGATCGCGCGACTTACTGAACGACCACGCTGCCGATCATCCCCGAGCCGAAGTTGTCGGAGTGATAAGTGCAGCGATACCGGTATGTGCCGGCCGCGGCAAAGGTACGTTCGTAGGTTCCCGAACTTTGGGCCTGAGAATTCTCGCCATCCTCGAAGAGGATGTGGTGTGTAGTCCCGTAGGAGTACCAGGTCCAGGTAACGTTGGCGCCGGCGGTCACATTCAGTTGGCCGGGCGAGAAAAAGTTGTTCTGCACGTTCACGTTGTTGCCGCTGGGCATCGGAGGTGGTGGCGGCGCGGGACTGTTTGAACCGTAATCAGTGCTGGAGCTTCCGCCACACGCTAAAGCGGTAAGGCAAAAACCCAGGAGCAGCGGAGTCAGTTTACGCATAAGCCTCTCGTTGTGTGGGGTCGGATATTCTGCGACCGACGCGATCGACGGGGTCGTACGTGATTGACTGCCTCGTGAGGAACGAAGCGAGGGATACGCTCAATTATCCAACATACGAATCGCCACAGTACTGAGACATCGGGTAAGTATACGGGGTAGTGACTCGAAGAGCTACCTGGCGTCCGGATCTCGAATGTTTGGACGCCACCCAGGCTGGCATGAAGGGATTGGGGGCGTATTTTGTATACCGAGCCTGGCCGCCCAGCAGCCGGTGGACGAGGACCGCCCTCTCTCGCCGACCGTGCGAGTACCGAATCAACCAGTCACTCTTCGGAGCTCAGATGGTCCCTCGACTTGGCATTGGCTCACTCCTCCTCATCGCAGGTCTGCGCGGGGCGAGTCGCGATTCCCCCCTGATCGACCAGTCTCCCGTTGCGATTACCGGCGTTACCGTCGTCGACGTCGCGTCCGGGGGCCTCCTTCCGAACGAGACCGTGATTATCGACGGGGGCAAGATCATCGCGATGGGACCCGCGACTTCTACCCCTCCTCCCAGCGGAAGCCGCCGAGTAGATGGCACCGGGAAGTATCTCATTCCCGGGCTCTGGGATATGCACACCCATCTCACCATGACCGGCCGCTCAGCTCTGAAGCTGTTCCTCGCCAACGGCGTGACCGGTGTGCGTGACATGGGTGGGGATCCGGGGGTCGTGCTCCCCTGGCGGGACAGCATTGCCGCCGGATCGCTCGAAGGGCCGAGGATTCTTGCGGCCGGGTCCATCGTTGAGAGTGCATCATGGCTCAATGCGGTGCTTCGGCTCGCCGAGCAGCTCCATAGTCCTGAACTCGAAGCCGAGCTGCGCCTCCGTCTCCCGATCGAGACAACAACGGATGGGATTCGGGACGTGGACTCGCTGGTGGCGTTGCGCGCGGATTTTCTCAAGATTAGGAACTTCCCCTCGCCGGCGGCCTATTGGGCGCTGGCGCGGGCGGCGCGGGGGCACGGACTGCGCATCACCGGGCATTCGCCGCCGGCCTCGGAGCTCGGTCCGGTATCCGATTCCGGATTCGCCAGCTTCGAACATTCGATCATCAGCGTCCGGAACGACACGCTGATTGACGCCTTCGACGGCATGACGGAGAGCCAACGGGGAGAACTCTTCCATCGGTTCGCCAAGAACGGCACCGCCTACGATCCGACGCTGGTCTCCAGCAAAGCGCGCTTCGTTCCGGACAGTGCCATCTCGAGAATGATCGGGGATAGTGCCGGCGCGAGCGTGCCCACCCTGCGCTACGTGTCCGGCGCGATCCGGATGGCCTGGCGAACCCAGTTGGCGATGAGAGCGGTCGAGGGCGACAACAATTGGGGACCGATCTATCGATCCAATCTGCGTGACATCAGAGAAATGGCGGCTGCGGGGGTCTTGATCTTGGCGGGCACCGATGTTCCCGTCGTGACTCTCATCCCCGGTTTTTCGCTTCCAGACGAGCTTGACCTCCTCGTTCACGAGGCGGGGCTGACGCCGCTCCAGGCGCTGCAAGCGGCCACCCGGAATCCGGCTGTCGTCCTCGGGCTCGCTCATCGCTTGGGGGAGATCGCCGTAGGACGGCTAGCCGATTTAGTGCTTCTGGATGCAAACCCCTTGGCAGATATCCGCGCGACTCGTGCGGTGAGGGCGGTCGTCGTGAACGGACACCTATACGATCGGAGGGATCTCGACCGGCTTCTGGCCCATGCGAGGTGACTTGCTCGCCCGTCCCTAGTCCTAATCCATAGTTCCAGGCGCCGCCCCCGCCGGGCGGCCGTGACGACGGCCAACTCACCCGGCACCAGATCGGAGAGTGCTTCGCTGACTCACATCCGCCATCCCAGAAGGTTCCATTGATTGAGCGACCAGGCGAACACTACCGCCGCCACCACCACCGCCCCATACCGAAGCCGGGCATCGAGCGTCCCGGCCGCCGTCCGCCACTGACGCAGCATCATGGCGAGGGCCGCGACGGTGCAGAGCACCGCGACCACGGGAAGCGCGAGGCTCCGGATCAGCGTGGTGGGCTTCCCAAACAGCAGAGCGGTGGGGTCGGAAGCGAGCGACTTCAACAGGGCCACGAAGGCCAGGTTAGCGAGCGAAATCCCGTAGAGCCACACCCGCCCGGGCAATGTGTCCTCGGGCCGGCGTCGCCCCGTGCGGGCTCGTACGAATCGAGCGATCCCGGCCAGCAGGGTGAGGAGGAAGATGGCCGCGCTGATCCCGAGCAGCTTCAGGTGCAGCTTCGGGCTTTCGTACCAGGCGAGTCGCTCGTTGGCGTCGGTCGGGTTGTCGCCGAGAAACGCGCGAATCACTCGGCCTGACTCGTCCGCCTTGAACGCGAGGAGCCCGTTACCGACTTCCTCTCGGTAGAGGAGTGGGCCGACCGGAACCCAGCGGGCCGCCTCCCCGCCGGCCGATACCAGAATAACGCCCTCTTTGCCGACGGAAATGTCCCACGCGAACCCGGTGAGGGCGAACATTTTCTGATAGGTGGTGTACGAGTGTCGGTTGCTTAGGTACTCACCGGCCACCCGCTCCGCTTGCTGCACCGCGTCGGCGACCGTCGGCGTCACCGGCACTGGCGTGCGGAAGTAGTGGTCAAGCACCAGCTTGGTGAACGATTCAGTGAGCGCGCCGCCCTGGTCGGTGTTGAAGGTGACGAAGATCCCGAGGCGTTCGGAAGGGATCAGCGCCAGGTTGGTGTGGAACCACTGGGTGTCTCCCCCGTGACCGAACACCCGCAGCCCATGGCTCGACTGCTCGTAGAACCCGAGGGCGAACCCCGGGATACGAGGGTCGTGCGTCATCGCCTGGGTGTGCATCACCTGGGCGATCGAGTCCCCGAGGATCCGGGTGCCGTTGAGGGTACCGTTCGCCAGATGCGCCATCATGAACTTGGCCATGTCCGCTGCGGTGGTGGAGAGCGCGCCGGCCGGCGTGCCGCCAAGGAGGATCTCAAACTTCTTCGGCTGGTACTCACCCTCCGTGAACTTGTAGCCGACGGACATGTCGCCCGCGAGCGCGGCGGGGAGCGGTTGGACTCCCGTCGTGTGGGTCATCCCGAGCGGTGTAAGGATCTGGTGCTCGATGTAGTCCGCCCACGGTTCCCCCGACACGCGCTCGACGATGTAGCCGGCGAGAGCCGTGGCGTAGTTGGAGTACGAGGTGTAGTTCCCGGGGGCGCGCACCCGCTTTGGCATGTGGGTGGAGAGCCAGCGACCCAACGGCATCAATGAGGCCGGATCTTCGCTGACCAGGTCGCGAGAATCCTCTTCGAACCCCGCTGAATGGGTCATGATATGGCGGAGGGTGATCGGCTGGGCAAACGTGGCCGGTAGCTTGAAGTCGAGGTACTGGTTCACGTCGGCGTTGAGGTCGAGTTTGTTGGCCTCAACCAGTTGCATCACGGAGGTCCAGGTGAAGAGCTTAGTGACCGATCCCGGTCGGAACAGTGTCCGGGCCGGGTCCACCGGCGCCCGCTTCGCCAGGTCGGAATACCCGTAGCCCTTCACCAAGAGAACCTGCCCGTCCTTGACCACGGCCACCTCCGCCCCGACGACGTGCTTGGCCGCCATCTGTGCGGCGAGGACTCCGTCGATGTACGCCTCCAAGTCGGCGCGCTCGACCGGGCGTTTTGCTGCCGCCGTGTCGGCTGGATTACCGAACGTTGCTGCGAGGGCCGGCGCCTGGGCTACGACGAGCAAGACGGCCCCGGCGAGGGAGCGGCTGAAGGTCATGTCGGAACTCCGTGGGATGGTGAGATCGACCGTGCGGCGTTCAGCCGCCCAGATCGACCGATCCGGTATTGCCGTACACGGCGACCCCGGGGCCGCCGCCTACGGGCCCATAGCCGGCGAAAGGAGGCAGCTTGTATTTGCGCCAGGTTTCGTACCAAGCCAGGTCTGCCTGAATGAGAAAATCCAGCGGGACCGGCGGATGGCCAGCCAGCACGGTGCCCGGCTCCACACACCAGGTATCCAGATGCGGAATGACCCCCTGCGACATCAGGAACTCGAACCCCTCACGGGCGGAACGCACTGCTTCCGGCACGGTCGCGAACCCCCACGGCTGAGCCATCTCCACGCCGGAGACCATGTTGGGACTCACGCCACCTTCGCCCATGATCGCCACGGCCTCCACTAGGCGTCGCACCCAGGTGTCGTAGCCGATGTACTTCGCTTTGCCCGGCGCGATGATTTGGAACAGGCGTTTGTCCCAGACCTCGAGGTTGGCGTTGTGCGAGGTGACGCCGGCGTTTCGGAACCGTTTGACGTTCTCGAGTGGCTGGGATTCGGTGATCATGACGATCGGCACTCGGCGACCAAGGCGCTCTCGGATGGCCTCGACGTACGGGAGGTTGAAATCGGTTGCATTGTCGGGGCCGCCACGCAGGGGACGCACGATAGAGCCCCCGGTCATGAGAATGGTCAGCATCCGCTTCGCCGGGTCGGGCTCGGCGGCCATCGCGGCAAGCACCTCCACGACCTTGCTCACATCTTTGATCGCATCGGCTGTGACGTGATCACCCGTGAGCTTTCGGAGCTCTCGCAGGTTGTAGTTGATGTCGCAGAACCGACACTCCTCCTTATCGCCCCAATAGTGACAGGCGCGGAAGGTGGTGATGAACGCATAGGAATTGTAGAGGAGTGGGACGACCTGCTCGTATCGCATTCCGTCGGCGAAGGTCTTGCCGTAGTACTCGGGTTTGGAGGGATAGACCACTTCCGCGAGGGGAACGCCATTCTCACAGAGCATGGTGGTTCCGTCCACGACATCGACGACGTATGGTGACGCGTTGTTCAGGACGACGCGGATCCACGTGCGCTTCATTCCGCGCGTCCCGCCGCGAAAAATGATGTCTTCGGGCGCGGCCGTGCTCATGCCTTCCTTGAGGTCATGGTGCCCGGAGATGTTGTACGAGAAGAGATAGTATGCTTGCGTCCGGCACCCGCGCGCGGCTTCCATCGCCGCGTCCGTAAACGTCATTCCCCGCCGGAGCAAATCCTCCTTGAGAATGACTTCGGCCGGAACCCCGGGGTATTTGCGAGCGTAGACGTCGACAGTTGGGTCGGCCGTTTCGGCCATTGTACTCATCGGTGCCTCCCCCTTCCCCAGGGTCGAAGCGATGGGTTGCGCTTCTGCGAGTGGCGCCTCGTGCGATTCCAGACGTCGACGGCTGTGGTGATACGGTACCAGTCGTTCAGCCGAACCGCCAGCCGAGGATGTTCCATTGGTAGAAGAACCAACAAAAGGCCGCCGCCGAAAGAGTGACCAGCGTGAAGTGGAGGCGTCGACCGAGGGTCCATTGTCTTCGGCGCCACATCCCGACCATCTCGGCGGTTAGCGCCGCACTCAGGCCGACGAAAACGAGCGGCATGACGAGCGCGGCCCGGAGCGCAAAAGGGATCCGCTCCAAGAGTGACATCTGGTAGACCCCGACGACCAATCCGATGACGACCACGGTGGCGAAGAGCCACCCGGTTGTCGCGAGGGACAGGCGCAGGCCCCATCGTTCTCGGGCGTCGAGCGTTCGGAACTCGCTCCGGCGATAGAAGTATCCAATCCAAACTGTCAGGAAGATGACGGTGGCGAAGCTGAGCAGCGGGTACCAGAACGACGATTGCTCATACCACGGAACTCGTTCCGTTCCGACCGTCGGATCCACGAACAGACGCGTGATCCGCCCGGCGTCATCCTCGCGAAACGCCAGTTGAGTGGGTCCCCCGATCTCTTGAAAAAGGTGCTTGCCCACGGGGGTGAATTGCGCCGGGGTCCAATCGGGGCGGAGTCCGCCCGAGACGAGCAGGTGATGGTTCGGCAGCACGGAAACGGTGATCGGAGGAAGGGCGGCGAGAAAGATCACCTTGTCGATGTCGGTGTAGTTCATTCGGATGAAGCGGTACTTGCCGGCGTACCGCTCCGCGGTGTTGGCGAAATCGGCGGGTGGGGCAGGGAGCGGTGCGCTCGCCGCGGGGAAGTAGCGGTTGAAGAAGGTCCGCTTCAACCCCTCCCGCGCCGGTTTTCCTCCGTCACCGCCGTAGCCGACGAAGAGGCCGACCTGTTGGTCGGGGATGAGGAGCATCTCGACGTGGAAATATTCGCTGTCCCCGTCATGCCCGATCACGCGATGGCCGTTGATTTCCTGTTCGATGAAGCCGAGACACATTCCGGGCAGACGGGAGTCGTGGCTGAACGCTCGGCGGTGCATCAATTGGGCGGTCGTGGCTTCGAGAATCCGGCCGCCGCCGTACTGGCCATCCTGGAGGTGTGCCATCATGAACCGCCCCATATCCATGGCGGACATCACCGTTCCGCCGGAGGGGACGAAGCCGCCATCGATCTCGAACGGCTGGGGGACCAGGAGTCCCTCCTCCCGGGCATACCCGATCACCGCGTGCGGCTTGAGGGACGCCGGGAGGGGTTCTCGGAACGTTGCGTAGCGGATGCCTAGGGGGTCGTAAATGTGATGCTTGATATACTCCGCAAATGGCTCGCCGCTCACCTGCTCGACGATCAACCCGGCCAACGAGGCGCCGTAATTAGAGTAGGAGGCGAACTCTCCGGGCGGCCGGACTCGTCGGGGGATATGGTGCCGGAGGGTTTCCTCGATGGAACGAATGTGCACGGAGTCGTTCCCGATGAAATATCCAACGATACCTTCCTGAAAACCCGCCGTGTGCGTCATCAGGTGGCGGAGGGTTATCGGTGTCGGAAACGTGTTCGGAATCTTGAAGGTCTTGAGGTAGATATTCACGTCGGCGTCAAGGTCGAGCCTGCCACGTTCCACGAGCTGCATGACCGCGGTCCACGTGAACAGCTTACCCGTGGAGCCGATATGAAAGAGGCTCGTCGCCGGATCGACCCTGGTTCCCTGGGCGAGATTTGCGTGGCCGAACCCTTTGGCGTACAGGACCCGAGTGCCCTGGACGACGGTGATGACCGCGCTCGGAATGTGAAACTGCTCGAGATGGGCGCTCATGACACCGTCGAGAAAGGCGCCGAGGGCGACGGTGTCCTCGAGTCGGCTCGAGGCGGCCGGGAGGCCGGGCAGTTGGAGCAGCAGCCGTAGCGCGAGGGCCGCGGTCATGGCGCGCGAGGGGCGCGGCAAGGGCCGGCGTTGTGCGATCGCCGGAAAGATGATATTGTATACATAATGAAATCTCGTTAGAAATCTTGAACAAGGATACTCGCACCCATGGCGTCCGGCAAGACGGTCGATCGTCCCGCTCCACCTGCGTCGCGCGCGCGTGACTCCGGTTCCGCCTCCCAATCCTGGGGGCTCCTGACCAGCCGGGCGTACGGGCGGCTCCGCGACCTGATCGTGAATGGCCAGTTGGCGCCCGGGACCTGGGTCGTGGAGAAGGAACTCGCGCGCCGGCTGGGGATGAGCCCCACCCCGGTCCGGGCCGCCCTCACCCGGCTCCAACAGGAGGGGTACCTCGGGTTGTCGGGGGTGGAAGGTGCCGCCCGGTTGGGAGTGACCTCGCTGCGCCGTCAGGACATGGGAGAATTGTACTTTCTGATCGGCGACCTCGAGGGGTGGGCCGCTCGTTACTGCGCGGAACTCCCCAAACCGGAACGGCAGGGGGTGGCCAATCGATTGGACGAACTCAACCGGCGCCTCGAGGAATCCACTCGGACCCTGCCGGCCGATAGCGCCACGGCCCTTCGCGCCGACGCTGGGTTCCACCGCACCATCATTGAGGCTGGAGCCGGACCCCGCCTTCGCGCCCTGCTCGACACCATCACGCCCCAGGCGGAACGCTACGACCGCACCTATGCGGCGGCGTTGGCGGACCGGCTCGGGCTATCGGTGGCCGAGCACCGCGAGATTGCGCGCGCCATCCGCCGGGGGGATCCATCCCTGGCGCGTGACGCAGTGGTGCGCAACTACCTCAATGGTGCCGAACGCTTGGACCGCGCGATCGAAGCACTGGGCGAACGGGGCACCTGGTGAGTCGGGGGGCCTGAGACTGAACCTTCTCCTACCGAGTGAGTCGCACTCTGGCCGGCTGGTTTCCCGGTCAACGCAACACCGTCAGCTGCACTTGAGACGCCAGCGGTCCGGTCCGGTATACCCGGTGGGTGGCTTTGACAAAATCGCTGTCCTTCGCGTGGTAAATGTCTTCGAATCGTTGCGGATTCCGGTCCGCCAAGGGGAACCAGCTGCTCTGAACTTGGACCATGATGCGGTGCCCGCGCTTGAAGGTGTGCATCGCATCGGGGAGTTCGAACTCCACTTTGGTGGCTTGACCTGGAACGAACGGCTCGGGTCGCTCAAAGGTGTTGCGGAACTTGCCGCGCATGATTTCCGCCCGTACCAACTGTTGATAGCCGCCCAGGTGCACCCCACTGGGGTTGGGGCTGGGATCGGGTGTGTCGTTGGGATAGACGTCGATCACCTTTACTACCCAGTCGGCATCGGTGCCGGTGGTCGAGACAAAGAGTTTCGCTCGTATTGGTCCGGCCAAGGTGACGTCGGTTTCGAGGGCTGACGTCTCGTAGCTGAGGACGTCCGGGCGACCCCACACGAACCGCTGATCGGCAGCCATATATTCCGCCGGCCGCTCGTCGACAATGCCCGGCACATAGGGCACGGGGTGCGCCGGGTCGCTCACGTACTCGTCGAAACGGGTCCGGGCCGCGGCGGGCGGCGTGGTCGCGAGGCGCCCACGATCCTGGAAGAAATACGACACTGTGGCGGTGCCGGGTGGAGGCCAACGGTCGAACGTCCTCCACCGATTGGTGCCCGTCTCATAGACAGAGGCCTTCGGCAGATGCGGATCAGGGGCATCCTTGAGGTAGTGGTTGAAGAACGGCAGTTCGATCTTCTCGTGATAGTACTCGGACGTTTGATCGCCGAATCGTAAATCCCCGAACGCAGACCCATTGGACAAAAACCACCCTCCGTGGAACCAAGGGCCCATCACCAGGCTGTTATGCGCCTCCGGACTCTGGCGCTCGATCGCTTGGAACACATGGAGCGCGCCCCAGAGGTCCTCCGCATCGAACCAGCCGCCAACGGTCATCACGGCCGGCTTTACGTGCTTGAGATGCTGCAGCGGCACAGTGGCTTTCCACCATGCGTCATAGCTGGAGTGCTGCATCAGCTCATTCCAATACGGGATCTTTCCTTTGAGCGCATTGGCGTTGGCATTCGGAAGCGCACCCAACCGAAGAAAAAAGTCGTAGCTGTCCGGTGTTCCGTGCGGAAACGACGGTTCGTGCCTCGTCGTCGGGGCGGGGCGGGGGACGCCGAATCCCGAAAGGAAATCGAACGCGTCAGCGAGAAAGAACACTCCGTTGTGGTGGAAGTCATCGCCCACGAACCAGTTGGTGACGGGCGCCTGGGGTGAGACCGCTTTGAGAGCAGGATGGGCGCTCAAGATGCCCATGGTGCTGTAGAAGCCCAGGTATGAGATCCCGTATTGTCCGACCCGGCCGTTGTTGTGTGGCACCCCATGAATCAGCCACTCGATCGTATCGTACGTATCGCTGGCCTCATCGATTTCCGTGCCGCTTTTGCTGGGGTTGAACGGCCGCACCTGGACGAAGTCGCCTTCGGATTGATATCGCCCGCGAACGTCTTGAAAGACGAAGATGTAGCCGTCCCGCGTGAACGCCTCACTGGGCCCGAGGGGCCGGATGTAGGTGTCCGTGGCATAGGGGGTTCGGGTGAGCAGGATCGGGTACCGCTGGTTCGTATCTCTCGGTGCGTAAATCGTAGTGAAGAGTCGTTTGCCGTCCCGCATAGGGATCATCACGTCCTGCCGCGTGTAGTGCTCGCGGGCATAGGTGCTCAGGGTGTCCGAAACCGACAAAGGGCGAAGCGGATCGGGTGCACCCGCGGCCGCAACTAGGATGAGGGCCGCGAACCGCAGCGAACGGTGAAGCGCCGGGTTCATCATCCTGCCGCTGATTCAATGATCCTGGCCACGATGACGGTGACGTTGTCGCTGCCTCCGGCCTGCAGCGCTTCGTCCACAAGACTTCGACACATCGCCTCGGTATCAACCGGCCGGCCCAAGGTCTCCGCGATCCGTTCGTCGGAGACATGCTTAGTGAGGCCGTCCGTGCACATCAGCAACACATCGCCGGGTTGGAGATCGATCAGCCCCACCGACGGTGTCATCTCGGAGCCACCGACCGAGCTGGTGAGGTTGGCCGCGACTGGCGCCCGCGCAGCTTGGGCTTCGGTCCACGCCCCCAAGTCCACCATATACTCTCGCACCGTCTGATCTCGGGTAATCTGACGGAGCCGTCCGGAGTGCAGGTAGTACGCGCGGCTGTCTCCCACGTGCACGATATACGCTCGAACGCCCACCAAGGTGACCATGGTGAGCGTCGTTGCCGGGCCGCTGTCGGCATCGCCGGAGTCCCGGCGGATCCTCTCGTGCGCCGCTTGGACTCCAAGTTCCAGTCGCTCGAGGAGTTCGTGTTCTTTGTCGGTCTCGAGGCGGTGATAGCAGTCCGTGGCCTGGCCCATATACTCCAGCAATAGCGCCACCGCACTTCCGCTGGCCATCCGTCCGCCCGGCCGGCCGCCCACGCCATCGGCCACCACAAAGAGATGTGCCGCCTCCCCTCCTAGCCGGTCGTGAAGGTCCGCCGTCTCGAGGCTGGTGTTTCGGACTCGTACCGACTTTCGCATCGAGGCGATGACAAAATGGTCTTCGTTGACCTTCCGGGCTTTTCCTACGTCGGTCAGCCCAAAGCACTCGACGCCCTCGGATCGTAGCGTGTCGGTGCTCATGGTTGCTTCCGTTCGGTATTGAGGGTGTGCTGGGCCAGCCAGGTGAACGCCGCCTCGACGCCCTCTCCAGTTTTGGCACTCGTCCGCAAACGATGCCAGGGGTGCGCCGCCATTGCCGAGTCGTCGAGGGGTCCCAGGATCCATTGATCCTTGAGGTCGGTTTTGTTGAGCGCGACGACGGACGGTACTTCGCCCACGGTCGCCTGGGCGAGCTCGCGGAGTTCGAACGCTTGGTCAAAGGATTCGCGACGGGTTCCGTCCACGACGTAGATGATACCGTGCGCGCCCCGGAGGTAGCTGACCGAGATGTCCTGTTCGGCATCGCGTCCGGCGAGGTCCCACAACACCATGGTGACGGAAGCGCCGTCCACTTGCACGACTTTGCGATCGATCTTGACGCCGACGGTGCTATGGTACTTCGTCGAGAAGATCGAGTGCACGTACTGCTGGACGAGGCACGTCTTGCCGGTGCCAAACAACCCGACCATACAAATTTTCTTTTGGATCATTCGGATCCCCCCTGCTTGCGAGGGTTGGTCACGGGCCTCAGGTGTACCAGGAATGAGACGCTCCGGTTGATTCGGGCCGCCTCCGCGGGGTTGGGTAACGCGAGTGGACTCGTAGTCCCAATCCCGGTGGCAGTGGCGACTGCCGCTGGAACGCCGAGTGAGATGAGCGTCGCGCGGATCACATCAGCCCGCTGTTGGCTCAGGGCCTTATTCGTCGCGTCCGACCCGGTGGGATCGGTCCGGCCGACGATGGCCAACTCGACTCGATAACCCATTTCGCCAGTTCCGTTGTGCAACCGCCCAAACGCGCCTGCCACTCGAACCAAGAGTCCCCGGGTAGTGGGTGTTGGCGTTGCCGATCCCGCGTCGAAAAGTACCCGATCCGTCTCGACCGTTGCCTTAAGGGCGGCGAACTCCGTTGGAAGGACTGCCTCGACTCCCGAGACATCGAAGTGCGAGACTCCCGGCGGGAAAACCGAGAGCGCTCCGACCCGGGCCACCCAAGGCATCGACGCTGAACCGCGGGCGATCAGCGAGTCCCCCCGAAGGTCGAGTGCGACGGTCGGAGGGGCCGTCAACGCCCTCCGGGCCCGCTCCACCACCAGTTTCGGATCCAACGAGAGATACGGCTCCCACCGCGCCTCAACCCGGGTTGAATCCCCGTTCAACTGCGCGAGGGCGGAGCTGGGGTCGGGAGCAAGCGGGTCCTTGAGTCCGGCGAACCGCCAACGCGCGCCCGCCCGGTCCGCCCGCACGAGGACGATACCGGGTTCGGTCCGCAGCCGCGCCAGCGCGTCATCCCACTGGCGCTGGGCCCGCAGGGCGAGGACTGCGAGGACGATCGTGAGCAGGGCCAGGGCAACTGCCCATGCACGCCAATGCGTGGTGCGAGAGGCCCGGCCTCTATCATCGGTCGTGAGAACGGTCTCCAGGCAGTCCTCAAGCATCGGCCGGAATGCTTCGAACGGGGTCGCATTTCCGTCGAATGCTGCGAGAGGACCGGCGAACTGAAAGTGCAGCGTCTCGAGGGTGTCCTGTAGTTTTCTGAGGAGCGATTCCGGCGCCTGACCTCGAACGACCGCCGCGATCACCGCCTGCGGCCCCGGTTCGACCAGGACGGTCAACTCCCCTACGCTAAAGGTCCGGAGCTTCCCGCCCTCCTCCTGTTGAAAGGAGTCGCCGACAAAGTCCTGAATTGCGGTGAGCATCCCGGATATCAGGTCGGCGTCGGTAACGGCGAGATTCGGCGCGGCGGCATGGCCCAGAACCAAACCGGTCTCGGCGTGAATCAGGAACACCTGCTCGACCCGGTAGATGAGCGCGTGTTTGATGACGATCTGGGCGTAGGGTATTCCCGTGCGCCATGCTTCGATGCGCCACCGGATGCCGCGCGGGGAAAGGCTGTGTTCGATAGCCCGATTGATCGAGTTGATCAAACCCGCCATCGTCTCGGCGATGGCCTTGCGGATGGCCGGTCCCAATACCGGAAAGATGGCCGTGGCGATGTCCTGAGGGTTGCGCCGGACCGATTCAGTGATCGCCGTCTCGATCGTGGGGGCAAGAGCGCGGGCGAGCTGCCGGTCGCGCCCGGCGCGAAGGGCAATCGCTTCGGGAAGGTGTTCCGCCAGCTCCTCGGGATCGAGCGCCAAGGAGTCGAGGCGCTGCCTCAGCGCCTCGAGCTGGCGGCGCTCCGAGCCGACCAGGATTTCGCGAAGCTCGGAAAGCTCCCCCGTCTTCGCCTCAGGCTCTTCAGCGACCCTCACGATGGGTTGCGGACTGACTCGGTCGTTCTGCACGCTCAGCCCCGCGTGGCGTTCTTCGCCGATCCTCGCCCGTTGCCGGTGAGACGGGAGGCCATGTCTGACAGGAGGCTCGCGATGGTTGCGGTGTCCAGCTTCTCAGCCTTGAGCTCCTGCACCGACCGGTTCAGCTCGGACGACAATCGCTGGGACAATTGCGAAATATCGGCCGAGAGCGCCGTTCGTTGCTGCAGTATTTGATCCCTCAAATCGGCGTCAGCCAGACCGGCCGCCTCTTCGAGCTTCAGGTGCCGTTTCTCCAGGCCACGAAGCGCCTCTTTAAACTCGGCGGCTAGGGTCTTCATGTCCTCCATCCGCTTAGTTCGCTCCGCGGCCTGTCGCTCCGTAAGAGCCTGAATTTCCTTCTTGATAAACGCATCCATTTCGGCGAACTGCTTCGCAAAGTCGGATCGCAGCGCCGTCTGTTCGCGGAGGATGCGCTCCTCGAGCCCCTGGAGGCGCCCTTCGACCACGCGCATTTGCCCGCCGAACAGAATATCGCGGACTTTGTCGAGGCTTTCCGGGGGTGCGTCGGCAGGGGTTGGGTCGGCAACCTGCTGTCCGTTCGACCTCTTTTTGTGGTTCTCTGTCTTAGCCATGGTGTCGTCCAGGGTGATCATGGAAAAAGGGAAAAGGCGGCCGAAAGCGGCTCCCACCAAGCTACTCTCTGATTGCTGAGGAGGCTATCTCGGCCCCATTGGCCCGGGGGGCCGGAGGGGAGGAGCCCAGCTGTGGGTCAGCCGGTTTGGCGAGGAAGCGAGTCCTGGTCTACACTGATGGTTGCCGCGACCAGGAAGCCGGGGATCGTTGCCAGCATCACCCAGAGGAAAAAATGGGAGTAGCCAACCCGGGTCTGGAGGGCGCCGCTCCACGCTCCCGGAATCATCATGCCGAGGGACATGATGCCGGTGCACAGGGCGTAGTGGGCGGTTTGGTGCCGGCCCTTCGCCACGCGCATCATGTACAACAAATAGGCCGTGAACCCGAATCCATAGCCGAGTTGCTCGACGGCAATAGCGACACTGATCGTCGAAAAGCTCAGTGGCTGTGTTTGCGAGAGGTACACGAACACTGCGTCAGGGAGGTGGATGGCGCACACCATGATCCATAGCATGCGCTTGAGACCGAATCGGGCTCCAAGGTAGCCACCGAGAATGCCTCCGACCACGAGCGCACCGACTCCGACCGTGCCATAGGCGATGCCGAGGTCGGCGGTGCTGAGCCCGAGTCCCCCCTTTTCGCGTGGGTCAAGGAGGAAGGGGACTACCATCTTCACCATTTGTGCTTCAGCAAACCGGTACAGGAGGAGAAAGGCGATCGTGGATTTTATTCTCGGCTTGCGAAAGAACTCAAGAAAGATGGTGACAAATTCTCTGATTGGGTCGCGACCCTGGTGTCGGCCGGGAAAGTCGGTGGGGGGAGCCGGCAAGGCCGCGCGGTGGTACAGGCCCAAGATCCCAAACACCACGGCCAGAACCCCCATCGCAATCGACCAGGCCTGGGCGGTGTGCGCCTCCCCTCCCAGTGTGGTCTCCAATCTTCCAGCCAAGAAGACCACGCCGCCCTGCGCCGCGATCATCGCCGCGCGAAAAAACGTGCTTCGGACACCGGAGAAGGCGGCTTGCTCCCGGTCGTCGAGTCCCATGAGGTAGAAGCCATCGGTGGCGATGTCGTCTGTGGCGGCGGCGAAGGCCATCAGCAGGAACACGCCGACGCTCAAAAGGAAAAAGGCCGAGCGATGCAATGTTGCCGCGATCGCGAGGAAGCCGAGCGCCAAGGCACTCTGCATCAGCAAGATCCACGAACGCTTGGTTCCGATCAGTTCGAGGAACGGACTCCAGAGGGGTTTGATGGTCCACGGCAGGGTGAGTAGGCTAGTGTAGAACGCCAACTCGGTGTTGGAAACACCGAGGCTCTTGTACATGGCCCCCGAAACCGTGGCAATGATGGCGTAGGGCAACCCCTGAGCGAAATAGAGGGTGGGAACCCAGATCCACGGAGAGCGGTGCGCGGCGGGAGGCATGCAGTAGAATAACCGGGCGCTCTATGCGTCGAGTGTTCCTCGGCTAGATTTGATTTCCGATTCGCAAAGGAGTTTTCCGTGGCCCTTCCTGAGGCCTGGCTTCGGGGGCCGATCCCGGGCATTGCGCGTGAGCTCGTCCCCCTGGCACGCGCGTTGGAGCAAGCCGAGGAGGATCTCGAACGGGTGGTCTCCGACCTCACGATCGAGGAGTTGTGGACCCGCCCCGGTGGCGCGGCCTCACTCGGATTCCATTTGCGGCACATCGCCGGGAGCACGGACCGACTCTTGGCCTATGCGCGCGGAGCGCCGTTGACGGAGGCCCAAAGGAAAGCGGCCGCCTTGGAAGGCGACCCAGGGGTTCCGCCAGCCGCGGCCTCGGATCTTTTCGTGAATGTTCGCGCTGCCTTTGGCCGAGCGATGGACGAGATGCGGGCGACCGCTCCCGGGCGCCTCCACGAAGAATGTCTCGTAGGTCGCGCCGCGCTTCCGCTGACAGTGTTTGGCGCGCTCTTCCATATCGCGGAACACGTTCAGCGTCATACCGGCCAGGCCATTACCACACTCAAGATTTTGCGAGGAATATCGTGACTCGTCGTGGCGGGCCGGCCGGGCTCATCACCGCACTCTGGGTCTTGAGCCAAATGCCGCTTTCCGGACAGGCGGCGCTCGTTCTTCAATCGGATTTCGGGCTCGCGGATGGAAGCGTCTCCGCCATGAAAGGGGTGGCCTACGGGGTGAGCCGAGATCTCAAGATTTTTGACGTCACTCACAACATTCCTCCCTTCAATGTCTGGGAAGCTGCCTATCGATTGAAGCAAACCGCGCGCTACTGGCCCGCCGGCACGGTCTTTGTCTCCATTGTGGATCCGGGCGTTGGCACCGAACGGAAATCGGTGGTACTCAAGACCCGGAGCGGCCACTATTTCGTGACTCCGGATAACGGCACTTTGACCCTTGTTGCCGAGGATCTCGGGATCGCGGAAGTGCGCGAAATCGATGAGCGGGTGAATCGGCTTCCAGGCTCCGAGCGTTCCTACACCTTTCATGGACGCGACGTCTACGCCTATACCGGGGCCCGACTCGCGGCCGGAGTGATCTCGTTTGCGAAGGTGGGGCCCAAGCGTCCACCAGAAATCGTGCGCCTGGCCTATCAGAAAGCGATAGTCGAGCAGGGGACAGTCCTCGGCACCATTCCGATTCTGGATGTCCCGTATGGCAATGTGTGGACGAACATTGATGCGGCATCGTTCGCACAGCTCGGGGGAGCGATCGGGACTCGTTATTCGATTTGGATTGTTCACGGTGCGGACACGGTGTATCGCGCCGAGGTACCGTACGCGAGGAGTTTCGGGGATGTTCCGGTGGGACGGCCGCTCCTCTATCTCAATAGCCTTCTCAATGTCGCCTTGGCGGTGAACCAAGGGAATTTCGCTGAGATGAATCATGTCAGCTCGGGAGCGGCATGGCGCATCGCCATTCGCCGGATCCCGTGACGCCCTTGGTCCCCCCAGTGCGCCGTCTCCTCCTGGTCGATCGCGCGCGCGAAGAGTTGGCCGCCTATGTGCGCGCCCGACGGCCCGAGATCGAAACCCGGCGGAAAGATCGGGCGGAGCTCACTCCCGAGGACATCACCTGGGCGGATGCGTACCTCGGCTTCCGACCGCCACTCCACCTTTCCTTGAATGGGATCGCCTGGGTGCATTCCACCGGTGCGGGCATTGACGCCTACACCTTTCGGTATCCACTTCCCCCGTCGGTCTTGCTCACGCGATCGCCGGAACCGTTTGGAGGTCAGATTGGCGAGTGGTGCGTCGCCCGCGCGTTGTTGGTGACCCAGGAGCTCTTCTCGCTGGCCGACGCTCAGCGAACGCACACCTGGGCGCCGCGCGACCTCCGCGGGCTGCGGGGGGAGAAGGTCCTAGTCGTTGGCACCGGCGGTGTGGGTGCGAGCGTCGGCGAGGCATTCGCCGCGATGGGGTGCGAGGTCCACGGAGTGTCGAGAAGCGGGACGCTGCGGGCTCCCTTCCGTTCCGTGCGCGCGATCTCGGAGTTGTCCGAGGCGGTGAAAACGCCGCAATGGATCGTGCTCACGCTTCCCCTTACCGAGGAAACGTACCATCTGTTCGATGCACACATTTTGTCGAGTTGTCGTGGGGCGTATCTGATGAACGCGGGGCGGGGTGCCCTCACCGAAGAGGTGGCGCTGGTTGAAGCTCTCGATGCTGGGCGACTCTCGGGCGCCGCCCTGGACGTCTTCGAAAAGGAACCACTCCCAGGCGACTCACCCCTCTGGGATCATCCCAAAGTGGTGATCGCGCCTCACATTTCCGGTCTGACCACACTTGCCGGCGCCGGCGACGGATTCCTCGAGACGCTGGCCCTGCTGGAGGGCGGGATCATGCCGAGCGTAGTGGTGGATCTGCGGAAGGGGTATTAGGGAGCAACTCCTTTCCGAACAGGTCGGGTTCCCGCCATAGAGTGACAAAGAACACCATCACGATCGGTCCTACGAAGAGGCCGAGGAGACCGAGCAACTCCACCCCGCCGAGGATACCGAAGAGCACCGCCAAGAACGGAAGCTTGGTGGCTCCACCGATCATTGCGGGCCGCACGAAGTGGTCGGCGATAAAGAGGATGAGGAAGCCCCAAATCGCGATGCCGAGGGCGCCCGCGGTGTGTCCTTGGGCCAAGAGGTAGATGGCGACTCCCCCGAACGCGACCGGTGCGCCGAACGGAATGATCGCCAAAAGGGCTGACACGGTTCCCAGCAGTACGACGGATGGCACGCCTGCCACCGCGTAGCCAATGCCGAGAAGTAGACCTTCCACCAGGCCCACCAAGACCAAACCATCCACGGTCGCGCGGATCGAGACCGGGATGCGGGCCGAATAGACTTCCCAGCGTTTGCCGAGGCAATAGTTGCCGATGGCCTCGATCTGGTGCACCACGCTCTCGCCGTTGAGATAGCAGAAGAACAGCGTGAGCAGGGCAAACGCGAGGTGCACCAGGCGGTGGAGTACTTGGGCTCCAATGCCGGTGAAAAGTTTGCCCATCCCTTCGAGCGATGTGAGCGACTCCGGGTCAAAGTATTCCGCGAGTCCCCGGGGCTGGCCCAGCGTGTCATTCCACCAGGAAACGGCCTGCGCTCCAACCATCGGAAGATTCTGAAGCCACGGCGGAGCGGGGGTGCCGACGTTGTTGGCTTGGATCAGAAAGCCGCTCAGGACTCGGATTTCGTGCGCCAGCAACGAGCCGAGGTAGTAGAGCGGGACGGTGATGAGCAACGTGACGAAGAGCGCGAAGGTGGTTGCGGCGAGGGGGCGTCGGCCTCCGAGGGTACGCTCCCAGCGCAGATACAGGGGCCAGGTGCCGATCGCGATGATGCCGGCCCACGCCATGGGGCGGAGGAAGTTGTGAGCCACCAGGACCGCGCCGGCGACTACGGTGACGGTGAACCCGATGCCGATGAGTTGTCGGTGGTCGTCGCGCATGGCGTACCGGACCTGAATAGAGATTTCGCTGATCAGAATCACTTCGTGGAGGGAAGAGTAGCGCAGATCGCATGGCTGGGGTAGGAGACCTGGAACCCCGGCTGCGCGCGCGTTGACCCTCTCTTACAAACCGCTACATTCGGACGGGTTCAATCCGTTCACCGACCAGGAGGAGAGATGATTCGCCGTCTCATGTTGCTCGCGCTCGGGTGTTCGATTCTCGTCGCCGCCCCGGTTGCGCTTCATGCCCAGCAGAAGCCGAAGCCCCCCGCTGTCGCCAAAGCTCCGGCGCCCGCGCCCGCCGCCAACTTGCTGGATTTGAACACAGCGACCAAGGAACAGTTGGTGGCCCTCAAGGGAATTGGGGACGTGTACGCCGACAAAATCATCGCCGGCCGCCCCTACCGGACCAAGAGTGACTTGGTCACCAAGAAGGTGATGCCGAAAGGCGTCTACAATCAGATCAAAGCTCTCGTTATCGCGAAACAGAAGTGACGGTGACGACCCCGTCCGGTTCACGCATCGAACCGAACTTTGGCAACCCCGAGACCATCGATGCGTCGTTAGCATCGATGGTGCGGGCGCTCAAGGGGTCGGAAATCCTCAGAATCGCCACGGAGGTACGGGCGATGGTGGCGGCGGGGAAGCAAGTCTGCAATCTCACCGTTGGTGATTTCAACTCGAAGTACTTCCCGATTCCCGCCCTATTGCTCGATGGAATCACCCGGGCGCTTGCCGCGGGCGAAACCAACTATCCCCCATCCGATGGGGTGCTGGTCCTCCGCCAGGCCGTGACCGAGTATGTCGAACGAGTCTCGCGCATTCGATATCCCCTCGAATCAGTACTGATTACCGGCGGCGCGCGTCCGGTACTGTACGGCGTGTACCGCACGGTGCTCAACGCCGGGGACACGGTGGTGTTCGCGGGCCCGTCCTGGAACAACAACCACTACGCGTGGCTCGCCGGCGCCCACCCGGTCGATATCGTGACCGATCGCGATCACGGGTTCCAACCCACACTGGCCCAGATCGCGCCGCACTTGCCGAAGGCCACGCTGCTCTGCCTCTGTTCCCCGCTGAATCCTACGGGAACGATTATGGAGCCGGTGATGCTGGAGGCGATTCTCCGGGCGGTCGTCGCAGAAAATCAGGTGCGGGAGCGGCGGGGGACACCCTACCTTTTCGTGCTATACGATCAGATTTATGGCGCGCTCACCTTCGGTGGAAAGCGCCACGTATATCCACTCGAGGTGGCGCCGGAAGCCGCGCCCTGGGTGATCACGCTGGACGGCATCTCCAAGTCGCTTGCGGCCACCGGACTTCGGGTCGGGTGGGTCTTGGCGGCACCGGCCGTGATCGCGCGGTTGCGAGATCTCTTGGGTCATGTCGGTGCCTGGGCTCCGCGGGCGGAACAGGTGGCCGTGGCCGAGTTTCTCCGCAATCCCGATGCGATGGCGGAGTTTCGTGCCGTGATGGATTCCCAAGTTCAGATGCGGCTTGACGCGTTGTATCAAGGGTTTTGTGCGCTCAAGGCTCAGGGGTATCCCGTCGATTGCGTGAATCCGCAGGGCGCCATTTATCTTGGCCTACAGCTCCGCCTCATCGGCCGCACCATCGATGGGGTGCGGATCGAGACCAACGACGAGATTCGCTCGCTGTTGCTCGAGCGTGCTGGGCTCGCAGTCGTTCCCTTCCAGGCCTTCGGGCTCAAAGAAGAAACCGGTTGGTTCCGGATGTCCGTCGGCGCCGTGTCCATGGACGACATCACTCAGGCATTCCCGCGCATTCGCGCCCTACTCGACGCGGTCAAATAGTTGAGAGGCCGGGCTTCTCTTTAGGAGGTACCGTGGTCCGAAACATGTTGGTGCCCGCGCGGTCCGCACTGGCACTGCTCTTGCCGCTGACTCTTGCCGTGCCCCGTCCGGTTGGCGTGCCCCGGGTCACCTATGATCTGGTCATCCAACGGGGCCGGGTCATCGACCCGGAATCGAAACTTGACGCGATCCGATCGATTGGAATCACCGGCGGGAAGATCGTCGCGGTCAGTGCCATGCCGCTCTCCGGGCGAGTAACCATCGATGCGAAAGGGCTCGTGGTCGCGCCCGGATTCATCGATCTGCACCTGCATGGTCAGGACGACGAGAATTATCGCGTTGTGGCGCTGGATGGCGTGACCACGGCGCTGGAGTTGGAGCTGGGCACCGGCAACGTGGACCCGTGGTACGCCGAGCGGGACGGGAAGGCCCTGATCAACTACGGTGTGTCGATCGGTCACATCAAAGTTCGGATGGACGTCTTCCATGATCCGGGCCCGTTTCTGCCGAGCGGGGATGGCGGACGCCAAACCGCCACCCTCGGCCAGGTCGAAGAGATCAAGTCCCGGATCGAACGAGGGTTGCAACAGGGAGGCCTCGGAGTGGGTATGGGTCTGCAATACACCCCGGCCGCGACTCGCTGGGAGGCGCTCGAAGCGTTCCGGATGGCCGCGAAATACCGGGCCCCGGTGTTCGTGCATACCCGCTCCTGGGGCGAGACCGAACCCGGCAGCAGTGTAGAAGCGGTGAACGAGGTGATCGGGGATGCCGCTATTTCAGGCGCGGCGTTGCATATCGTCCACATCAACAGCACTAGCTTAACCTCGACGCCGAAGACCCTCTCGATGGTGGCCGACGCGCGACGCCATGGTCTTGACGTGACCACCGAGGCCTATCCTTACACCGCCGGAATGACCGCCATCGAATCCGCGCTGATCGACCGATTCGAGGATGTGCCCGACAGCGTGTATGCGATGATCCAATGGGTGCCCACCGGCGAGCGACTCACCCGCGAATCCTTCCATCGGTACCGCAAGCAAAGCGGCTCGGTCATTTTGCATCTGAATACGCCGGAGATGGAGGCGGTTGCCATCACGAGCCCCCTGACGGCGATCGCCAGCGATGGGATGCTGGTCGGAGGGAAAGGTCATCCCCGCACCGCCGGTACGTTCGCGCGGGTCCTCGCCTACTACGTCCGCGAGACCAAGAAGCTCACATTGATGGACGCGATCCGGAAAATGACTTTGCTCCCCGCGGAGCGCCTGGAGAAACTGGCGCCGGCCTTCAAGGCGAAGGGCCGCCTTAAGGCAGGAGCCGACGCCGATCTCGTCGTCTTCGACGCCGAGCGAGTACGCGATCGGTCAACCTATGCCGAGCCGGCATTGCCTTCGGAAGGGTTTCGCTATGTTGTGGTGCACGGAGTTCCGATCGTGAGGGACGGGAAGATTGTGGAAGGCGTGCATCCTGGGCGTGCGGCACGCGCGCCGATTCATTGACCGTACCCATAGGACGAGATCATTCATGCGCATTCTGCTGACCGGCGGTGCGGGATATATCGGAAGCCACACGTGTCTTGTGCTTCTCGACGCGGGCCATGACGTGGTCGTCGTCGACAACCTCTCGAACAGCAAGGAGGAGTCGCTGATCCGCGTGCAAGCGCTCGCCGGGCGCGCCATCACTTTTCACCGAATCGACGTGCTCGACCGGCTCGGACTCGACGCGGTCTTCCAATCCAATCGGCCGGACGCGGTGGTGCACTTTGCCGGGCTCAAGGCGGTCGGAGAATCGGTGGCGCAGCCGCTTCGCTACTATCACAACAATGTCACGGGCACGTTGGTGCTACTCGAGACGATGGTGCGCCACGGTGTCAAGTTGATGGTGTTCAGTTCCTCGGCCACGGTCTACGGCGATCCGCACACGGTTCCGATCCGAGAGGACTTTCCACTTTCCGCCACCAACCCCTATGGCCACACGAAGCTGCTCATCGAACAAATCCTGCGTGATGTGCACCGCGCCGACCCGTCGTGGGGCATTAGCCTGCTTCGATATTTCAATCCCGTCGGCGCGCACGAGGGCGGGCAGATCGGGGAGGACCCCAAAGGCGTGCCCCTCAATCTGGTGCCGTACATTACGCAGGTGGCGATCGGCCGCCTCAAAGAGCTCTCGATCTATGGAACCGACTACCCCACCCCGGATGGCAGCGGCGTGCGGGATTTTATTCATGTGATGGATCTCGCGGTCGGCCACCAGCGCGCCCTTGATCGGCTCATCCGGAGCGGACCTGGCGTGGCGGCCTACAACCTCGGCACCGGGCGAGGGTACAGCGTACTCGAGGTGTTGCGGGCCATGGAAAAAGCGGTGGGCCGGCCGATACCCCATCGGTTGGTGGACCGACGTCCAGGGGACATCGCCGCATGCTATGCCGACCCAGCGCTGGCGGAACGCGAGCTGGGTTGGGTGGCCTCGCGCGGCTTGGACCAAATGTGCGCCGATGCGTGGCGTTGGCAACAGATGAATCCACATGGGTTCGAATAGGTGGACCACATCCGATATCCGATCGAGTATCCGGTGGAGTGGATGGAGTTGTGGGAGCATGGGTTGAGGAACCCATGACTCCATCCTACTCTCATGGGGTTTCGCCGCTGCCGCTCCTCGGTGAGACCATCGGGGCCAATCTCGAGCGAATCACGGCACACGTACCGACCGCCGACGCACTGGTTTCGTGCCATCAGGATGTTCGCTACACCTACGCCCAGTTCAATGCCGCCGTGGATCGCGTGGCGCGAGGTCTTCTCTCCCTCGATCTCGAGGTCGGGGATCGCCTTGGCATCTGGAGTCCCAACAACGCCGAGTGGGTCGTACTCCAATATGCCACCGCCAAGGCCGGCGTCATTCTCGTGAATTTGAATCCAGCCTACCGGGTGCGAGAGCTGGAGTATGCCCTACAACAGTCGGGATGCCGGGTGCTCGTGGCGGCGACACAGTTCAAGACCAGTGACTACGCCGCCATGGTGCAGGAGGTGCGGCCGAATCTCCCGGGGTTGGAGCGGGTCATCTTTCTGGAAACGCCCGGTTGGGACGCTTTGCTCGATGCCGGCGACCAGGTATCCGCCGATGACCTCCACAACCGTATGGCCTCGCTCGAGTTCGATCAGCCGATCAACATCCAGTACACCAGCGGAACCACCGGCTTCCCCAAGGGCGCGACCCTGTCGCACCACAACATCCTCAACAACGGGTACCAAATTGGGGAAGGGTGCCGGTATACGGTGGCGGACCGGGTCTGCATCCCGGTGCCATTCTATCACTGTTTCGGAATGGTCCTGGGTAACCTAGCCTGCACTACCCATGGTGCCTGCATCGTCATTCCGGCGCCGGCTTTCGAACCCAAGGCAGTGCTCGAGGCGGTCGAGCAGGAGCGTTGCACGAGTCTCTACGGTGTGCCGACCATGTTCATCGCGGAGCTCGAATATCCCGATTTCGGCAAGTACGATCTCTCGACCTTGCGGACCGGGATCATGGCTGGGTCTCCGTGCCCGGTGGAGGTGATGAAGCAAGTGATTTCGAGGATGCACATGAACGAGGTCACGATCTGCTATGGCATGACCGAGACCTCACCGGTATCGACGCAGACCGGGGCGGCCGATCCTCTGGAGAAGCGGGTCGGTACGGTCGGACGCGTGCATCCCCATGTGGAAGTGAAAATCGTGGACCCCGCGAGCGGACGCACGGTGCCGCGCGGAACCCCCGGCGAGCTACTCACGCGAGGATACTCCGTGATGTTGGGGTATTGGGCCGACTCGCAGCGCACCGCGGAGGCCATCGACGCGGAGCGCTGGATGCACACCGGTGATCTCGCCACCATGGATGACGAGGGCTACGTGAATATCGTCGGGCGGATCAAAGACATGATCATCCGCGGCGGAGAGAATGTGTACCCCCGTGAAATCGAGGAGTTCCTCTATACCCATCCGAAAATCGCGGACGTGCAAGTGATTGGGGTACCCGACACGCGCTATGGTGAAGCAATCATGGCCTGGGTCAAACCACGCGAGGGCGTGTCCCTTACGCTGGACGAAGTCAAAGCGTTTTGTCACGGACAAATCGCCCACTTCAAGGTGCCAGCCCATATCAAGTTCGTGGCCGAATTCCCAATGACGGTCACTGGGAAGGTGCAGAAGTTCAAGATGCGTGAAATCGCCATCGAAGAGTTGCAGTTGCAGGACGCTGCCACCACAAAGACGGCGTAGGACCGCGCGCGGCCCAATTCTTGATGAGCGCCGGTCACTGGATGACTACTCGACCGGCCCTTTTCGCTGCCTTTCAATCGTCCGTTCCCGAACACCTGGAACACCCAAGTCCGCATGGCCTCAATCTGGCCCTGACCCTACGCGATTGCCTGGTGTCGGGCGGTTTGCGCTGCAAACGAGTGCAAAACTGGCATGATGTTGGTTGGCTGGTTCGTTGCAAGTTGCGGGGCTTTCGGCTCCAGGTCTATTTCGCTCATCAGCCCGCCGAAGATGGCACTTGGTGGAGACTCGGTATCGAATTGGTACGGACTGGCTGGTTCCGGAAACTCCTGTCACGTTTTCAGACACCCGTCGAGACCGTTCGTACGGTCGGCCAGCTGGTCCACCAATGTCTCGTGCTTCGGGGTGGATCGCGGAACGTCGCTTGGGTGTGGGATGGCGACCCTGGGGGCAGCCACGCGCGGGTTGGACCGCCGGGTGCACCCGATACGGCCCGGCGGGTACCAGCGCCGTCCGACTAAGGTCCCAAGGGATGGACGAGAGTCTACGGCTTCACCCCGATGGCACGCAGCAGCTCAGCCGGCCGATACATCGCGCCGTTTTTCACTACGAGGGACACTTTTCGGATGTCGCTCATTCGTTCCAGCGGGTTGCCATCGACGAGAATCAGGTCCGCGAGTTTCCCCACGGCAACCGATCCCAGCTCCCCATCGCGTTTCATGATCTTCGCGGCCTTGAGCGTCGCGATCTGAAGGACGGCGGCATTGGGAATGCCCGCGGAGCAATACAATTCAAGCTCGCGCTGGTAGGCGAAGCCGGGGAGAGCGTCGGTTCCCGCGACCAGCGGCACGCCGGCATCGTAGAGCAACTTCACCATGCGCAGCATGGCTTGGAACGAATCACGATAGCGTTGGTCCATGCCTTCGGGGACGGGAAGCCCGCCGCCCAGAAATCCACGCTGGACGGACACCGGCATTCGTTCCGCCACGGCGGTCATTCCAGGTTCGGTTTGCCCTTTCCGCGCTTCAAACATGTTCTCAAACACGTTCACTGTCGGGTCGACCACAGTCTGATGGTCGGCGAGTAGTTGGATGAACCGCCGGACCGGTTCGGACGAGAGGTCGAGGCCAGCGGCGTTTCGCGCGACGGCGGTGAATCGGAGTGGGGTCATCGTCTCCTTGATGGAGTCGCCCCAGAAATTGAGAAATAACATATTCGCGTGCTGAATTTCGTCGGAGCCCATCCGCACCAGCTGCTCCGCCGTCATATAGGCGGGAATATGGCCGCTGACGCGGAGTCCACGTGCGTGGGCCGCCTCGATGATCACCGGCACCAATTCTGGTTTGACCGAGCTGTACATCTTGATCTGGACATAGCCCAGGTCGGCATAGTGGTTCACGGCCGCCCGGACCTCCTCCGCCGTCGACACCAGCACTTTGGTCGGGCCGGCATAGGGGCCTGGGCCGTCCATGAACCCGGCGAGGATGACCCGGGGGCCGAGGAGAGTTCCCGCGTCGAAGCGTCGTCGCCGGGCCAGCAGCTCGTCGGTGTCATTGGCCATGTCTCGTACCATGGTGACGCCAGCCGCCAGCTGCATGATGCCATCGTCGTCGCCAATATGCACATGCATGTCCCACAGTCCGGGAAGTAATGTTTTCCCGTGTCCCGCGACGATCAGGGCTCCTGGAGGCGCTTTGAAAGACTTGGACGGCCCGACCGCGCTGATCCGATTGCCGGATATCACCACCATTTGGTCCGGTACGTTCGTTCCCGACTCGGCATCGAACACGGTTACGCCGGTGATCGCGATCGCGCCTCGATGCCGATGCGTCAAACGACTCGCCCAATTCCTCTGGCGGCTCGAGGCCGCGTTCGCCATCAGCTTGAGGACGGCGGGCGCCGTCTGCTCGTACCCCGCGCGAATCACCATCGTCCATGAACTTCCCGAGGCGTAGAACTCGTTGTGTTCGTCGAGGACGATTGATGCCGGCGTGAAGCCGAGACCGGTGATGAGGTACAGGGTCACCACCCGCTGCCCCTCGGCGCCCTGCACTGGGATCGATTGAAGTCGCTCCAGGTGGGCCCGCCCCTGCGGCAGAATATCGAGCGAATGATTCGGAGCGCGAAGAAGAGCGCGCGCCATCAGCGCCGATTCGAGCGGCAGTTCGTCGAAACTCGAGTAAAATGCGGGACCGGGCGAGGTCTTGGCCCCCGCCTCGGCAGCGTTGGTCCACCGGGCCTCGGCGCCCGTGAGCGTGAAGTGCTCCGCCACCGGATTCTTGAGATAGTCCGTTCCGGTCGTCTCGAGTTCCGCCGGGGTTCCGTTGCCGTTCAGCTGGATATGTGTGGTGAGCGAGGGCCCGCGCCCGCGATCGTTGTAGGAAAAGGTTGCGCGCCAATCGGCTGCGCTCGCATGCCAGACGGTTTGTTGGCCGGCCCGGTGACCGAACATGAGCACCGCATACACCGTCGAATCCGGAGACGGGATCGGTACTCGAGAGCAGGGGAGCAGTGCAAGAATGACGGTCAACATCGGCGGCACCATCGCTGGGGGATGTGGTGCAAGCTATCGCGAAGAGACCCTAGCGGCCAATCCCAAATCGTGTACACTTTCGGGGCGACGTGCAAAAGCAACCGTCTCGGTCTGGGGAATGCATGGAATTTCCGCTCAACCACTGTTTCTTGGTGATCGATTCCGAAGCTTACGCGGCTCTGAAGGAATCGCGGTTTCTGCGCGAGGAGTTCGCGGCGGTCGAGGAGCGGACCACCATCGCCGGGCCCGCGATGTCATGGTCAGGGTTCTATCTCTACGGGACCTCCACCTACTTTGAGTTTTTCGATGTCAACGATTCCGTCTTCACCTCGGACCGGCCGATCGGCCTGGCGTTCGGAGGCGACGAAGCGGGCGGCGTTCTGGAGGGGTGCCGCCGGATCGAGGCGGCGCTCCACAGCAAGGTCGCGACTGAACTGCGGGTTCGGAATACCGATGGAGTCGACCTGCCGTGGTTTCACACGACGCCCATGCGTTTCGATGGACCCGTCATTCCGCTCTACGCATGGGTCATGGAATACCATCGCGACTTCTTGACGCACTGGCATCCCGAGGTCTCCCGGGGCGAATCCGGCATATCCCGTCGCGCAGTACTCGACCGGTACCGATCGTTCGTCGCGGGCACCGGCGCGACGCGCTTACTCGGGGACCTCGTGGGAATGCGGCTGGGCCTCTCCCGGGAAGAGAGCCGTCGTTTCGCCCTGCTGCTCGAAGCACTCGGCTACTCCGTACGGCCCACCCCGGCCGGATGGGCGGCCCGAGGCCCTGATATCGAATTGCGGGTGGAACCCGAAGAAGAACGGCGGTCCGAGGTGCGAGAGTTGACCTTCCGGTTGGACCGTGCGCCCGGCAAGCCCTCCATGCATCATTTCGGCGCCAGCACCTCCCTCGAGGTTCGATCCGACGCGACCGCCCGGTGGACCTTTGTCGGCGGGGGGCCAAGCGTGTGACGGCGCCTACCCTGCGGCTCGACGAGTCTCCGTTTCAGAAATGGCTCGGATTGGAGCTGATTCGCGCGGGTGACGGCGAGGTCGAAATCCGGCTCCCGTTACGCCCGGAGTTTCTCCGCGCCGATGGCTCCGACTGGCTGCATGGTGGCGTGGTGAGCGCGCTCATCGATATTGCGGGCGACTATGCCCTGGTGACCAAATTGAATGCCGCCTTACCGACGATCGACCTCCGCGTCGATTGGCTGCGCCCTTCCCGCGGAGATCTCGTGGCCTGGGGCCGAGCCGTGAAGATTGGACGCACCGTGTCGATCGCGGATGTGGAAGTGCGGGACGCGACCGGTACCCTCGTCGCCGTGGGCCGCGGAACGTACGCCACGCCGAAACCCCCAGCCTGACCCGGTGGTGCCCCGGTACGTGGGCGCCTTCAAGGAACTTTGCGCGATGGCTTGGACCCCAGGAGACGAATATGCGTTGGCTTAGTCTGCTCTGCTCCGCCCTCATTCTTCCTTCGCTCCAAGGAGCTCGAGCGGAAGATGCGGCGCGCCGTGTCCCAGCGTACCACCGGGCGCCTCGCGGTGCCCACCCGGCCAGCACCGGAGCCCGCCCCCTGGCGCTGGTTCATGCCCTCATCATCGACGGCAACGGCGGCGCCCCGATTCGGAACGGCACGATCCTCATCCGTGGGGATCGCATCACCGCCGTCGGCCCCGGTCCAGAAATACATGCGCCGCCAGATGCACGAATCATTGATGTGAAGGGCGGCGCCGTCATGCCGGGGTTGGCCGACTTCCACGTGCATCTCGCGGGAGGATGGGACGGCGAAGGCGTCGATTTCCTCGGCTTCAACCGCTACCTGAATGCGCTGCTCTACGCCGGGGTCACGACCGTTCTCGATTGCGGCAACGTACTGCCCTATGTCCAGCAGATGCGGGATGAAATTCGGGCGGGCCGGCTGGCTGGCCCCGAGATTCGCATGTTGGGACCCCTCTTCGACGGCGGAACGCCGGTCTGGCCGCCAATCTCGTTCGCAATTTCAACCGAAGAACAGCTCCCCGGGTTCCTCCGGGTGGTGAAGGCGGCCCACGTCGACGGGGTCAAAGCGTACGGCGGCCTGTCGGACGCCTTGCTCGCCGCGCTCGTCCGGGAGGCCAGCAAGGATTCCCTCCGAGTGATCGCCGACATGTGGGGCCGCAACGGCACGGCCCCGATCGCGCGCTCGGGCATTGCCGCGTTCGCGCATCTTGGCACCGTCCCGGTCACGGACGAAACCATCCAGGTCATGACCGAACGACACGTGGCGTCGATCACCACTCTCGTGGTGTTTGAATCGTTTACCCGCCGCCGACTTCAGGATCCTGAGTTGTTGACCCAACCGCTGATCCGGTCGACGATGCCACCGTGGATGTTGGACGAAGTACGCGCGTTTGCGTCGCTCGCCGGTGATTCTGCCCGGGTGGCCGGCGCCCGGACCCGGTTTGAGACCGCGCGCGCGAACGCAAAGCGCCTCTTCGACGCCGGGATTCTGCTCGCCGCGGGCACCGAC
>JANYKV010000062.1 GCA_025358055.1 Gemmatimonadota bacterium
TCGGCGTTTTCGTCGATGGCGCCGGAAAAATCTACATCACCGACTTTGGGGGAAACAACCGGATCATCCGAATGGATGATATGACCGGCGCCAACTGGATCGCATTCGGGGGGTACGGCACCGGGAAGAATCAGTTCACGAGTCCCCGTGGCATCTACGCAACGAGCGCCGGCCAGATCTACGTGACGGATGACCTCAACAACCGTCTGGTGCGGATCGACGACATGAGTGGCACGAACTGGACGGTGCTGAGTGGTCCCCCCAACTCCACGGACCATTTCAACGGCCCGGCTGGAATATGGGTCGATAAGAACGGCAAGATCTACATCGCCGACTATCGGGCTGCCCGGATCGTTCGGATTGACGACATGAGCGGCACCAAGTGGACGACTTTGGGTGTGCCGGGCACCGGGGTCAACCAATTTCGGGTGCCGCTCGGCGTCATGGTTCGTTAACTGCAAACCCCGTCACTCTCTAGGCGCCGGACGGGGCTGGACTAACCAGTGGCTCCGGGGGCCGCCAACACTCGGAGCATGAGTCGCAGTACCAGCTCCAAGACAAGCCTGGAACATTGCTCCCTCACATTTTTCGCGGTACCTAGACAATCTAGGTAACGGCCTTTGGAGCGCTAGCCGGTCATACTCCCTCCCCACCCGGACTGGGCCGCGGTAATGGAAAAGAGGCCCGGAGCCGCAAGTCGAGCTAGATTCTCTATCTTACCCGATCGAAATTCAAGGAGAATCACATGCGAACACGGGTCACCCTGGTCGGCTTAGGTCTAGGTGTTGCCATTTCGCTGCCAGCCCGCGCCCAACAAGCCTGCGAACGACTGACCGAGCTCAAGCTCGCCCGCGCGAGCATCACCTCGGCCGCGACGGTACCGGCCGGCAAGTTTGCTCCGCCCGACGGCCCCACACCGTCCATGGCGATGGACTTGCCCGCCTACTGTAAGGTCCAGGGTGTGGCCCGGCCGAGCGATGACTCGGAGATTCATTTCGAGGTATGGCTGCCGCTCCGGGCGAACTGGAATGGCAAGTTCGAGCAGATCGGGAACGGCGGGTATGCCGGCAGCATCAACCCGGGCGGGCTGGCCGCCGGTGTGGCCCGCGGCTATGTGACGGCGGCGACCGACAACGGCCATATCGGACCGACCCCCACCTTCGCGATCGGCCATCCCGAGAAAGTGGTGGACTTCGGACATCGCGCGGTACATGAGACCGCGGTTCAGGGCAAGGAGATTTTACAGGGTTTCTATGGCAAGGGTCCTTCGCTGTCCTATTTCTTCGGCTGTTCTGATGGGGGGCGAGAGGCGCTGATGGAGGCGCAACGCTATCCCCTAGATTTCAATGGCATCATCGTTGGCGCCCCGGCCAACAGTTGGACTCGCCTCCTCACCGCGGGGGTCTGGAATTGGAAGGCGCTGACCGAAACCCCCGCAAACGCGATTCCGATCACGAAGCTCCCCGTGATTCAGCGCGCGGTCGTAGCGGCGTGCGACGAACTGGATGGGGTGAAAGATGGTTTGATCGAGGACCCGCGTCGTTGCCATTTCGACCCGGCCCAGCTCCGCTGCCCCGGCGCGGATGGACCGAATTGCCTTACGCCAGGCCAGGTGGAAGCCCTCAGTAAGATTTATCAGGGGCCCAAGAACCCTCGAACCGGGGAGCAGATCTACGCCGGAACGGTCCCAGGCACCGAGGCGGTAACCGGCAACTGGGATCTGTGGATCACCGGCGGCGCGTCACCGATGGGCCTCCCGTTCCAGGGGTGGTTCGGAACCACATTCTATGCGAACATGGTGTTCGAAGACGCCAAGTGGGACTATCGCACCTTCGACTTCGACCGGGATTTGGGAACGGCCCTGCGGAAGTCCGCCCCGGCGCTCGATTCGAATGACCCCGATCTCCGCCCGTTCCGCGACCACGGAGGCAAGCTGATTCAGTATCACGGATGGGGCGACGCCGCCATCCCGGCCTTTGGCTCCATCGAGTATTACGACCGGGTGAAAGCGGCCGTCGGCAGCACCAATGGGAAAGCCATCGCGGACTTCTATCGACTCTTCATGGTACCCGGTATGAGCCATTGCGCCGGTGGAATCGGGCCGAACGATTTCGGGAACCTCGGCCTAGTTGGTCCGAGCAGCAACAATCCCGACCGCGACGTGCATGCAGCGCTCGTCCGCTGGGTCGAGAAAGGAGTCGCGCCGGAGTGGATCATCGCCAAGGGCACTCGCCCTGGTGACCCGCCGGTCGATCCAACAAAGGCCGTCCCGATGACCCGTCTGCTTTGCCCCTACCCGCGAACCCCACGCTACAAAGGGACCGGGAACACTGACGACGCCGCGAGCTTTAGTTGCTCCTAGCTATCATCCACGAACTAACAACCATTACCCCTGGAGGCCATCATGCCGCAGTATGTGATCGAACGCGATATTCCCGGCGCGGGAAAACTTACTCGTTCTGAACTGAAGGCGATCTCGCAGAAATCGTGCACCGTACTCAATCAACTCGGTGCCCAGATCCAGTGGATCCATAGCTACGTCACCGACGATCGGATTTACTGCATCTACCGTGCACCGAGCGAAGAGATGGTTCGAGAGCACGCCCGCCTGGGCGGGTTTCCCGCGAACCGAGTTTCGATGATTCAAACGATGATCGACCCGACCACGGCGGAGTAGCACCGAGCAGATCGAAGGGGCAACCGCGCGCCCCGCAATCAGCGCCGCTCTCACGGGAACGTGGAGCGGCGGCCCGAGAGCGTTCCTTCAACCGGCGAGCTGACAGGACACAACACCGCAGCATTGCGACTGGCGACGCTCCCATGAGGCGGGTTTGCTAATCGCAGCATCCGTTATAATTGAATCTTTTCGGACTGGTTGAGGTAGTGCGCCACCAAAGCAGCCAGCAGCACGATGACTCCTAGACCGAAACCGGTAAGCAGTAGGGTCCTCCCTCCGTCTGGTTTGGAGATGGCGGCGCCTTGAATGTCCCGAATTGCAATCGCGATCCGCGCGTTGCTCTCTTTCCGCCACGAGGGATATCCGATTAGACTGTCGCCGGTCACTGCCGGCGCATAGAGCTCCACCTTTCCGCCACCCGACAGGGTCACCTGGACGCGGTCGGGACGCTCCGATGCGATGACTTCCGGAACGGGGGCGGTTTGCGCGTGCCATGAGCTCACCACGCAACTCGGCAGATAGGTCACAAGCAGGAGGAGCGCAATCATGCGGCTCCACTGAGTCCCACCCCTGCATCCCGTCATTGTAGTGCCCCCCCTGTCGCCAGCCGTCTCAATCCTCGAATTCGGTGACGTTTGCTGCCATCGCTGGTTTGCGTTGAGTGCTCTAGGACGGACCGTAGCGAGCCGCTAGTGAAAGGGATTGCAGAGCGCGGTGAAGGAAAGCTGCCCCTTGACGTCCTCTTGACTCCACACGGCGACAATGGTCGGGCGGCATTCAATGATCGGAACACTCACCGGGAGGGGCCATGAAACACTTTTCACGCCTGCTCGCCACGGCCGGGGTCGCTCTGGTGAGCGCGTGCGGCGACTCATCCACGCCGGCCGGACCAACGCCGACACCGCAACTGAACGAAGGCCGGGAGGGTGGCGGTCGCAACGTCTCAATCATGACCCGCAATGTCTACATCGGATTCAACGCCGATGCCGCGCTTGCGGCGCTGTCCACCGGGGATCCCAACATCTTCGTCCCGGTGCTGCAAGCGTCGATCGCCACCTTGATGGCGACCGGCTTCAACACTCGGGCCAAAGCCATCGTCGGCGAAATCGCTCTCAATCGCCCCCACGCGGTCGGACTTCAGGAGGTGTACCGGATTCACGCCGACCTCAACCCGTTGGGGGTTCCGGTCGTCATCGATCTGGACTACCTCGCCATTCTCCAGGCCGAGATCGCCAAGGCCCACTTGCCGTATGTTGTAGCGGCGAACGTGGTGGATAGCGACCTTCAGCCGCTCCCTGGAATCGAGCTGATCGATCGCGATGTGCTCCTCGTGGACGCGAGCCGGGTGAAGGTCGGAGCCGGCGTGATCGCGCGGACCTTCGAGTTCAACATCGGCCTCCTCGCTCCCGGCATCGACAAGAAGGCCGGTTACATCGTAGCCCCGGTCACGATCGCGGGATGGCCGTATACGCTGGTGACCACCCATCTCGAGTCCGACCTCGGCCCGGGCAGCTACTCGCAGCTCAGCCGGCTCCGGGCCGCGCAGGCCTCTGAAATCGCCCGGGTCGTCGGCGCGGCGCCGATGGTCCTCGTGGTCGGGGACATGAACGACACCCCCGGTTCACTCATGAATCAGGTTTTGGCGGGGGCGGGATTCAGCGATACCTGGATGAAACTCCACTCCGGACAGCCAGGGTTCACTGGTGATTGCTTCTCGCCCGACCTCACCAATCGTGAGTCCCAGTGCCAAGAACGGATCGACTTTGTGTTCGCGCGAGGATTCGACCAACCGGCAGGCGTGCTGCTGGGAACGGAGATTCGGGTCGGGATGTCCGCCTGGGAACGCCTGCAGGGTCCTGGCGGTTTAATCTGGCCCTCGGATCACGCCGGCCTGGTGGGAGACTTCCGGGTTCCACCCCTGCACTAGCGCTATGGAGCGACATGAATTTCGTTGCGCTGGCCTCTGTTGCACGGTCGAGGCGTGCACCCAGATGCCCGCTATCCCTCCCTCCTATGCGTCCTTTGCGCCTTCGCGGTGATGGTCGACAACAGGGCACCGCAAAGTCGCAAAGGTCGCGGGGGGCATCACTGTTGCTCGACCGTGATCAAGGAGTGGCCAAAGTCAGACTTTGAAGAAAATCCCTCTCCGATACAAGAACCGACAGATCTCCCATTCGAAAGAGAACACGACGAGCGACGTGATGATCCCCATAGCGACGGCCGGCACACTCGCCCAGCTCATCAGCCCGTTCGTAATGCTGCCGACGTAGGCGGTGAACCATCGGTTGCCGATGATTTCGAAGAACAGATAGATGAACAGCGAGTTCATCCCGACGATGGTGAAGAACTGCCAGCCGGTCCGGTGGTTGCGAATATCGATCCACCAGTAGAAGACGGCCAGCGCCAACAGGCACCAGCCGCCGGACGCCAGCACGAACGACGTCGTGGCGATGCGCTTGATGATTGGGGTGAACGTCGCGTCCATCGCGTAACCCGCGGCGAGCCCAACCAGGCTCGCGACTACCAACGCGCGAATCTTCGCCGTAGCGGGGCGGCCCGATAGCAGCAGCCTACCGGCCACCGCGCCCCAGATTGTATGAGCCGCGGTCGGAAGACAGTTGATCGCGACCCAGCCCTCCGGGTTGATCTTCCGCATCAGCAGCCAGTCGACATAGTTACCGAAGTTGTGCTGATCGGTGAAGGGCTGATCGAAGCCGGCCACGCGAGTCCACCGATAGAGGACCTCGGTTAAGACGAGGAGTCCGATGCTGAAGGCGATCTGTCGGCCCATCGGCCAGTGGTAGATGAGAAACGCCACCAGCAAAGTGAAGGACAGCTGGGTCAGGACGTCCCACAGCTCGAATGACAATCCGCCCGGTCGAACCGCGTAGTCCAGCACGCCGAAGAAGAACAACCATCCGGAACGACGGAGGGCCTTTCGCAGTGACTGGCTCCACGCAACGCCCAGAGTCTCCTGACGATGGAGTGACAACGCCAGGGCGCTGCCGGCGATAAACATGAAGCCCGGCTGGATCAAGTCCCAGAAGCGGAGGCCATGCCAGGGATGATGGTGGAATTGGAGCGCCAGGCTCTGGATCGCGCCTTGGGGGAGCTCCGCCAGGCGGTCGTAGAGTTGGGTACTCTCGAGCATGAGCAGTACCATGATGGCGCCGCGGAGCACATCGAGCGACAGCAGCCGCTGGCTCGTAGCGGGCCGAGGATCGGTCATGACCCCAATATATCCAAACGCGGACATCTCGGCCCCTCCGCCGCGGAATCCGGAGCGATGCCGCCGAGCAGGGCGGAGCGAGTCCGATGCTCCGATTCCTCACGGAGGGCAGCGCTGAGGGTTGGCCGACGAAGGTCGCTGCCGACCATGACGCCTTCCTGGCCGCTGCCTACCACGACTCCCGCAAAAAGCGCCTGTGAAAACGGTGTTCCTCGACACGTCCGGATGGTTCGCCGCCTTGAGCCCAAGGGAAGCGAAGCACCGGCCGGCGCGTACCGCCTATCGCGAGTGGATCGAGAGTGGGGTCCGGCTGGTCACGACCAATCTGGTGGTCGCGGAGATGCAGATTCTGCTCACGCGTTTTCGTGGTGGCGCCGAGGGGCTCCGGTTCCTCGACAGTCTCTATCAAGACCCGACTCACCAGGTGGTTTTCGCCGATCGGGACCTGGAGCGGGCCGCCGTAGACCGGTGGCTGCGGCGACACCACGACCAGCGGTTGAGTCTCGCCGACGCGGTGAGCTTGGAGGTGATGCGGTCCCGCCAAGCCCTCGCCCTGGACGAGCATTTCTCGCTGGCCGGATTCGAGCTGGTGCCCTCACGGGAACGCCGGCACCTTTGGCCGACCGGGCCCAGCGCCGGCAGCACCGCTTGCGTCATCGGTAGCTCCCCTCCATCCTAAGAGCTGAGTTCGCCCCTCATTCGTACGGAATATCCATGACCCTCGCGAAACTGCTTGGCTACGGCGCGTTGTTCGCCGGGACGTTTGCTCCGACGACTCCTGCCCTGGCGCAAATCAAGAGTTGGCCTGACACAACCTACCTTCGTGCTCACTATCAGAAGCGCGAGGTCGCGATCCCGATGCGGGACGGCCTGAAGCTCTTCACTGCGATCTACGCCCCCAGGGATCGGAGTCGACCGTACCCGATTCTCCTCACCCGAACGCCGTACAGTTCCGGTCCCTACGGTCCGGAGATATATGCCCGCTTGCTCGGACCAGGACCCCGCTTCGCCGAGGCCGGATACGTCTTTGTTAGCCAGGACGTTCGGGGCCGCTATCGGTCCGAGGGCCACTTCGTCCACATGACGCCAAATCGATCGGTGAAGAGCGGGAACCACGACGTTGACGAGAGCACCGACACGTACGACACCATCGAGTGGCTGATCAAGAACGTCGCCGGCAACAACGGCCGAGTGGGTCTTTGGGGAATTTCCTACGGGGGTTTTTTCGCCGCCGAAGGGTTGATCGGTGCTCATCCTGCTCTCAAAGCCGTGTCGCCGCAGGCCCCGCAAGCGGATTGGTTCTTGGGCGACGACACGCACCACAACGGCGCATTCTTTCTGACCTCGACCTTCAATTTCATGGCGGCGTGCGGGCGGCTCGGCACCGGTGCCGCCATGACGTGCGGCAAACCCTTCGACTTCGGAACTACCGACGGCTACCAATTCTTCCTCGGCTTGGGCTCGCTTGCCAACGCCGACGCCAGGTACTTCAAGGGCCAGGTCCCCGGCTGGACCGAAATGATGGAGCACGGTTCCTATGACGCCTTCTGGCGCGCCCGCAACATTCTACCTCACCTGAAGAACGTAAAACCGGCCGTGCTCACCGTGGGCGGTTGGTACGACGCCAACAATTTTTACGGCGCGCTCCACGTCTTCGAAGCAATCGAACGCCAGAGCCCCGGTACGGACAACGCCATCGTTATTGGCCCTTGGTACCACGGCCAGTGGGCCCGTGACTCCGGCCGCACGGTTGGAAAGCTCGACTTCGGCATCAATTCGTCGGAGGAGTACCAGAGCCGAATTTTGTTCCCGTTCTTCGAGGGACATCTCAAGGGAACGGGATGGGCCGGCCACCCGAAGGCCTGGGTGTTCGAGACGGGCAGCAACCATTGGCGGACCTACGACACGTGGCCACCCAAGGAGAGTGCGCCGCGATCGATCTACCTCGGTGCGGGCAAGACGCTGTCCTTCTCATCGCCTCGTGCTGGCTCGGGACCCGAATACGAGGAATGGGCAACGGATCCGGCGCACCCGATGCCGTTTGTCCCGGCCAACAGCACAGACATGGACCCCGACTACATGGCTCAGGACCAGCGCTTTGCCGACGGCCGCGCCGACCTGGTCACCTATCATGGTGAGCCCCTCACCGAAGACTTCACTATTGCCGGACCGGTGAGCCCGGAACTGTACGTCTCTACCACCGGAACCGACGGTGATTGGGTGGTCAAGCTGATCGACGTCCACCCGGACGGTTTTCAGGAACTGGTCCGCGGCGACGTGATCCGGGCCAAGTTCCGCACCAGTTTCGCAAAGCCCGAGCCCCTCGTCCCGGGCCAGGTGACTAAACTCGACTTCGTCATGCCCGACGTCTTCCACACCTTTCCGCGTGGCCACCGGCTTCTCGTCCAGATTCAGGGGAGTTGGTTTCCGCTCGTCGATCGGAATCCGCAGCGGTTCGTCGATATCTATCGCGCGGTGGAGTCCGATTTCCAGAAGGCGAGCCAGCGGGTCTACCGGTCACCGAGCCAGAGTTCCCGGATTGTGGTAAACGTCGTGGGGTCGAGGCCGATTCCGTAGCCACCAGCGTCCGGGCATTCCTGGCACGTTGCCGCTTTGGACCGGTCGTACAACAGTCGCCATGACGGGCGCCGAACTGCGTTTTGACGGGTGCCCGATCGAGCAAAGCGGTTAGCGCCCCAGGTGAGTGCAGCGACAATCTTGGCGAATGCCGAGTTGCGCCCTCACATGCCGAGCCCTCAAATTATGGCCATGCCAGCCCTGCGCCAATTTACGGTCGACGAGGTGGACGCGTTCCCCGACGACGGGAACCGGTACGAACTGCTCCACGGCCTGTTACTCGTGACCCCGGGACCAGGTCTTCCCCACCAAACAATTGCTACGCACCTCTCGGCAACCCTAGTCACATTTCTTCAGGATGAACCCGGGATAACCGTGTGGGCACCCGGCGAAATCCGGATCCGACCCGGTGTGCTACTCGAGCCAGACATACTCGTGGGACGGCTCCCCACGACGGCTCCTCGCTGGGAGGCGGTTCGCGATCGTTGGCTCGCTGTGGAGGTTTCCGGCACCGGATCCCGCATCTATGACCGGGAGTACAAGCGCGACGGATACCTGGAAGTTGGCGTGGTGGAGGTGTGGCTAGTGGACCTCGATCTCGAGCGGGTGTTCGTATCGCATGCCGGCAGTCCGAGAGACGTGCCGCACGTCACCGACCTCACCTGGCGCTCGCCGGGAGGCCGGGACCTCAAGATCGACGTCGCGGCTTTGTTTCGAGGCGTACCCAAGGGGGACTAGGCAGCACCGCCGAATACGCGTCCGGGTCATCGGGATCGGCGCCGTCGCGGCTCACGTCCATGTGTTGGCGCCCCGCCCTGACCTGTGCGGGCTCCTCCAGCGTTGGAAGGCGGGACGTCGTTCCTGGCACCGCGCGATCGTGTCGGTCCTCCGGCCGTAGAGTTGCGGTTGGCACGCGGGTACAACTTGGAGAGGATCACGCCGAGCGGAATCCAGTCCATCCGCGCCTACCTTCGCGACCAGCCGCACCATCTCTCCCAGTGGCGGCCATCCCCGCTTGTGGTAGCGGCCTGAGGGAACCGGCTGCATGATACTGCTGGCCTCGATACCTTTGTCATCGAACCGTCAGGTGCCAGCCCACGCATCAGTGGATCCAATGAACGTTTTGCTCGACCGCCTCCGCAACGCTCTTCTACCCCAGTACGAAGTGCTGGAGCCAGTGTCGAGTGGCGGCATGGGCGTAGTGGTCCTGGCGCGAGATCCGGCGCTCCGGCGAGTCGTGGCGATCAAAGTGTTGCGGCCCGAGCACGCCACCGCCCTAGCGGCCCAGCGGTTCCTCCGCGAAGCCCGCATTCTCGCCCGGCTCAATCACCCGAACATCATCACGATTCATCATGCGGGTGAGGCAGACGGCCTGTTCTACTACGTCATGGACTATGCCGGAGGCAAGAGTCTCGCCGATCACTTGGCAGAAGGCCCACTGGAGGAGGGCGAGGTGCGGAGGTTGGCGATCGACCTACTCAGTGGCCTGGGAGCGGTCCATCGCGAGGGAATCGTGCATCGTGATTTGAAACCCGGGAATATTCTGCTCTACCCGGACCGGGCCGTGCTCGGCGACTTCGGGATCGCCCAAAGCGACCAGACTTCCTCCTCTGAAGCAGACCGAACCGAGCCCGGAACGCTCGTCGGTACGCGGGCGTATATGGCGCCCGAGCAGCTGGCGGGCGGCTCGGTGAGTACCGAGACTGATCTCTATGCGATCGGGCTCGTTTTGTACGAAGCCACTACCGGATCGCGCTGGGTGCCGGCGTCGGCGCCGGAGTCCGGGGATTGGTCGCGAGTGCCGCGTCGGTGGATCGCGCCGCTCCAGCGTTGCCTTGCCCTCGACGCGACAAAACGCTGGCCCTCCGCCGAGGCGCTCGAGGCAGCACTTGGCTCGAGTCCCCGGTTCAGTAGCTGGTGGAGAATGGCCGCCGCAGTGGCCATCGCCGCTCTGACGATCGTCGGCCTCTACATCGGGATTCGGCAGCCCACCGCCATCGAGTCGGCGGCCCTACCGATCACCCTGGTGGCGTTCGACGCCATGCCCACGCTGGCTCCGCTCGCTGACTCCATCACTGCCGCCGTCGCGCGAGTCCTGGCGAACTACCCAGAGTTCCGACTCACCCTGATCCGACCAGCGCAAACGGCACTCGCGAATAGCGTGCGAGTCACCGGTTCGCTCGAAGCCGTCGGCGACTCGGTCCGAGCCCTGGTCCGAGTGCAGAATCCTGGGCTTTCCGGCCATGAGGAGATTACCTCTCCGCTCGTTTCGGGAATCGCCTGGCGAGGCCTGGTGGATTCCCTCACTCAATCCCTGCTCCGATTACTCTACCTTGGCCAGCTCTCCACCGATGCTCGGCTTCCGCGCAAGGCCCTCCCCAGTTCCCCCGAAGGTCTCCGAGCCTGGCTTGCGGCGGAACGGGCGTACGGCGCGGCCCAATGGGAGGAGGCGTATGCCCGTTACCTAGAGGCTCGTACGATCGACACCACCTGCCTCCTCTGCGACTATCGTCTCAATGACGTCGGCCGTTGGCTTTTCTCGAGCCCGTCCGACGAGCGACAGGCCCACCTCCTGGCAAACCTCGACCGTTTCCCTCCCCACTATCAGGCCCTGATTCGCGCTGGTAGTATCAGTTGGCCGCTGCGCCATGACCTACTTGAGGCTGCCGCGCACGAGTTTCCCGACTTCTCGCTTGCCTGGTTCAGACTGGGAGATGAGTTGTTTCATCGGGGACCCCTGTACGGACGCCTCAGCCAGGAGGCGATTGCACCGTTGCTCATGACAACCCAGCTCAAGCCGTCGTTTACGCCTGGGTGGGAACATTTAGCCTGGGCCGCGTTGCGAAATGGCCTCGACTCGTTGGCCCGGGGCTCGCTGGCTCACTTGCGGGGAATTCCGGCGAGCGCGGGGCTGCCGTACGCCCTCAGCAACACGCTCCAGATGGGGTACGCGTGGCGGTTCGGTCCGGAAGCCGAAGCGCGCAAAGTCACGGATCGGATCCTGAGCGACTCTATGATCGAGGCGACTCCGTATCTTGCCGCGGGGCCGCGCGTGCTGCTGACGGTCGGCAGTCCGGACGGGGCCGTCTACCTCGGCGGACGGCTGGCCGCCCGAGGCCCGCGCCAAGAGCTGGTGCGCTCCGGCCTTCTCGGGCAGTTGTTCGGATATCTAGCCGCCGGCCGACTCGACTCGGCAACCGCGGCGGCCGAACGGCTGGCGCGCCACGATCCGGATGTGGAAACGGAGCTCTTTCTCGCCGAGTGGGCAGCCGCGCGCCTACTGATCCTCGACCCGTCGGACACCAGGTTGGAAGAGTCGAGCCGAGCAACCCTACAACGATTGTCCGCCCTGAACGCGGCGGCGCCGCTGCTCCACCAACGCGCCCTTTGGATGCTCGCGATGCTCCCCGAACCGCCGGGTGCCCCTTGGACCGTCGCCCGGCTCGGCGATTCGTTGCGCCGGGAGCACGCGCCTCCGCGACTGGTCGCGTTGGTGGAGGCTCGCATCGCCGCCGATCACGGTAATGCGAGCGCCGCCCTGGCCCAGGTCCGGCGGCTCCCGTCCGTCGATGTGAATGAACCAGACGACCTGTTTCTCGACCTCCTTCTCCGGACCCGACGCGCCGAGTGGCTCGAGCGTCAAAACCAGCAAGAGCTCGCTCGGTGGGAGCTGCGGGGATACGAGCACCTCCAGTTGTCGACCGCTCCAACCGGTGCGCCCCAGCCGGGGGAGATCGACTGGGCGTTCGGCCCCGCTCTCGCCTGGCGACGGGCCCAATTGCTCGACCGGATGGGGGACCGAAGCGGGGAAATTTGCGCCGTCTACGCCGAGGTAGCTCGGGTCTGGCGGCGGGGCGATCCTCCCTTTGCGGTCCGCGCCGACTCCGCCCGGCAGCGCCTGGCTCAACTGCATTGCGAGTCGCCGTCGTGATCGAGTGCGGCACCTTGGGCCCGATTGCCATTACGGTGGACGGCGCCCCCGCTCCAACCGAGCTGACTTGGCGAAAGCACTTCGCGGTCCTCATCTATCTTGCCCGCTCGCCCCGCCGCACCCGAGCTCGGGACCAAATCCTCGATCTGCTTTGGGGTGGACGCCCTGAATCCGCCGGTCGTCACTCCCTCAATGAGGCGCTTCGCATCATCCGCCGCGCGGCCGGTCCCGATGCGATCGCCACCTCGGCCGGCTACCTCCGACTGGCAGATAGTGCCGTGCGGCTGGACGTCGACCGGCTCGAGGAGCTTCGCTCCAATGGCCAGTGGGCCGACGCGTGTACCTTGATTCGCGGTGAATTCCTGGAAGGGTTCAGCGTTCCCGACGCCTCTCCCTTCGAGGACTGGCTCTCCACCGAGCGTCGATGGTGGCGACAGCATTCGGTAGATGCCCTGTTGCATTGGCATTCCGAATTGCTTCACGGCGGAAACGTATTCCTCGCGTTGGATGCGGCGCAGCGCGCGGCCGTCCTCGACCCCGATTCGGATCTCGCGGCCCGGGCGGTCATGGCGGGACGAGCCCTCTCCGACGACCCGGCAGGAGCCCTAGCCTACTACGAGGCATTCGCGACCGCACTCGGCCAGCGGCTCCAAGCCAAACCAAGTGCCGAAACTCAGGCGTTCGCCGACCGCATTCGCCGGGGCCATCGCGCTCGAATGACCGCTCCCGTTCCCACCCGACATCCCACGACCCGCCGAGCCCCGCTGGTGGGACGCCAGTCGGGATTGCAAGAAATGGTCGTGGCGTGGCGCAACGCCGCAGCGGGTCGCGCAACCCTGGTGATTCTCGAGGGCGATATCGGGACTGGGAAGACACGCATGATCGATGAGCTCCGTAAACGGGCCGTCCTGGACGGGGCATCTTCGGCGTTGGTACGGGCGGTCGAGTCCGACCTCACCCAGCCCGGGAGCGCGCTGCTCGGACTTGCAGCTGGCGGATTGCTGGACACGCCCGGGTTGTCCACCGCTTCGCCCCGTGCGTTGGCGGCATTCTGCGAGCGGATTCCGGAATGGGCCGACCAGTTTCCCGCGAGCCGGACCGCGTCGGGCGCCGATCCGCTAAGCCAGGCGTTTCCGGAGATCCTCGCCGCGGTGACCGCCGAAGCACCGGGGTTCCTTGCGGTCGACGATGCACAGTGGGCTGACCGGGAAAGCCTCCTTACGCTCGGCGCCGTGCTGCGTACCCTCGCCCAGCGTCCGCTATTGGTCGTATTAGCGGTCGGAGTGCTGGGACCGCGTGAAGACATCGACCGCCTGCGGTCCCAGCTGGGGCGCGATCTCAACGGTGCATCAATCCCGCTTCCTGCGCTCGAAGAACCGGCGGTACGTAGACTGGCCGCGTGGGCCCTGCCCAGCTATGACGACGACCAGCTTGACCGGGTGACTCGTCGAGTGTTCGCCGATTCAGGTGGGTTTCCGCTGCTCGCCGTGGAACTGTTGCACGCCGTGTCGATCGGACTCACCCTAGAGGCTGGCTCCGTCTGGCCACGATCACTCGCTACTTTGAGCGAGACGCTGCCCTCCGACCTACCGGATAACGTCGTCGCCGCCTTGCGGGTGGGATACCGTCGGCTCAGCAAAACTGCACAATCCGTGCTGGGGGCCGCGGCAGTATTGGGACCCCGCGTCACCGAGGCCCAGCTGGCTCGGGGGGTCGAACTCCCCGAGGCCGAGCTGCACGTCGCATTGGATGAGCTCGAATGGAACCGCTGGCTCGTGTCGGACTCGCGAGGGTACAGTTTTCTCGCTCGCATCTGCCAAGACGTCATCGCCCGCGACTTCATGACGCCGGGTCAGCAGAGGCGGTTGCGAGCCCGCATGAACCCCGAACCAACCTAACCTCAGCGCTGGATGTCCTGAGAGCGAGCGATAAAACCAGAGGAGGGCCCTGAGCCCGTTGGCGTTGGTAACCGAGTAGGACTTGCTGGGTCCAGCATTTCGTGAGAAACGATAGCCGGACTCCGATCGGCCGAGGTAGTCTGTTGAACTGACCAATCTGAAGGGCATTCGCAGGAGCGGACAAATGAAGGAGAACACAGCAAAATACGGATCCAAGCGTTCAGCGCCACGACTGGTGCCAGCTCTCTTCGTCCTCCTGTATTTTCTCGGTGGCTGCGGCTTCCTCGTACGGCAGGCGACGATTCTATATATCTCGGTCGATTCCCACATCTCCCCCACGGAAGTAAAGATCGAGGTCAACAAATCCTTCATTGAGAAATATAAGAATCGAGTCACCATACATGCGACGTTCACCGTAGACAAGTCAATGGGATCACCGGTCCCAGGGGAGTTTGACGGTGACTTGCATTTTGCGGGACGCGCCCCGCAGGTCGCCCTCCCACTGGTCGGAGAGATCGCAAACGCCGCCGACGCAAAGGAGGCAGTGGACCTTGTTCATCGCGCGGACAGTACGGGCAGACCCCTAAAGGTCTCCGGCGTATGGAGGATTTGGCCGGAGCACGCGGGAAGCGCAGTGGAGAAACAGGGAAAGCCACTTGCTCCCATGGATTCCAAGAGTCCCGACCATGTCTTCGAGATTCACCCGGCCACCACGATAAACCGGGTTGACCTCCGCCACACCTTCACGATCGTCAAGGGATTCAGCCCGGGAAACGCTCCGCGAACCTTTGGGATCTATCAAAAAGTCACCTGCTTGCTCACGGTCAAACCGAATACGGTGTTGATAGCCACTCAGTCGGGGCTCTACAACGATGTCGAGTTTATCATGGAGATCACCGACGATCAACAACATGTGGTGGATGATGGGAGGTTTGTGATCGCTGCGGCGAGGAACCTCGACGGAGACCTGCTCGTGGAACGCCTCCGCATGGTGTTTGCTAAAGGGACACCTCCCGAACGAGTAGTAAAACACCTCAACCGAGGAGACCGCTTGCATGTCTACGGGGTACCAAGGGTGGATTTCGCGGAGATTTCACGGAGAGTGCGGGACTCCGAAACGAACCCGGCCATTCTCTCTAAACCTCTGCCTTATGAAATCATCGTCCTCGGTATATACCCAGACAAGAAATAGGTAAGCGGACATTCAGCCGACCGACACCCCAACGAGCGGGCATCTCACAAGACAAAGCCCGACTCCCTCAGGGAGTCGGGCTGTTGTCGATTGGCCCTACCTCACGACACCGCTAGCGCTCGGAGCGTTCCGGCGGCGGGCGGTCTCGGGGCGGCTTTTCCTTCTTGCTCGTTGAGTCCTTCCCCTTTGCCGGTGGACGCTCAGGCGCTCTGCGCCGCAAGAGCGCCTCTTGTTCCTGCCGATGCTTCTCTTGCAGCGCCCGGTCCTCCTCCGCAAGGCGGCGCTTGACCGCCGGGTCCGGCGCAGCGGGCTTGGCCTGAAGCTGAGCTTGGTGCTGGCGCTCAAGCTGGTTGCGCTGCTCCGCTTGTCGCGCGGCCATCTGTTGACGCTCCGCGTCCGTTACGGCAGGTCGCGCAGGAGGAGGAGGCCGATCCTCAGCACGGGCTGGGGGTCGGACGGGCGGAGGCGCCGGAGGAGCCGGCCGATCCTCAGCACGAGCTGGGGGTCGCGCGGGTGGCGGCGCCGGGATCGGCTGAGGCCGCTCGGCAGGACGGGCTGCGGGCGGTGCCGGCCGAAGAGATCAGAAATGCCTTGACCATGCTCGGGTGGCCGGCGAGGAATTTGGCCCACTTTTGATCGATCTCCGCCTCTGTCGTCACGACAAACACAAAGTCGTCGAGGGCCTCTGGCGTTGTAGGCTTGGGGAAAGCACCGAGCGCAGATAGCTGGCCAACAATCTCGAGCGGATGACCACCGGGACCGGTCCAGCCCTGGTGCGCGCTTCGGAAATCGACCCCGGTCGGCCGATTTGTGATGCTGTCGATACCGGCATGGATGAACGGGGCGTTTCCCAGGTCCGCCACATAGAAGACACCATCGAGCAGATACTTCTCATTGTACGTGGCGGCGAGGTTCGGCTCGAGCCAGTGATTGTGAGCCTCGGCATACGGCGGCACCACATACCCGCCCGCGAGGTCAATCGTCGAATCGATTCGCGTCGGGCGTGCAATGCGAAAAACGTCGCCGACGACATACATCGTCCGAGGCTCGAAGCGATCGCCGGCGAGCCACCGCCCATTGAGGAGCTCATACGTTGGAGGCCCCCGTTGACCTTGAGGGCGATCCCAGGATGAACAGGCAGCGATGAGCTGACCCGCGAGCACGAACGCGAGGGTCATTCGACACGGCCCGTTGAGTGTCCGCATTGGTGTCCCCTTACGACTGGAGGTCGGCGTGGTCACGGCAGGAGGTTCGAACCTCAATGCCATAGGTCATCGTGGGTGGCCCCTCATGTCCCAATCTACCACTTCGATGTCGCTCTAATACCCGCCTGCAGAGCAATCGGCGTCATCCCCTACCGCCGGTGATCCTCGCTCCGCGTGAGGTCTTCGGCCCGGGTGAGCAGGCGCCTGAAAAGGCGCGCTGCAATTCGCCCGGCGTTGGCGCGGAGCTTTCCTTCCCAGCGGTCCACCCGCGGCGGCTGCCATTCCGGCGGCCGCTCCAGGTTTGGTGGCCGCTCCCAGTCGGGAAACTCGTTCGCGTGGCACGCACTCTCCGGGGCTGTTCCCGTGAGGAAGACTTCGCGGCTGTCGCAATCGCCGACCCAACCCGATCCCCCGCCGCTCACCCAGGACACCTCGATTCCGTCGGGAACCGGAAACGTCGACCCCTCGTCGTCGGGAGCTGCCTGGTCGAGAAACCGTGCGACGATGGGCAGCGCCGCGCCGGCTCCGGTGAGTCCGACGCTTCGCCCATCATCAAACCCCACCCACACACCGACCACTAGGGTCGGCGAATAGGCAAGGAACCACGCATCGCGCTCGTCATTCGACGTGCCGGTCTTGCCGGCTAATGGACCGAACCGACTGCTCACGTCGAGCGCTCGCCCCGTGCCGCGAGTGATCACCCCTTCAAGCGCGGAGGTCACCAAGTAAGCCTCGGCGGGGTCGACAACCGCTGTGATTTCTGGAGCTGTTCCGGTGATTGGAGCCTCCGCCGGTGCGGTGCGGCCGAGCAGGGTCCGAGTGGTAGCCAGGCGGCCGGCGGCCGCGAACACACCATACGCGCGGACCAGCTCGAGCAGAGTCACTTCGGAGCTGCCGAGCGCCAGGCTGGGCACGGGCTGGAGCGGGCTCGTGAAGCCGAGGCGTCTGGCGGTGGCGACGATCCGCTCCGGCCCCACCGCGAGCCCGATCCGAGCGAACGGCACATTGAGCGATTGTTCGATCGCCTCTCGCACCGTGACCTCGCCTCGGAATGTCCGGTCGTAGTTGCTCGGCTCCCATTGGCCCGACCCGGTCCGGATGCTCAAGGGCGCGTCTTCCACCCGCGACGCGAGAGTAAAGGCTGGCGCGTGGTCGCGATCCTTGTGAAGCGCAGCGAGGGCAACCACCGGTTTGAACGCGCTGCCCGGTTGGCGGTGGGCTCTCGTGGCGCGGTTGAACTGGGAGGCGCCGTAGTCGCGCCCGCCGACCATCGCGAGGATGTCGCCATTCCGCGGATCGATGGCCACAAGCGCGGCCTGAACATCGGATGCCCCGAGATGGGCGAGTCCTTCGCCTATCGCCCGCTCTGCTGCTCTTTGAAGCCCAGGATCGAGCGTGGTGTACACGGCAGCCCCCCGATCTGGGAGGTGATCGGCGAGTTCCGCCCGTACCACGTCCCTGAAAAAGCGGGCGTCCAGGGCTGACCCGGGGTGGGCTCGAGTTCCGACTCTGGTGCGCTCAGCCTGCTCAGCTACGCGTTGGCTGATTCGCCCTTGCTTCGCCATCAGGCTCAGCACCAGGTTGCGTCGCAGCCGTGCGCGCCGCTCATTGCGAATTGGGGTAAGGCGATTGGGAGCGCGAATCATTCCGGCCAGCAGCGCTGATTCGGCCAACGAGATCTTGCGAACATCCTTTCCGAAATAGTAACGGGCGGCTGCCCCCACCCCACGGAGAGCAAGGGCGCCGTCCTGACCGAAATAGATTTCGTTGAGGTATGCCGTGAGGATCGTGGCCTTATCGTAGCGCAGTTCGAGCGACGAGGCCAACGCAGCCTCCCGAAGCTTGCGCAGCGGAGTGCGCTCGGCGGAAAGAAACAGGTTCTTGGCAAGCTGCTGAGTTATGGTGCTGCCGCCCTGGGTGACTCGACGGGCCCGAAGGTTCGCGAGCAGCGCTCCCCCGATTCGGCGGACGTCCAGGCCGTGGTGTTGATAAAACCGCTGGTCCTCAACCGCGAGGACGGCTTGAAGGAGGTGATTCGGAACCTCGCCGAGTTCGACCGGAATTCGTTCCTCGGCAAGCTGTTCCTGAACTGCGCCGATCGGTACTGGCGACCGGCGATCCTGGCGTGAGCCCCACGGCACCGGGCGGGTGTAGATGGCAGTTGGGATCCGGGCAAGCGCCGGCTCGAGCCGAGCCCGCACGGCGGCCTCTCCTGCGATTGCGAGGAGTCCGAGCGCAGCGGTTCCGACGAGGAGTCGACGAACCGTCTTCATTGGGAAACGGCCGCGAACGGCGAAAAGCGCCTCGCGGCAGCGGGTTCTGACGGCCTCCCAGGTCATCGGCGGCTCTCAGTTATATCGTTATTTACTCGGACGCTCGACGGGCCCGAATGGTTTCAGCGTGGAACGACGGGACACCGGCCGCTCTTACGCTCATGGCTGCGTGAAACTGGTTGTCGCTCCGGTGACCGGCCAACCACCTTGGTGCGAGTGCCTTGCCTTCGCCCAGCCGCCGAGCGTAGCATATGGTTATGCCGAATCTGGCCAAGCTTTGGACCCGCGACACCGTACTCGCCCTCCCCGACGACGGCAATCGATACGAATTGGTCGATGGGGAGTTGCTGGTGAGCTCCGCACCTCGCGGTCCCCACGAGCGCGCGGTTTGGCAGCTGCATCTGATGGTTGCGCCCTACGTCGAAACCCACCGTCTCGGCGCCACAGGAATGGCCCCCGCCGATCTCGACTTGAAGAGTGGCCAACTGCTTCAACCCGATTTGTTCGTTGTCGGCCTGGTGGGTGGTCGGGAGCCGCTCGACTGGCCGGACTACCCGGTGCCGCTCTTGATTGTGGAGGTGTTATCGACTTCGACCGCCCGTTACGATCGGATCACCAAAAGGCGGCGGTGCCAGAGAACCGGCGTGCTGGAGTATTGGATCGTAGATGTCGATGCCCGGGCGGTCCAACGATGGCACGCGGAGGATGAGCGGCCGGAGATCCTGGCGGATACGATCGACTGGCTGCCTAATGACAGCATGCCCTCTCTGCGGATCGACCTCCCGACCTACTTCCGAAAAGTGTGGGTGGAAGGCGACAACTAGCCCGCATCAAACCCCCTCCTCGCCACCGGTATCTCAGATAGGTAAGCAAGTCCCTCCACACGGTGCCACTGAGAAAGTGTCGGACAACCCCCATGGTCGCTGTCGAAAACACGAGGCGCTCTTGTCAAGCGTTCGTCGTCGCACTCGCGGTCGCGGCCACCCTGCGAGCCGCTTCAGGGCAGTCGCCGAGTCGAGTGGACTACCGGCTGACAGTCGACTCGGTTGACCATTCGGGCATCGCGGTCGAGATGCGTATCCACCGGGCGCCGGCTGAGTTTCGCCTGGCGATGGCAGCGCACCCGGAGTACGATGATAAGTACTGGCGCTACCTGACCGACCTCGCGGGCGAATCGGCGCAGGGCACGGTGCGCGTGACGCGGGAGGACAGCTCACTCTGGCAGGTCGCCTCCCCTGGTGGTGATGTCACTATCCACTATCATGTTCGCTTTCCCGCGTCGTCTCCGATACAACAGGCGGCGTGGAAGGCCCATCTCACGCCAACGGGTGGGCTCGTGGGCGGGCCGCATTCGTTTCTCTACGTCTTCGGTGCTGAGCACACCCCGGTGCGAGTGACGCTCGTTCTGCCCAGCACATGGCGGGTTGCTACCGGCCTCGCGCCCGAGACGGCCCCGCTCACATTCTCCGCGCGAGGAGCGGAGGCGCTCGTGGACTCACCCATCCTGGTTGGCCTGATCCGGAGTTGGCCGTTCGATATTCGTGGCGTTCCGCACAACATTGCGTACCTTGGCAACCCGGCCGGAGTTCCGTTCGACACCGCTCAGTTGGTGGGAAACGTGGAGCGAATTGCGCGCGAGGCAACGCGCCTGTTCGGGCGAATGCCGTACCACCGGTACCAATTTCTGTTTGAAGACGGCACCTACGGCGGGCTCGAGCATCAGAACTCAGTTTCGATGGGCGCCCAGAGCCTCAATTTGGCGCGCGATCCCAACAGTCTGCTGGGGCAGATTGCGCACGAGTTCTTCCACACCTGGAATGAGGTCCATGTGCGGCCAGCGAGTTGGGTTGGGATCCGCCACGTGGCGCCCGCGCCAACGAGCGAATTGTGGTGGAGTGAAGGAGTGACGCTCTACTTCGCAGATCTCCTGCTCCGCCACGCGGGCTTGCCCCTACCCGACTCCACGCGCGTCCAACACCTTGCGACACTCATCGGCCGTTACCTGGCCAATCCGTCGCATGCGCTGGTGTCACCCGAGCAAACGAGCCGCGCGTTCAACCTGCCGCCGGGCACCAACGGCGATTATACGCCGAGCATGTATACCCAGGGCGAGATGTTGGGAGCGATGCTCGACCTGATGATTCGCGAGGGCAGCAAGGGCCGTCATTCACTCGATGACGTAATGCGGGGGCTGGCGGAGCGCTTCACTCCGGAGGTCGGATTCACCGGCAATAGCGTGGAGCACGCGGTGAGCGACGCGTGTGAGTGCAACGCGCACCAGTTCTTTGCCAACCATGTCCAGGCGTCGGGCGCAATCAACTTCGACCGCTGGCTCGGCGTCGTGGGGTGGCGCACCGATGTCACATGGGCGGCGGCCCGTGCGACTGACGGAACCCCCGCGGCGGATGTCCGCGTGTCGGGGTATGATGTTCCGGGGGAACCCCAACCGAGACTGCAGATCTGGTTCCCGGCAACAGTGTGGGGACGAGCAGGGCTGCACACCGGCGACCGACTGGTGTCGTGGAACGGCATTGCGGTCCCCGATGCCCAACACTTGCGTAGCGTGATCAATCAACTGCACATCGGGGACACCGCACGAGTCGCCGTGATCCGTGACACCGGTTTCTTCGAGACTACCGTGACGCTCGCGGGGTACGAGCGGCCTGCGGTACGGATCGAAGAGCGGCCGGATGCGACGGACGCACAGCGCAGGTTGCGATCAATGTGGCTGGTGAGACAGTAGCGTTGATACGGTGGTCCACGCATTGCGCCGCTCGGAGAACGCTACGACCGACCGGCCGAGCGAGTCCGCACCGGCCGGGCCCCAGTCAGCGGTCGAACCAGTAGGAGAGCTTAATCAGTAGCGTGTTGTCGGGGTGGGCCTGCCAGAGTTGGTTCAGGTCCGCCCCGAACGACCGATTGCCGTAGATCGACTCGGAGTCGAGCCGCCCCTGCTGCCAAACGAGGAAGAGCGCCGAACCCGCTCGATACTCCCACCGCACCACGAGGTTCGACCGGAACTGCTTGTAGTTGAACGCAGCCGGATTGTTGGTCACCGACGTGTCTGCATACGGTTTGAACCGATCGGTATAGCTCGCCGCCCGGGGATTGTTCAACTCCCGAATGTCAGTGTATTGCCCTTTACTAACAAAGGGCTGCGTGTACACCTGCACGGTGAGCGTCGGCGACGCGGTGTAGTTGACCCGGGCGGTGAGGCTCGTGGTCCGCTGCTCGAGATGCCCGAAGGTGTAGTGGGACGCCTTGGATCCATCAAGGTAGTTTCCGTACCACTGCCGATCGTCGCGGCTCCGCCGGTAGTCGATGCCGAAGGAACCGGTCCACCGAGTGGAGACTCGAAGATCGACCGCCGGGCTGATTCCCCAAGACGACGTCCGTCCCCCATCGGCCCGCCACGTATTGAACCAGAGAGCCGGGGTCACGGCCCATCTGGTGTCCGCCTGGAAGCCGCCCCACATGGACTGCGCGTGGTCGACCCGCAACGCGGGGCCGCCCCGTGCGCACCGATCGCAGAAGTTCGTCCCGAGTCCGGCGAAGGTCCCGCCAAGATGCACCCAGAAATTGTTCGGCAGATTCAGGTGGACGTTGGTGTTCATACCACGGTCGGTAGCCAAGCCCGCCGTGGTCGCCTCACTCCACTGGTTGAAGTTCCAGTACAGTTGCCGAAAGAACGGCCCCGGCTTGCTGAACTGGATCGACTCCCACGCGGCGAGTGCTTGCCAATCGCCCCGTTGGAGGAAGCCAAGGTCGTTGGGTTCGAAGCCGGGAGACACCCGTTGGTAGCTCGTCTCGAATCGGAATTGCCCTCCGCCCACCTTGCCGAAAGTCACCTCCTCGGCGTCGCCGGAAAGGGACGTGCGAGTCGGATTGTAGTGCAGCGCACCATCGGGCCGCTGGTAGTAGTGGACCGCGTCTGTTTGGGTGGCGGCGATCGCCTCGGGGCTGCCAGTCACTCGGGAACCGACCAGGCGCCCCACAACCAGATACCGGCTCCCTAGGAAGCGGTGTCGGAAGTCCACCCCGCCCACCAGTGCGCCCGAACGGAGGCTGCTGTCCGTCCACCGATCATTGGACCGGTTGACCAGGGTACCCATCACCCCAAGGACGGTTTCCCCTCGCCGAAGATCCTGCGTAGCGCGAAACACCGAGTAATTGGATCGAGGCTCGATGGTCCGGCCCAAGGTCCCTTCCTCCCGCCCGGTCACCGCTTCGAGGGCGCCTACCGAGAGGCCACTCGCGGTCCGGCCGGTCAGCTTGGTGGCGCCGAGGATTGTCGTCCCGGTCGGGGACGACGCATCGCCGTAGGCATCCGTCAGCTGCGGCGCCCGTCCGATTCGGCGGGAATAGAAAAGATTTTCCGAGCCGCAGTCCCGCACGATGTAGCAGTTGATCGGGAAACTCAGGAGTCCATTCCCTTCGATGAAGAAGGGCCGCCGCTCCTGAAAGAAGGTCTCGAACGCCGACAGGTTGAGCACGGCGGGATCAGCCTCCACTTGGCCGAAGTCCGGATTCACGGTGCCGTCGAGCGTCAGGTTGGAGGAGACTCCGTATTTGAAGTCGAGCCCGCCGGTGAGTTGTTGTGGGTGGTTGTAGCCCGTGCCGCTCGGGAGCGTGGTGTTCTTCGTCACCGCATAGGGCCTCACCTCGAGGCGCCGAGGCGAAGGGAGATCAACGAACCCCACCACCTCGCCCAGTTGCGAGACAAGCCCGGGAGCGTCCCGGCGGTAGAGCGGCCAACTCACCCGCTCCTTGAACCGCTCGATGTCCCGCCACACCCCGAATCCAAAGCTCTGCGACTGGGCGGCATTGTAACGCAGTTGCGAAAGCGGAATTCGAAATTCGGCAGTCCAGCCCAATGCGTCTATGGTGGTGGCCGCATCCCACACACCATCCCAAGCGTCATCTTCTTGGCCGTCATTGTAGATGGCGAAGTCTCGCTTCACTCCCGCCGGGTTGACCGCAAACTCATAACCGGAGCGGCGGTCGTGGTAGGGATCGAGGATCACCTTGATCTGATCGGTGTCGGTTCGAATATCGCGGCGGGCCAGCTGGCGCAGAATTTTTTCGGGCTCCGGATCATACATCCGGACAAAGACGTACAGGTTTCGGCCGTCGTATGCCACCTTGGCTTCGGTTCGGAAGCGGGGCTCTTTCCCCTGGATCGGGTCGAACTCTTGAAAGCTCGTGATGGGCGTGGCGCCCCTCCAGACTTCATCATCGTCCTTGCCATCGAGCACGAGAGGCTTCGCCGAACGAATGGCGGTGGCGCTGCGCGGGCCAGGTGTCGGCCTCGATCCGTTAGTACTAGGCCCCGAGACCAGGCCGGACTGGAATAGCGACATCGCAACCACGACTGCGAGCATAAGCACGAACCTCAATGGGGAATCACAGCGTTAGATACCCGATCACCGAGGACCGTTGCTTTTGTGGAAGGACGGGTTAGCGGGATGGTGGCATGGCGGGACGAAAGGGAACGGCCGACCGAGGTAGCCGGGACGGAGTCCAAGCCTCCGCCCGAGGTCGCCGAACCCCTGGTGCGCGGGTACCTTTCGGTCATGCCCCACGAGAGCGCCGCCCGAGACCATCGGCTGACTCCATAATTTTGTGCGCACAACTCAGACGCGAGAACCCGATGCGGGGATATCCTTCACGTACAGTACTCCTGGTGCTCGCGCTTACCACCCGAGCCTTCGGTCAGAGCGCACCGAGTTCCAAGCCAAGAGCGCTTGCGTTTACCCATGTCACCGTCATCGATGCGACAGGCTCGCCGGCGCAGCCAAACATGACGGTGGTCATTGCCGGCGGTCGGATCGCTGCTATCGGCAGCAGTGCCGACGTGACCATTCCAGAAAGCGTAGAAGTCGTGGATGCCACGGGCAAATTCTTGATTCCCGGCCTCGTGGATATGCACGTGCACACGACGTCGGATCAGTATTTTATTGAACCCCTAATGCTCGCCAACGGGGTCACCGGCGTGCGCGAGATGTATGCTCAGAACCTTTCCGCGATCCAGGCACGACGGAAAGCACTGGCGGATGGCACGCTACTCGGCCCCAGGATTTTCAGTGCGGGACCGATTGTGGATGGGTTGGGAGCGCCGTGGCCGGGTTCCATTGTCGTCACCAATGCAGCTGAGGCGAGCGCCGCGGTCGATAAGATCAAACGCGAAGGATTCGACTATGTAAAGGTCTACTCGGGTTTGGGCCGCGACGCCTACTTTGCCGTTGCTGACGAAGCGAAGAAGGATGGAATTCCCTACGCGGGCCACCTTCCGGACGCGATCAGCGCGATGGAGGGGTCCAACGCGGGACAGAAGAGCTTCGAGCATTTATATGGGATTTCACTGGCGTGCTCAACCCGCGAAGAAGGATTGCGCACGGCGCTCGCGCATCCGACGAAGAAAGCGAACGAGGGTGACCCGCGCCGCGCCTACTTTGCGGAACAAAAAGCAGAACTGGATACCTTCAACGAAGAGAAGGCGGCTGCGCTTTTTGCTGTCTTTAGGAGGAACGGTACCTGGCAGGTTCCGACGCTGGTTGTCATGCGGAATGCGGCTCTCATATACGATCCAGAATACGTTCAAACGCTCCCGAAGTCCTCTCGCCTGCGGTACGTTCCCCACGCCCTGAAAATGATGTGGAACTTGGCTTTGCGTTTCTCGGGCCAGCCTCTGCCACCGGAAGATCTCGCAACCAGCCGGAGATACTTTAATTGGGAGTTGAATACGGTGGGTGAAATGCAGAAGGCAGGCGTGGGAATTCTGGCCGGAACGGACACCCCGAACCCGTTCGTATACCCCGGCTTCGGTCTACACGACGAACTGGGACTACTCGTGCAAGCGGGGCTCACGCCCATGGAAGCGCTGCAGGCAGCAACCCGCAATCCGGCACGATTTCTGGGCACGCTGGAGGCCATGGGAACGATCGAGACGGGGAAGGTGGCCGACCTCGACCTATTAGACGCGAACCCGCTCGAGGACATCCGGAACACACAATCCCTCAATGCTGTGGTATTGGGCGGAAGACTCATTCCGAGGGCCGGATTGGACGCGCTGTTAGCCCAGGCGGAAGACAACCGGTGGCGGGCCAATCCTGCCGCGCTCACCCTGATGGGTCTCGTGCTGCACATGATGCGCAACGGCCTCTATGTTGCGCTGGCGACTCTGTTAGGGATCAGCGGTAGCCTGTACTATCTGCTGAAACGGCGCCGCAGGCGAAAAGTGGCCACGTCAACGCCTTAGTCTTCAAGCGTGGGCATGGTCTTCAGTACCTCACGCGCCGTCGGCTGACCGAGGATCCCCTGATCGGTGCGGATCTTTCCGTCGCGGAACACGAGTACCCGTTTGGCGAACTGCGCGATGTCGTGTTCGTGAGTAATCAGCACAATGGTCAGGCCCTGTTCGTTCAACTGTTGTAAAATGTCCATCACCTCGACCGCGGTCCGGCTATCGAGGTTACCCGTGGGTTCATCGGCCAACAGGATTTTTGGTCGGTTCACGAGCGCCCGCGCGATGGCGACTCGCTGTTGCTGGCCGCCGGACATCTGTGACGGAAAGTGCTGCGCTCGATCGGTCAGACCCACCAGAGCGAGGGCCTCGGCGGCACGCCGGGACCGCTCCGCCTTGTCGATCGGAGCATAGAGGGTCGGCAATTCGGTATTCTCGAGCGCGGTGGTGCGCGCCAACAGGTTGAATCCCTGAAAGACAAAGCCGATCTTTTGGTTGCGGATGGTGGCCAGAGTCTTCTTGTCGAGACTCGACACATCCGTCCCTTCGAGCACATACCTCCCGGAACTGGGACGGTCGAGACAGCCAAGGATATTCATCAAAGTCGACTTCCCACTCCCACTGGCACCCATGATGGCCACGAACCCACCGGACTCGACGGCGAGGCTGACCCCCCGGAGCGCATGGACCCGAGTCTCTCCCAAGTCATAGTACTTGTGGATGTCCTCCACCCGGATGACTGCCTCGCCGGTTGGCACTACTACCGACGGATCGCTTGGCCGGCCGGGGCCTGAGCACTCGTTACCACGGACCGAATGATGAGGTTTTCTCCCACTTTCAATATGCCTCGTTTGACCTCGGTCACTTCGGTATATGCGTGGTCGGTGATGCCGAGGGCGATCTTGACCGGCTCGATCGTATTGTCCCCGTGCAGTTTCCAGACGATGGCGGTCTCCGATCGGGGCCCGCGAGCCGGGAGCGGGCTCTCGTCACCACCAGCGGCGGCTCCAGTGGTTCCTTGGCCATCGCCCAATTCGACTCCGTACTGCTTGTAAAGGGTTCGAATTTCATCCGGCGTGAGCGGTGGCTTGAAGCGGAGCGCGGCGTTCGGTACTTTGAGTCTCGCCTGCACCGTGGCCACAGGGATCGTAACGTAGGCCGTCATGCCGGGGAACAACTTCAGTTCCGGATTGTCGAAGTCGATGACTGTGTCATACGTGACGACGTTCTGGACGACGGTCGGATTCATCCGAATCTGGCTGACCACCCCACGAAAGATCTCCTTCGGGAACGCATCAACCTTGAAGGTGACTGCCTGGCCCAATTTGATGTGTCCGACATCGGACTCGTCCGTCTTGGCGTACACGCGCATCTTGGTGAGATCCTGGGCAATCGTGAAGATGGTGGGCGCCTGTAACGACGCGGCCACGGTCTGGCCGACATCCACATTCCGCGCGACCACGGTTCCGTTAATCGGGGAACGGATCACGGTATGGTCGAGTATGGTTCGCGCGACCGCCACTGCGGCGGCTTTTTGACTCACCTGGGCCTTGGCCTGGGTCACGCTGGCGACTCCGGCGTCGACTGACGCGCTGGCCCCATCGTAGGTGGCCTTGGCGAGCTCGAGCTGTTGTTGTGTCACCATGTTTTCCTTCGCGAGTGGGACCGTGCGCTCGTAGTCCGCTCTCGCTTGGACCAGGAAGGCTTTGTCCTTCGCCAAGTTGGCGCGTGCCGCCTCAACATTGGCCTCGGCGCTCTCCAGATCCGCGGTCGCTTGAAGCAGCGAGCCCTGGATGAGCGAAGAATCGATCAATGCGATGACATCACCCCGATGCACGCGAGAGTTGAAGTCCGCATTGAGTTTCGCGATGATGCCGGATACTTGCGACCCGACCTGCACCGTAATGACGGCGTTCACGGTTCCCGTCGCGTCGACGACGTTTCGGATCTCGCCCTGATCGGCTTTCGCGGTGAAGTACTGCGGGCCATTGCTTCGATTGGAACCGAAGGCGAAGATGAGGCCAATCGCGACGGCAATCCCGGAGAGGATGAACCACGTTTTCTTAATCTGCATTAGGGAGTCCACGCGGATGGGTCATTCGTATCGGAGAGCGTCAATCGGATCGAGGAGCGATGCCTTACGCGCCGGGTAGTACCCGAAGAACACGCCGACCGCGACGGAGAACAGGGCCGCGATCACGACCGACGCCCCAGACATCTTCATGGGCCACCCAAGAGTTTGGCCGACTAAAAACGACGCCGCGATGCCGAGGAGCACCCCAGCCGCGCCGCCGACAAGGCTGAGCATGACCGATTCTCCGAGGAACTGCAACTGGATCGCTCCTTCGGTGGCGCCCACGGCAACGCGAACGCCGATTTCGCGCGTCCGTTCCGTGACCGACACCAACATGACGTTCATGATGCCGATGCCGCCGACCACCAGCGAAATCGAGGCTATGACAACCAGCAAAATCGTCAAGGTGTTGCTCGCCTCGAGTTGAGCTTGGATGATGTCCTCCGGGTTGCGAATATTGAAGTCATCCTCCTCTTCGGGGCGAAGATGGTGGCGGTCGCGGAGGAGGGCCGCGGCCTCTTTCCCGGCCAACTTCACCGCGCTCTGCGAGACCGCCGAGCAGAGGATGTCATCGAGCCACGTGATGCCTTTGAGCTTCTTCTGGGCGGTGGTATACGGCAGGAGGACCGTGTCGTCCTGGTCCTGCCCGGTCATGGAGAGCCCTTTCGGCTGGAGCGTCGCGACAATCTTGCAGGGAAGGTCCTTGATGCGCATCACCTTGCCGATTGGCTCCTCGGGCCCAAAGAGTTGGTCGCGCACGGAACGGCCGATCACGCAGACATTCGCGGATCGATCGACATCATCCTGGGAGAACACCGCACCTTGATCGACCACCCAACGCTTGATGTCGAAGTATTCCGGGGATACTCCGCGGAAAGTCGTAAACCAATTCTGGTTGCCGTAGATGACCTGAATCGAACCGTCGACGTTGGGTGAAACGCTCTTGATCAGCGGAATCTGATTCTTGATGGCAATCGCGTCGGCCATGGTCAACGTTCTGGTTCCGTGGGTTCCCGTTCGCACCCCATTCACCGCGCGTCCGCCCTCTTCAATCCAAACGAAATTGTCCCCCAGATTGTTCAGCTGTTGTTCGACCCGAGCCTGGCCTGCCTTGCCGATCGCGACCACGCAGATGACTGCGGCGATCCCGATCGTAATCCCCAAGACCGTGAGGACACTGCGAAGCTTGTTTCTGAGCAACGACCAAAGAGAGGACCGAAGCAGCGCTGCGTGATTCATCACTCCTCCCACCGCCCACGAGTCCGTATCTAGTCCAGACCCCAGTGACCCCTTACGATCGATCGGGCCGTCTCGATCCAGTCCTCTGGTGCCCGTTTCAAACGGCAGACACACCAAGCCGAGGATGTCAACATGGCATCCTCTGTATGGCACGACCGTAAAGCCCTGTTTCCGTGAATCGAAGCCTAACGCGACAAGATGACAGCAACGTGACGGGCCCCGCGGTCCCCTGTGGCAGACCATTCATCTCCGCGAGCGCCTAGTTGGGGTGGAGGTGCTCGATGAAATAGCGTCGAACCGCGTTCAGCCAGTACCCAAAGTTCGCCCCCAGCGCATGAGGCATTTCGGGAAAGACCATGAGATCATACGGCTTGCCGGCCCGCGTGAGGGCGTCGACCATCTTCATGGTGGATGAGAGAGTCGCGTTGACATCACTCGTGCCGTGCACCAGCATAAGCTTGCCGGTGAGGTTGCCCGCCAGCGGAAGACCCGACGCCGAGTCGTATCCGGCCCGGTTGTTCCCCGGGAGGTCCATATACGGCTCGATGATATTCCAGTGGTCATACAAATCGACAACGGGTAGAGCGCGACGCCGACATGATACGACTCCGGCGCGGTGACCAGCGCCCGGACGGTCATGTATCCGCCCCATGAGCCGCCGAAGACTCCCACGCGACTCTTATCCATATAATGTCGTTGGGCGGCCAGCTGGGTCAGCGCCGCGACGTGGTCACCGATTTCGTGGAGCCCGAAGCGACGATACACGACGTCTTGGAAGGCCTTCCCCCGCTCCGGGGTCCCCCGGCCATCGACCACGTAGGTGATGAAGCCCAGCTGCGCGACGGCCTCCGGCAACACCGTGGCCGCGGCCGTGAACGTCCTAGGTGCCCAAACGATCCGGGGACGACCGAGCCGCCCTTCACCAAGCTCCCCATGGAGAGGAATCGCCAGAACAGCGAATCGCGCACGGCGGAGGGCGACTGAGCCGAAGCAACTGGGCGAGTCACGAGCGTAAATGCAATCACCAGGCGGAGCCGGCTCACGGGTGCGCGCCCTTCACGACGACGCCCGCCTTCATGACGAATCGCACGGATTTCATGCGCGTGATATCGGCGAGCGGGTCGCCCTCCACTGCCACCACATCGGCGTACTTGCCGGGGGTGAGGGTGCCGATGTCTTTCTCCCAGCCCAGACACTCGGAGGCGGTCTTGGTGGCGGCCACGATCGCGTCCATCGGGGTAAGCCCCGCACCAACCAGCAGCTGAAACTCGCGCCAATCGTCGGCGAACGGATCGAAGATGTTGTCGGTCCCAAATACGATCTTGACCCCGGCCTTGAATGCCCGCCCCACCGATATGGCGATGCGCGGGCCCACGGCGAGCGCCTTCGCGGCGAGGAACGGGGGAAGTTTTCCTGCCTTGGCCATGCGAGCCACAGCGTCCCCCGCAAAAATGGTGGAGACGAAATAGGTACCGTGCTCCTTCATCAGCGCGATCCCTTCGTCGTCCATCAGGGACCCATGCTCGATCGACGTGACCCCGGCACGGATCGCGGCCTTGATCCCCGCGGTTCCATGGGCGTGCGCGGCGACCCGGCGCTCGAGCATCCGCGCGGTCTCCACCGCCGCTTTCATCTCCTCCTCGGTGAATTGTTGGTTGCCGACGGAATCGGCCCACGACATCACGCCACCCGTCGCGCAAATTTTGATGACGTCGGAACCGTACTTGACTTGGAGACGCACGGCCTCCCGTACCTGATCGACCGAATTGGCCATCCCTTCCATGACGCCAAATTCATGGCCGAATGTCCCTTGCACGTAGCCCGACGTTTCATCGCAATGGCCGCCGCTGATGCTCAACGCGTACCCGCTCGCTTGAATGCGCGGGCCCACGACCCACCCCCGGTTGATGGCGTCGCGGAGGGCGATGTCGTCCCGCCAAAAGCCACCGACATCCCGCACGGTCGTGAAGCCACTCTCGAGCACCTCACGCGCGTGCCCCGCCGCGCGGAGCGCGATGTGGGCCGGAGTGTTTTTCACTTCGTCGGCGTCCCATCCCGGTTGCCCGATGGTCGGTGAAGTGAGATGAGTGTGGGCGTCGATCCAGCCGGGCATGACGGTCGCGCTCGAGAGGTCAATAATCCGGGCACCAGGCGGCACCGCGAGGTTGGCACCGATGGCCTTGATGCGCTCTCCCTCGATGAGGATGACGGCGTTGTGGATTGGTGCGGCGCCCGTCCCGTCGATGAGCGTCCCGGCTCGGATGGCCACGAGGGGTGCCTGAGGAGCGACACCGCTGCTGACGGTAAGCAGGAGGAGGAGTGATGCCTTTCCTTGTCCCATTTCGCTTTCCCTTTGCCCTTTCTTGGTCGCGACTAATTCTGTATGTGTCGACAACGTAGGTTACGGGCAGGTGGTGCGACCCGCTAGGGCCGGACGGGCGGGCGGACAGGCGACAGGCGCACGGACGCACGAACGGACGGAGAGACGGACGGGCGGACCGGCGACAAGCGCACGGACGCACAGAGGCGCAGATGCACGAGCGCACTGAGGCAGAGACGGGCGGCGCACAGACGGACACCTGCTGCTAGGGTATGGTCACGGCCCCCGTTGCCTGAGCTGATAGGTAGGTGGCGCCGTCCACCGACAACACCGGGCAGTATCCCGAGAAGGTGCAGAACACGTCCGTCAGCGCATCACCCGGGCTCCCCTGCCCTCCGGTCACGATCCATTTCACCGGCGCGCCGCTGCGGAAATTCCAGAAGGCCATGAATCCCGTAGTGCCGGCCAGATCCGGAACTGGAACGTCGTACTGGCTGCTCCCGGCCAGCCACGCGCTGCTGGCGACGATCGTCATGGTGCGCGGATCGGCGATGGTCTCCCGATAATAGACCGATACTCGCGAGACATAATCCGACCCTAGCGTGCCCGTCGCCCGGAGAATCCATGGGGTCGCGACGACCGGCGAGACCGTCGGCAGTGACAACGATGGACCGAAAGTGAGCGTGCGGTTGGCCACGTCGCGGGTGAAGTAAATGATCTGGCGCCGAGCGGTAGCACTGCCGGTGGTCGCGGTGACCTGATGGAGATCGCCGGCAATGAGCTGGCTGCTCGGAATACCGTACCAGAACCGACTGGTCGGCGCGAACAATCCCGCGGTAGCCAGCCATCCGTTCAGACCATCGGTCGTCCGGAACGTCATGGTGTTGTAGAATGATTCGCCACCGGTGTTGCCGAAGGTAAGGGTGCCCGCCGCGGGCGCCTTGCCTTCCACTGCGAAGTCGATAGGCGAGACGATACCTCCGGCCGCCGGATCAATCCCGCGTCGTAGTACGAGAGACTGAACCGCGATGTCGGGCCCGCCGGTGTTGAAATTCGTTCGGCTGAGCAGCAGATCGAACGGTCCCAGTGGAAGGTTCTGCATCGACAACGTCGTGTTCAACGGACCAGTGCTGCCAGCAAAGGCCAATCCGTGCCGGCCGGCCGAGGCGATGATCGCGTCAAACGATTGGTAGCCGGTGATCGTACCGGAAGCCAGCCGCGTCGTGACATCCCGATTGGTGGTGCACTCCTCGGCGGCGAGATCAACGATCTCCTGCCGACTGAGGTAGAACACGTTCCAGTAATGACCTTCAATCAGCTGGCTCGTGCTGGTCTTCTCCCCGAGCCAGACGATTGCAACCGACGCGGTCGATTGAGAGAGGTTAAAAGAGAATTTGGCTGGAGTCGCCGCCGTGGCACCGGCGGGACCATCGGGAACTACATGCTGCCAAACTCCGTTGCCATCCCTCACGGCGAGGTACTTCGGCACTCGATCCGCGCGGCAGAAGTTCCAGGTGATACTTCCAGTGGACGGCAACGACACCCGGAAGCGGATGGATGCGGTCTGTTCGGCAAATCCCGCCGCCGAAACGCGCACCGTCCCGGTGTAGAGGCCGGGCGCGGCGTTGTCAAGCGCCAAGCCGAGGAGGTTGGTGGCCGTTTCGCCGGGCGCGATCGTCGCGGGTGTGGCCACAACGGCGGCGGCGACACCGAGTCCCTGGGCCTTCACCGTAACCGGGCCGGTGAATCCATTCATTCGCCGGATGGAAAGGATTCCGTTGGCAGTCCATCCACGCCCAGCAGGAAGCTCGAACTCGACCGGATCGACACTGATGCTGAAGGCAACAGGGGCCGCCACGGGGACGGTCAACGCGAGTGCCACGGTCTGGTCTATGGCGCCTGCAGCGGTGCCCTTGATAGTCACCGTGTATGGGCCCGCGGCGACGCTAGCGGCGACCGACAACGTGAGAGTCGACGTGGCCGCTCCGGTGGGGGAGGCATTGAAACTGCCGGTGATGCCGGCCGGTGGGGCGTTGAGCGCCAGCGTCACCGGGCCGGTGAATCCGGCGGAGCGAGTGATTCCCACTGTGACGGAACCGATTTGGCCCGGACCGACGGAAAGCGCCGTGGGGGTGAGCGTGAGTGCGATCGTCGGCTGAACCACTGTGAGCGCCACGGTCCCGGTCTGGGTCGTCACGCCGGTGCCACTGGCGGTGATAGTAAGTGTCGCGGTGCCCGGTGTCGCGGCCGCCCCTGCCGTCAGAGTAAGGACGCCCGTCGTGGTATTGGGGTCGAGGCTCGCCGGTGCCAATACCCCGGTCACCCCGGCGGGCAACCCGCTTACGGTGAGCGATACCGTCCCGGTAAAGCCTCCCCCACGAGTGATGCTCAGGCTCACCGTGGCCGTTCCCGCAAGGTTTACCGAGACCGATGGGGTAAGCACCGTGAGAGCCAGCGTCCCCTGCGTCTGTGGTCCGGAAGGGGTACTTCCGCTACCGCCGCAGGCAGCCAAAGCAGCAGTTGCAACAGCGGCAACCGTGGTGCACCGACGCGACAAGAGCTGGCTGGAGCGCATGAGTCGGTCCTCGAACAGGCAGGTGGGTAGTCTAGAGGGCGTCTACCCTTTGCGTTGCGTCGAACGAGCGCCGAAACCGTCATTTGAAGGGAGACGGCAAGAGGGAGACGGTAAGAGGGAGACGGTAAGAGGAGGCGGCAAGAAAGGGACGGCAAGAACAAAACGGCAACCAGGGCGGCTGGCGCCCCCCCACATCCGCGCTATAACATTGGTGGCATGACCAGACGCCATGACCTCGAGCAGGTCGCGCTCGCGCCCCGTCGGTGGCCTCCTCAGACCCGGAGGATCGAATGACCGACATCGACCGCAAAGTCTGTATGCTTGGCGCGGCCGATGTCGGCAAAACGAGTCTGGTCCGCCGGTTCGTGGAAGGCGTGTTCGCGGACCGGTACCTCACCACCATCGGCGTGAAGGTGGACCGCCGGACGGTCGCGATCGGCGACGATCGCCTCAACCTGGTGCTCTGGGATATCGAAGGGGAGACGAAACACCGCAGTCTGCGCTTCCGCTACCTGCGCGGCGCCGCCGGCTATCTCCTAGTCGCCGATGGCACCAAGGCGCACACGCTGCAGACCGCGCGGGAGTTGCACGCCAAGGTTTCCAGTGTAACCGTCGATCTCCCCTTTCTCCTCCTGCTCAACAAGCACGACCTCGTGCGAGACTGGACCCTCGACGAGCAGGAGATCGCAGCGCTGGAGGCGGGGGGATGGACGATCTGCCGGACCAGTGCGCTGACCGGCGAGGGAGTGGGGGACGCTTTCGAGCGGCTAGCGGCCAAACTGTATTCAGGGACTCGTTGACTGCCGGTTTGATTGCCACCACTCCGCGCCCCCGGAGTGAATCTGCGGACGAGGCCTGGCACGGCCACCATAACTCGTTCAGAGCCTCCCTAGTGGATGCCACCCCGAGGGAATCCGGATCTGCGTGGGCCGTCCAGCGACCTCCCGCCTCCCAGGGGAGGCAGGACCGTGTTGATCGCGCCGGCGGGTCTATGACCGCGAAGGTCACAATCGTCGTCAGGTCCGCCTCGACCACCACGAATGATGATCACCGGACCACGGCTACCAAACGAAGGTTGGTCATTGGCAACCTCGCCGGTCGAAGGTCGCCCGATTGCCAGGGTCGGAGCTATCGGCAGAGGCGCAACGGCCAGGACCTGCGGGGCTGCCGCCGTCGAGATCGTTGTCTTGCTCATCTGGGCCATTGCGGCGGCGATGACGATCGCGCGGTCATGCTCCGCCTTGTCCTCGCTGGTCACCGGTGGCGCCTTGCCGTCCGCCTTCTTCGGCATGCTTGGCTTGGGAGGAATCCTCGCCTCGAGGTAGGACACCGTCGCCGTTGCCTCGACCGAGGGCGTCTCCACCAGTCGAAGGTCGCGGCCACCTTTCGCCCTATTGGGGTTGTTTTGGCCGTTTTGGGAGGCGGGCGTGGAACATGCTGCTAGCCAGCCGCTCGTTATGAAGGCGGCCGCGATTAGGATTCGTACGCGCACTGGCTCCCCCCTACCTCGTTTTGGTGACCGATTGAATCTACTGAAGGCTAGAAAGTACCCCAAAGGCCCGCATATGCTGCGCCACTCCCTCATAGCACGTCTCCGCTGCATGTCGCCTGGTTTCGCGGGGCGAACTGTCACCACCCAGGTACACCGGGCGTCCCCCGAAGCGGACACATCTGGCACTCTGAGAACAACCCGGGTCCTGTCATTCTTGCTTTTGGCCGCCAACGCCGCCTGCGGACCACCCCCAGTTCGGAGCGGTCAAACCGACCCCGCGCTCGCCGACACGCTCAAGGCCCGGATCGAGGCTGCGTACGACTTCAGCCGCCCGGGAGTGGTCGACCGGATGAACGCGCTATACCCGGACACGGGACGAGTCGTCTCGGCGAGCGGAGGACACGTCATTACGTCGGTCGACTCGCTGCGGGCCGGGATCGCGGCGTTCTGGCAGAACGTTGGGCAGAACATGCGCGACGCCAAGTGGGTATGGGGTGATGTTCAGGTGGACAGGTTGAGTGGCGATGCGGCGGTGCTGACCGCGACCTGGTCGATTCCGCACATCGCCCCGACGGGCCACCCGCACGTCATTCAGGGGGCTTGGACCGCCGTCTTCCGACGGATTGCCGGAAAGTGGTTGATTGTGGTGGAGCACTTGTCGGTGCCGCCCAGTTGAAGTCGATCACCGGCACATAAACCAGACGCGTCGTTCCAGCGCGAAGGGATTCCGGGCCCCATCACGGCGCGCGGGCCGGCAATACCGAAACAAATCGCGTTGGTGGTATGTTCTAGCGTGATGAACATCGATATCAATGGCTCCCATTGCCTCAGTCGCTTGATCAGGTGTTGCCTGATCGTGTGGACCCTCGCTAATCCGCTACTTCTGGCGAGTGAGGGCGGTAATACTGGACCGCATTGCCGAAAGCACAACGCCCCCCCGATGACGACGATGAGCCATGAAAGCCTTTCTCATGGCACCGGTTTGACGACAGCTGCGGAGTCGGCATCCGGACACGACTGCTCACATTGTCCGCCGGCCGAATGTTCGAGCACGGCACCCTGCGCCGGACAGGCGCTTTCCGCTGCAGTCAGAGCTGGATCGACGCTGGGGCCGACGGGATGCACCTCCCAGTCGATCCTCGAAGCCACGGGCTGGTTCGTCTCGACCGGCTTTCCACCCCCGACCCCACCTCCGCAAGCCTGATCGGTAGGGCGCGTTCGCTCATTGCGAGCCGAGCCATGCAGCCGATCCCGCGTTCATCCTGTCGCCGCCGATGCGGCGTTGGCTGGTCGCATCACCCGGAGCAGTGACATGTCTTTCCCACGAAACGTCGTCCAGCTGATCGTCTCGGCAGGATCTGCACTTCTATTTACCGCCACACCAGCTCCGCTGCCGGCCCAGAGCATGTCGGGCACGGCCCAGGGTCCCAACATGAGAGGCATGATGGGGGTTCCTCTGCCCTTCGGGATCATGATCGGACGAGCAGAACAATGGATGGTCGGCTATCAGTACATGTTTGAAAAGTTGCGGGGTACCCTCGACGGAACCGATGGCATTAGTGAGACAGACGTTCTTCACCGATTTCAGACGACGCCGACCGACATGACAATGCAAACGCACATGGGGATGATCATGTATGCCCCGACCGATGGATTCACACTCATGGCCAGCCTCCCGTACGTCAAGATGTCGATGGGCGAACTCCACCGTAATGCCACGCGATCAACGGAACGAAGCGAAGGGATCGGCGACCTCGAATTGCGCGGCCTGTATTCCTTGTATGCGGCGAAAGACCTTGGCCATAGGTTTCTGGCGAACGTCGGGCTGGGCTTCCCCACCGGCTCCGTCAACCAGCTCGATGCCGAAGGGATGCGAATGGAATACCCAATGCAAACTGGATCGGGAACGTTCTCGTTGCTACCCGGCATTGCGTATCTCGGCCAGGCATTGCCGTGGAGCTGGGGAGCAGAATTCAATTCGGTGGTGCGGCTGGGTCGAAGCGGGCACGGATACAAGCTAGGGAACCGGTACGAACCGAGAATATGGCTCGCGCGACAGTTGGCAAGTTGGGTGAGCCTGTCAGCAGCCGCCAGCGGCGAGATGTGGGGAAATGTCCGGGGTTCGGACTCTCTGCTCGATCCTACTGATGAACCAACAAAGGACCCGAACCTACAAGGCGGGAAGCGCCTCACCGCCTTGTGGGGAGTCACGGTTCACCCTCCGAACGGATTCTTCAGAGGTCAGCAGTTTCTCGTTCAGGGCGATGTGCCCGTCGTGCAATCTTTGGACGGGCCGCAGTTGAAGCGGAGCTATATGCTGCATGTTGCCTGGCAGTGGGGGTTCTGACCCTGGCCTACAAACGTCGCCTCACCTCGGACGTCACTGACTGTTCTGACCACGGGACCGCATCGCAGCTGTCAACCCGTCGGTGATAGTGAATCTTAGCGTCAGGTACGTATCGTAGGCCACAGTGTTGCCGCGCTGAACACGGCTCGCGAGTGGACGGCCCGCCCCCGACTGCCTAGGTTTGCGAAGAACGAAAAAGACATTTCCCATTCCTCCTGGTTGCAGCATGCCTACCTCCGTGATTTCGGTCGACCGTCTGGGCAAACGTTACGGCAGCACCATCGCCGTGGACGACGTCTCGTTGGAGGTGTATCAAGGCGAGATCTTCGGCCTGATCGGCCCGAACGGCGCGGGGAAGACGACAACGATGGAATGTGTCCAAGGCCTTCGGAAACCGGATCGGGGAGTCATCTCGGTACTCAGCCTCGATCCCCAGCGAGACTCGTCGGAATTGCGACAACGGATCGGGGTTCAGCACCAGGAAGCCCATCTGCAGAAACGGATCAAAGTCTGGGAAGCAGTCGACCTCTGGTCATCCCTCTACCGGAAGACGGTTGATCCCGAGGCGCTCCTCACCCGGCTCGGCCTCGAATCCAAACGGAACGCGTGGTTCATGACGCTGTCGGGGGGACAGAAGCAGCGGCTTTTCATTGCCTTGGCGCTGATCCACCAACCCGAGGTCGTCTTCCTCGACGAGCTGACGACTGGGCTCGATCCGCAGGCGCGGCGGGCCATCTGGGGCCTGATCACCGATATCCGGGCACAGGGCACCACCGTTTTCCTCACCACTCACTTGATGGAGGAAGCCGAACGACTGTGCGACCGGGTCGCCATCATCGAACACGGCCGAATGCTCGAAATGGGAACGCCCGCCGATCTGGTCCAGAAACACTGTCCCGAGCGACGCGTCGTATTCACGAGCGAGGGCCCTGGATTGGCCGAGCGGCTTAAGGAAGTGCCCGCCATCCAATCGATTGCCAGTGACGGATCGACCCACACGCTTCGAGGGGAAGGCGACGACTTCGTGACCGACGTCATCAGCGCCATTGCCAGCGTCGGAATTCGGGTTCGGGGGTTCCGGACCGAAATCCCGACGCTAGAGGACGTGTTCCTTAAACTGACCGGCCACGGAATCAGGGACTGACCAATGTTGAACGGACTCTGGAAGCTGACCTGGGTCGAGATCAAGGTCTTCGTGCGGGAGCCGATGGGCGTCGTCGGGAGCCTCGGCATCCCGGTGATCATGTTCGTGGTTCTCGGCCGATTGTTTGGCCCCGGCGTGGGATCCGTGTCGGCGGCGGCGGCGGCCGCTCCCCCATTCAACGTCGCGATCCTGGCCGCGATCATCATCGCTATCGGAGCCGTGCTATCGCTGATCTCGATCATCTCCATCTATCGCGAGGGCGGCATCCTCAAGCGCCTTCGAGCGACGCCACTCTCTCCGTTGACGATCTTAGGCGCGCACGTGGTGGTCAAACTCCTCTTTACGCTGCTCGGCATGGCGCTGCTGGTTTTGGCCGGCCGGCGGTTTTTCCCCGGGGCGATGCAGGTGAATCTGATTAAGTTCGCTGCGGCGCTCCTCCTCGGCACCCTGAGCATCCTCTCACTTGGATTCGTGCTCGCCAGCATCGTACCGACGGCCCGATTCGCCCAGCCGCTCGGCGCGGCGGTCCTGTATCCGATGTTGGCGGTGTCGGGACTTTTCTTCCCACTCGAGCGGCTGCCGCCGGTGGTTAGAATCGTGGCCCAGGCGTTCCCGACGACTCATGCCGTGTCACTCATGAAGGGGGTCTGGGACGGCTCGGGCTTTGCCGCACACTGGGGGGATGTTGGGGCGCTGATTCTGATTTTTGCAGTATGCAGCGCGATTTCGGCGAAGGTATTCCGGTGGGAATGAGCGGCGACCGCGAAGCCGCTCGCATTCCCGCCGCGCCTCCTCTACCCAGCCAGCGCGCTGGCTGGTGCAAGCAGATTGCCAAGCAGCTTGAATACACCGTCGGTGAGGCCAACGATCCCTTGCAAGGCGGTCAGCTCATCGGCGGTCAACGCACTCCCGTCCGCACCGCGAATGACGGGATGCTTGGGATCACCCGTGGCCGTCGCAAAGAGTGCTCCGTTCACTTTGAACCTCGCGTTGAGACCGTTCGATTCCTGCGTCGCACTCACCTCGATGAGATCCGAACCGACCTGAACTGCCAGATCGACCGTTTGGTTTCCGCCTCCATCCACGGTCGCACCATGGACCACCCCGGTCGCCCTGAAGTTGAGGGCTGGAAGCTCAAACGCAAAGTCGACATCCAGGATCGCGGCCTGACCAGGCCCATGCGCCACGACATCGATGCGGAAGGCAAGTTGGTTGGTGTGGCCCCGGATGAATCCCTTCACGCCCACGGTGACGGATTGCAGTGTGCCGACCAGAGAGAGCGAATAGTCAAGGTAGGTCACACCTTTGGAGACCACCACCAACCGGAGCGCCACGCCATTCGGTAGGGACCTCCCCTCATCGAGATAGTCCGCGTACCCGATTTCTTGGCCCACGAGAGGCTCGCCGGTCACTGGGTTGATGGCGTAGAGGATGTATCTCACTCCATTGCCGGGCGCGCCGGTCCGGGTGGGATCGACCACGTAGCGATCGGTAGCGGCGTCGTAGATGAAGGTCTTGCCCAACGCATCGGCGGGGAGGACCGGCATGGCTTGCGAATTCGCGCGCGAGTGTGCGGCCAGAATCCGGCGCGGGAGCGTCAACGCCAGTTGGCGGGCGCGCTCCGGAGAGGAGCGATCGAGGAGGAGGGCCAAGGAGCTTGGCTCGCCAAGCATCGCGGGGCCCAGATGCCTCGCCGGAAGATGTTGGACGACTGCCAGCAGGCTGGCCCAGTTCGGTGAGTTCAGTATGGTATCGGCGGTGGTGAGATCCGTGTGGGTTCTCACCGCGTCAAAGGTCGGCCGAACCGAGGTGGCCAGAGGCCGATCAGCCTCGCATCCAGTGGCCAACACGGCGAGTGCCGCGAAGGCAAGCAAGTTCCGGTGTCGAGTGGTCATCGTCATTACTCCAAGCCGCGGGGAGGGGTACCATGAAACTCCTTGAGCTTCTCTTGTTGCTCTCGCGTCAGCACGTTCTTGATCTTGATCAGAAGAGACAGATGTTCCTTCTTCACTTCGCGCTCGATGCCGAGCACGCGGTCCGTAGCGGCCAGCGCCGCGGCCTCGTCGATGGTTGAGGAGTCGAGCAGTGACACCAACGTCTCCCACTCTTCCTTCATCCGCCACTGGAGATCGAGCACCTTACCTTGGGTCTTGCCGATCGCTTCGGTGATGGTGGTGCGCTGAGTTGGCTTGAGCCCGATTCTCTGCTGATGCTGCATGACGAGCTCCGGCGCGAAGAGCCGTTTCGCGATCTGGTCTTCCTCGGACGGTTGGCCGCCAGGCGCCTGAGCGGAAACCCCCGAGCCGGGGATCGAGGTAGCGATTCCGAATAGGAGTGTCACCAATAATCGGTGGTTCATGAGCCCTCCGAGACGCAGAGTTCGGGTCATTGACCGGGAACTTTCGCCGAGCCAACGGAATACCTGTCAGCACGCAATCCGAGACCGGACATGCTTCCGAGCAGGTCCGATCCGGGGGTATGGAGCAGGAAGTCGGTCGGGCTGCTCCACCTCCCGATATTGGTGAATTGGATAGAGCTCGGAGCGCCTCCCGGCGATAGCGCGCGACTTACCACCAGGACCACGAGCGCCAACGCGACCAGCGCGAGCGCTATCCTACCTTCGCGAATCGGCCGCGACCGGCCTCGGGTGGCGCGCGCCACCGTCGCCGCGAACCCTCGCACCTCGTGGGCCTCATGAGCCCGCAGTCTGGCGAACTCCTTCGACAGATCGTCATCCATCATTGCGTCCACTCATTCTTTTCCCCCGCGAGCACCACCCGAAGCCTTCGTTTGCCGCGCTCGTAGTGCGTTCGCGCGGAGCCGATCGAGAGCCGAAGCAGATCAGCGGCCCCCTGAATCGTCATCCCCTCATAGAACACGAGGTGGAGCACCTCACGTTGCCGCTTCGGCAGCTCCAGCAATCCCTCCACCAGCCGATTCGCCTGCTCGTTCTGCGCCAACTCCCGCAGGGGATCGGTCTCCGGAGCCGCCAGCCCCGCGTCGTGCCGAAACCACCGTTCCACCCGCTTGAGCTGCAACCAGGTTCGTCGCCGGGACTCGGCCGCGGTGAAGCGAATCACCCCAAAGAGCCAGGTCCGAAACGACGACCGGCCCGCGAACCGCGCCCGTCCGTCCAGCACCTTGAGGTAGGTCGCCTGGAGCACATCATCCGCCTCCGCGCGATCCCACCGGCAGCAAGCGAGCGCCCATCCGAAACTCTCGACATGGAGCCGCTCCAGGTTGGCTTCCAGTTCTTGTGGTGTCATTGACGAAGCCTGGTTCCGGAACGGAGTGTCGGTTCACAGAGTGGGTGTCGCCAACGATCACCCTATATGACCGAGGGGAGGGGTGGGACGTCTCGGCGGCTAACGCCGCGAGGTTGGAACCTACCGCACCAGGAACTTCATCGTCGAGCCCAACTTTGCCGTCACGCTGACACCACCCGGCAGGCAGGGCGACCGCGCGATCCGGCCGGTGAACTCCACCAGTCGCCCCACCAGCCGGTCGGTGTACCCCCTCCCCAGTTCCCGCTGCAGCTGCGGCGCGCTGGTGCAGACCGTCACTCCGCTGCCGGGTGATTCCTTGAAGTAGATGATGGCGTACATTCCGGTCTCTTCCTCGACGACGCGCGAGATGGTGCCGTGCATCGTCCGGGTGTCATTGATCCATTGTGGCGAATAGTTCGCGACCGTGTTCGCCTCGAGTTCAGTCATCCGCCGGATCGAGTCCCGCACCAGGGCACTATCGACTTTCCGTAGTGCGCTCCGGATGTTGTCGAGCTCGCTGGGGCCTTTAGGCGTGATGGCCGACATCGTTCCGTCGCCACCGTTCAAGGAGCGGCCGAGCGGAATCGCCCGGTCATTGGGCCCGAACCCGACCTGGAACGTGGTCGTGGTGGCCGGTTCGCCCGGGACGCCCGACCAGTAGTCCGCTTGCAGGTCGACGTCCAGCGAGGCGGTAAGCGCCACGAGCGCGGGGTCGATTGTGCAGGCAGCCATGGCAAGCGCAATCCCCGGCA
>JANYKV010000057.1 GCA_025358055.1 Gemmatimonadota bacterium
GGGCCCAAGGCTGGGGGCCGTTGGGCTTCCAGAAACGCCTCGATGATGAGGAGTCCGCCCGGGACCAAACGATCGATGACGTCCGGCATCCGAGTTCGGTCCAAGTAGTTGAACATCAGGACCACATCGAACACCCCAAAGTCCGGCCAGGGCTGTTCGAGATCGGCTTCGATCCAACTGACGGAGACACCGGCGGCCGCGCTCATCCGACGCGCGACGGTGAGCCTCGCAGGATCGCGGTCCACCCCGACGACGGTCGCACCGAGGGTGGCGGCGGCGATGCTATGACGACCGATGCCACACGCCATGTCGAGCACCCGGGCACCAGGGCGAATCCGGCTGGCATGCCACCGAAACCAGACACTCGGCCGGCTGCCGACCTCAAGCGGAAGCGGAGTATGTTCGAAGCGCAATCAGGTCACTCCCCGCGTCGAGTTGTTTTGGCCGACCTCGCCCGCACCCAGTACCAGGTGATGGTGATCGGCGGAGGAATTACGGGCGCGTCCATCGCAAGGGATGCCGCCATGCGCGGACTGTCCACCCTACTCATTGAGCAACACGACGTGGCCTCTGGCACCAGCTCACGGTCGAGTCGTCTGGTGCATGGCGGACTTCGCTATCTCGAGCAGCGCGAATTCCGCTTGGTATTCGAAGCCCTGCGCGAGCGCCGCACCTGGCTCCGTATCGCCCCGCATCTCGTGCGAGCACAAGCCTTTGTCCTCCCGAGCCGACAGGGAGACCGGGTGCCCGGCTGGAAGATCCGCCTCGGGCTTTGGCTCTATGACCGACTGGCCCGCACTGGCAATCTGCCGCTCCATCGCAACCTGAGCAAGCGGGAGGTCATGACCCTGGAACCAGGCCTCGACTCCACCGGGCTGCGAGACGGGGCGCTCTATTACGATGCGCAATGCGACGACGCGCGCCTCACGATCGCCATCGCGAGGAGCGCCGCCTACTACGGGGCGGTGGTGCGCAACTATACCGCCGTCACCGGGCTCACCCACCAGGCGGGGCGTGTGGTGGGCGCGACACTATGCGACCGCGAAACCGGCGAACACGCCCCGGTAACGGCCCGAGTGATCGTCAACGCCACGGGTCCTTGGTCGGATCAGGTCCGGAAGTTGGACTCGCCCGGGCAAGCGCAGCTTCTTCGGCCCACCAAGGGCGTTCACATCTTGGTACCGCGGGCCCGACTAGGGAATCGGCACGGCATCACCTTCACCAGCGCCATCGACGGCCGCGTCATGTTCGTCCTTCCATGGAACGAACAGGCTTACGTCGGCACGACCGATACAGACACGAGCGAGACTCCCGACACCGTCTCTGCTCAAGCCGAGGATGTCGCCTACCTCCTCCGGTCGGCGAACGCGCTCTATCCCGCCGCTCGGCTCACCGAAGCGGACGTGCTTGCGACCTGGGCTGGGCTCCGACCCCTGCTTGCTGGAAGTCCAACGGACCCGACGTCAAGCATCTCCCGCGAGCACCGCCTGGAGTGCTCCAGTACAGGGCTTCTGACAATTGCCGGCGGGAAGCTCACGACCGCCCGCTCGATGGCAGCGGAGGTCCTCAGCGCTGTGGAACGATTGCTCGGACAAACGCGGCGCGCGCGCGAGAAAACCCGGGACCCGGCGCAAGTTCGGTTGCCCGGCGGCGAATCGATTTCGGATCAGGAGATTCGCAGCGCATTCCGCACCGGCCCGGTCAATGATCACCTCCTGGTGCATTTGCGATCTCACTATGGTTCGGAGGCCCGAGAAATCGGCGCTCTGTGCAACGAATCCCCCTCCCTCTTCGCGCCGATGCATCCGGCGCACCCAGCCCTTCTCGCGGAAGCCGTATTCGCCACGCGGTATGAATGGGCCAGACGGGTGGAGGACGTCCTGGTCCGGCGGGTCCATGTCTTCTACGAAACCAAGGACCATGGAATGCAGGCGCGAGACCGTGTCGCGGGGATCATGGCGCACGAGCTTGGTTGGGACGCCAACCAGGAGCGGAATGAAGCTGAGAAGTTCGGAGACTTTGCGGCTGGGGCTTCGAGCCATTCTGACGGCTAAGCGTTATTTTCAGGGGTGATCCTGTCGTTGCCTCTAGGATGCTTCGGGTGATTCGAAAGAGACTCTATGGCTAGTCAACCGACCGATCCGAACGTCTTCGAAACTGCGAACGCAGGCTTTGCGCAAGCAGTGTACGAGGACTATCTCAAGAATCCGGAGACGGTATCCTCGGAGTGGCGTCGGCTGTTCGAGAGCGGCGTCGTCGGCGAACGGCCGCCCGTCACCCGCAGCGAGAATGGAGCGCCAAAGGCGGCCGCGCCTCCGGTGATCCCCGAGGCCGGCACCCCGATCAAGGGTCCGGCGGCCCGACTCGTGGCCAACATGACCGAATCACTCTCGATTCCGACCGCGACGACCTTTCGCGAGTTTTCGGTCAGCCTATTGGAATCTCGACGCGGGGAACTGAACCGGGCGCTGAGCGCGGCGGGCCGGCGCGAAAAAATCTCCTTCACTCACTTGATCGGATACGCCATCGTTCGCGCGGCGGTGCGGCACCCAGTGATGGGCACCTCGCTCCAGACGGTCGACGGCGCCCCGTACCGCCACACGCCCGGAGGGGTGAACCTCGGACTCGCAGTGGATGTCACTCGAAAGGACGGCTCGCGGGGCTTAGTGGTTCCGGTGTTGAACCACGCAGATGGAATGACCTTCGCCGCGTTCCACTCGGCGTACGAGAGCATCGTGGAGAAGGCGCGCACCAATAAGCTCATGCCGGATGAGTTCGTCGGCGCGACGATGACACTCACCAACCCTGGGGGCTTGGGCACCGTTGCCTCGGTCCCCCGGCTGATGATGGGCCAAGGCAGCATCATCGCGGTCGGGGCCATCGTGTATCCGGCGGAGTTCGCCACGGTCAGCGCAGAGAAGTTGACCGAGTTCGGGATCAGCAAGGTGATGACGGTCACGAGCACCTATGACCACCGCGTCATACAAGGCGCGGAATCCGGTGATTTCCTTCGCAGCGTCGAGCAATTGCTTCAGGGCCACGAGGGGTTTTATGAGCACATTGCCACAAGCCTCGCCGTGGCGCTTGGCACGGCACCGAGTACCACGCAGAGGGTAGTCGCCCCGGCGCCGGAATTGCCGGCCGGCCTCGGCGGGGGCGCCTCGGCGCGGGATCTCGCCGACGTGGCAGCCGCGATGGGTCTCGTGAAGGCGTATCGCACGCACGGGCATTTAGCTGCGCACCTCGACCCGTTGGGAAGCGAGCCGATCGGTGATCCGGCGCTCGACCCCACCACGCTCGGATTAACGCCCGAAATCATGGCGCGAATTCCGGCGAGTGTTCTGCGCGTTGCGGTCCCGGGACGAACCCTGGCCGATGCTTTGCCCAATCTGCAAGCCACCTACTGCGGGACGATGGCCTATGAAGTGGAACACATCAGTAATCATCAAGAGCGGGTGTGGCTTCGCGCGCAAATCGAATCCGGCGCCCACCGTCAGCCGCTCGACGCGGAGGCCAAGCGACGGCTGTTCGAGCGCCTGACCCAAGTCGAGACTTTCGAACGCTTCCTCCACAAGGCGTATCTCGGGCAGAAGCGATTCTCGATTGAAGGCGTCGACATGCTGATTCCAATGCTGGATCTCGTCATCGAAACCGCGGGGGACGCGGGGGTTCGCGAGGTGGTGCTCGGAATGGCGCACCGGGGCCGACTGAACGTGCTCACCCATACTATCGGTCGCCCCTACGTCACCATCTTCGCGGAATTCGAAGGGGGAAAGCAGCATCCCAGCGACGAGCCCGACATCGGGACAGGGGACGTCAAGTACCATCATGGTGCCGAGGGGGCATACGTCACCCGTTCCGGCAAGGCGATCACGGTCGCGTTGGCACACAACCCAAGTCATCTGGAATTCGTGGGAGCGGTGGTGAGCGGCCAGGCTCGGGCGCGTCAAACGCAACGTCGGGGTCGCGAGCCCGTGGTCGATGCGGTCGTCGCCATTCCGGTCGTCATCCACGGCGACGCCGCCTTTGCGGGCCAGGGCGTCGTTCAGGAGACCCTCAACCTAGGCGCGCTCAAGGGATACAAAATCGGCGGCACGATTCACCTCATCACGAACAACCAAGTTGGCTTCACCACCGACGTGACCGACGCGCGCTCGACCCGTCACGCGAGCGATCTCGCCAAAGGGTTCGACATCCCGATCATCCACGTGAACGCCGACGATCCCGAAGCGTGCCTCGCCGCGGTGCGGCTGGCGATGATGTACCGGACCCGATTCCATGAAGACATGCTGATCGACCTGGTCGGCTACCGGCGTCACGGCCACAATGAAGGCGATGAGCCCAGCTATACCCAGCCGTTGATGTACGCTCGCATCAAGGACCTCCCGACGGTCCGTCAGCGTTACGCGTTCCAGCTGGCCCAGGAAGCCGTGGTGACCGAAGCGGAAGCCGAGGCGCAGTTCACGGCCACTTACCAGCACCTGGTGGATATCCAACAGGGATTCAAGGCGAGTGTCGGGCAAAGCGGAAAGACCGATGATCCAACGCCCAAAACCACACCGTGGCAAGAGGTCGGCACCGCCATCTTGGCTGATGTCGCCCGCGCGCTCAACCAACAGCTCTTGACCACACCGGAGGGGTTCACGGTCAACCCCAAACTGAAGCGGCAATTGGAACGGCGCGGTTCGGCGCTTGGGCCCGAGGGAGGCATCGATTGGGCCCAGGCCGAAGCTCTCGCCCTCGCGTCCCTTCTGACCGAGGGTGTGCCGATCCGATTCACGGGCCAAGATTGCGAACGGGGAACCTTCAGCCACAGGCACCTGGTACTGCACGACGCGGTGACGGGCACAACCTACACACCAATGCAAAGACTTCCGGGGGCGCTCGCGACATTTGAGCTTCACAACAGTCCGCTCTCCGAACTTGCGACCCTGGGATTCGAGTACGGTTACAGTACGACCGCTTCGGAGTCGCTGGTGTTGTGGGAAGCCCAGTTCGGCGACTTCATCAACGGCGCCCAAGTCATCGTCGATCAATTTCTCGTGGCCGGGTATTCGAAGTGGGGACTGACCTGCCGACTCACCCTGCTCTTGCCCCATGGCTATGAGGGACAAGGTCCGGAGCACTCGAGCGCCCGGCTTGAGCGCTTCTTGCAACTGGCGGCGGAGGGCAATATCCGGATCGCGAACTGCACAACGCCGGCTCAATACTTCCACCTCCTCCGTCGCCAGGCTCGGCGGCAGCGGCAGCGACCGCTCATCCTCTTCACACCGAAGAGCCTACTCCGACATCCCTTGGCCACGTCCGCCCTTGGGGATCTCACCAGCGGTACCTTCGAGCCGGTCCTGGATGATGCTTCGGCGATAGGCCGTGCGGGTGACATCAGGCGGCTGGTACTTTGCTCCGGCAAGGTGTACTACGACTTGCTTGCCGAGGCGCAGAATCGTCAAACGGATCGACCGGCCATTGCGAGGTTGGAGCAACTCTACTCCTTGCCGGAGGGACAGCTGCGGACCCTGATCGCGCGCTATCCGAACCTGCAAGAGATCATCTGGGCGCAGGAGGAGCCGCAAAACATGGGCGCGTGGACCTACCTGGCCCCGCGCCTCACCATGTTGCTTCCTTCCGGCGTCGGGCTCCAATACGCCGGCCGGCCGGAACGGGCGAGTCCAGCGGAAGGGAAGCCGGCGGTCCATGCGACGGAGCAGGCGAGATTGGTGCGCGAGGCGTTGGGGTGACGCAGATGGCGCGGATACCACAGAGGACACAAGACAACCAACAGGACCCCTAGTCCCCACCATTCAGCATCGGACGTTCGGAGGCCTGGCGCGCCAGCTCTTTCAATGGGTCCGAAAGGTGATCCCCATAATGCAGCAGGAACACCCCCCGAGAACGTCTGGCGAGGAGGAACGCCAAGAGCGGAGTATCGGCTTTGGCGGCATTGCAGGGGGGACACGCCAGGACCAGGTTATCCGGCCGATCGTAGGCCGATTTTCCCTTTCGGGGTCGGACGTGATCGAGCGTGATGATGTCCGGTTGCATCGTGATCCCGCAATAGGCGCATACGGGGCCATGCAACTCGAGAAGCCAGTCACGGTGATTTTGATAGGATCGCCCAGCGGAGCGGCGAAGAATCGACGAGGACTGCGGCGCTGAACGACGGGAACGTCTTCCGGATCTACGAGGCACGTGGAGCGAATCTCTCCCTCATTGGTTGGCCGAAGAATAACACCATCGAACCCGTTCGCCAAACCTCATAGAGAGCGTAGGATACCCATTCTCGCTGCTCCCGACTCGGTTATGTTTCACGCGCTCGAGATTCCCGCCCAGCAGGGTTCACAACGTGAGGAGTTTCGTCTGCCAAACCAATCGCCGTCCGCGCCCGCTCTGGCCGCCGCCCAGACCGTCGCCTGGCAATCCATCAATTCCATTCGCGTGCTGTCGATGGACGCCGTTGAACAGGCCAACTCGGGCCACCCCGGCACCCCGATGGCTTTGGCACCTGCGGCGTACGTGCTGTGGAGCCGTTTCCTTCACCATCATCCCCAACGACCGGACTGGCCCGACCGGGATCGTTTCGTGCTCTCGTGCGGCCACGCGTCGATGCTTCTGTACAGCCTGCTTTACCTCTCCGGATACGACCTTTCTCTCGACGAAATCAAACACTTCCGTCAGTGGGGATCCAAGACCCCGGGCCATCCGGAGCGGGGCCATACCCCCGGCGTGGAGACCACCACCGGCCCCCTCGGTCAGGGTGTGGGCAACGCGGTCGGAATGGCGATCGCCGAGCGATTGCTCGCCGAGCGGTTCAATGTGCCCGGGCATACGATCGTGGACCATCGGGTCTGGGGATTCGCGAGCGATGGCGACCTGATGGAAGGGGTAGCAAGTGAAGCGGCATCGCTCGCCGGACACCTGCGCCTGGGCAAACTCAAGCTGATTTACGATGACAACCATATCACGATTGACGGCACCACCGCACTTTCTTTTTCGGAGGACGTTGGCGCCCGGTTCGAGGCCTATGGTTGGCATGTCGAACGGGTCAACGACGGGAATGATTTGACCGCGATCGAAGCGGCGCTCGACGCCGCAGCCCGTGAAACCGCGAGGCCGTCGCTGGTCATCCTCCGCACGATCATCGCCGATCCCGCACCTACCAAGCGCGACACGTCAGCCGCTCACGGCGCGCCACTCGGCAAGGACGAGATCCAGAAAACCAAAGACATCATGGGCTGGCCGCAAGAACCCTTCTACGTGCCGGAAGGAGCGCTCCGCGATATGCGGAAGGCGGTCGACCGAGGAGCCGCCTGGGTGTCGGAGTGGCAAGCCCGATACGATGCCTATCGCGCGGCGCTCCCCGACCAGGCCAAAGCGTTCGAGGACGCCTTCGCGAATCGGCTGCCGGCCGGATGGGAAGCGAGCCTCCCGAATTTCGAAGGCACGACCAAGATGGCCACCCGCCGCGCCGGCGGCATGGTGCTCAACGCGTTGAGCCAATCGATCCCAAACCTTCTGGGCGGTTCGGCCGATCTGGGAGGCAGCACCGGAACGACACTCAAACAGGGCGGTGCGCTCGGACCGACCACGAATGGTCGACAAATCAATTGGGGCGTTCGGGAGCACGCGATGGGGTCGTGCATGAACGGCATCGCGGCGCACGGCGGATACCGCGCTTACGGCAGTACGTTCTTGGTGTTTTCGGATTACATGAAGCCGACCATTCGGTTGGCCGCGCTGATGAAGGTTCCGACGATCTATATCTTCACCCACGACTCCATAGGCGTAGGGGAAGACGGCCCGACCCACCAGCCGATAGAGCACCTGGCGATGCTGCGAGGCATCCCGGGCCTCGTGGTCTTGCGCCCCGCGGACGCGGTCGAAACCCGCGACGCGTGGCGCGCCGCTATTGAGCGGATCGATGGTCCCACCGCGCTGATCCTATGTCGCCAAGACCTGCCCGTACTGGATCGATCCCTGCCCGGTACCGAGAACGGCACGAGCCGCGGTGGATACATTCTCTCTGACCCGGTGGGTGGCCCTCAGGCGATTCTGATCGCGACCGGCTCCGAGGTGAGCACCGCTGTCACCGCGGCCAAGAAGCTCTCGGACGAAGGGATTCGCATCCGGGTCGTGTCGCTTCCCTCTTGGGAATTGTTTTCTGCGCAGCCCAAGCAATACCGGGACGAGGTGCTACCCCCGGCACTCCGAGCCCGAGTTTCCATCGAGGCCGCGGAGGATTTTGGGTGGCTCAAGTTCGTGACGGAGGATGGTGAAAGTCTCGCGCTCAACCACTTCGGTGCGTCCGCACCTGCGGAGCGCCTATATGTGGAATTCGGGCTCAGCCCCGATCATGCGGTGGCCGCGATTCAACGCGTCCTCGCGCGGAGGTCCTCATGACGGCAAATCCACTGGTCCGACTGGGCCAACTCGGGCAAAGCCCATGGTACGATTTCATCACCCGCCAGCTGCTCCAATCCGGCGAACTCCGCCGGCTGATCGCCAACAATGGACTGCGGGGCATGACCTCGAATCCGACCATTTTTGAGAAGGCCATCGCCGGCAGCGCGGACTACGATGCCGACATCCAACGCCTGCACGCGGCCGGCCTCGAACCCAAAGATATTTTTGAATCGCTAGCCGTGGCCGACGTTCGAGCCGCCTGTGACGAATTCAAGGGCGTGTACGAGGAGAGCAAGGGCCATGATGGGTTGGTTTCACTCGAGGTTTCACCCACCCTGGCACACGATACGGCCGGGACCATCACGGAAGCCGAACGACTATGGGGCGCGTTGGCCCGCCCCAACGCCATGATCAAGATCCCGGGCACCAAGGCGGGACTCCCCGCCATCACCGCATGCTTGGCCGCGGGCATCAACGTCAACATTACCCTGCTGTTCTCGGTCGATCGATATCGCGCGGTAATCGAAGCGTTCTTCGCCGGGCTTGAGCAACGGCTGGCGGCCGGCGGCGCCATCGATCGCATTGCCTCAGTCGCCAGTTTTTTTGTGAGCCGAGTGGATGGGCGGGTCGATCCAATGCTGACCAAAGCCGGCGATCCTCACGGTCTCGCCGCCAAGATTGCCATCGCAAACGCCCAGGTGGCGTATCAAGCGTTTCGCCAATACTTCGCCTCGCCGCGATGGGAACGCCTGGCCGCGAAAAACGCCGCTCCCCAACGCCCCCTCTGGGCGTCGACCAGCACGAAAGACCCGCGGTTTCCAGACGTGTACTACGTCGAGGCGCTCATCGCCCCCTCCACTGTAAACACGCTGCCGCCGGACACGTTCGCCGCCTATCTCGATCACGGCAATCCCAAGGTGCGGATCGACGATGGCGACCCCCAAGAACTGCTCCGACGCCTCACGGCCACCGGCATTGATCTCGCCGACGTGACCGCGTTCCTGGAGGAGGATGGGGTGACCAAGTTCGCGGCGTCCTACAACCAGTTACTGACAGGAATCGCCTCGAAGATTGGGATTTTGGCCGGCAAATAACGTTTCGCTTCGCACCTTCCGTCAACACTCTAGTCCCGCGAGGTCGCATGCTCGCGCTTCTCCGCAGGGTTTCCCTCACCCAGTGGATCGTGGTCGCCACGATCGTTGGTGCCATCATTGGGTACCTCGACCACGAGGTCTGGACCAACACCGACGTGGGTGAAATGCTCAAGCCGCTCTCGACCGTCTTCCTCCGCATGATCAAGTCGATCGTCGTTCCTCTCGTCTTCGGCAGCTTGGTAGTTGGAATCGCCGGGCACGGGGACGATCTGAAGCAGGTCGGCCGGCTGGCTCTCAAGTCGATCATCTATTTCGAAATCGTGACAACCGTCGCGCTCTTCGTCGGCCTGGGCGCGGCCAATCTGGTGGCGCCTGGCGAGGGCGTGTCTTTGGCCGTGAGCGCGGAGGAAGGCAAGCAATTCATCAGCGCCTCTCCTACCCTCTCCGGGGTCCTCGAACACACCGTTCCGCAAAGCTTCATCGAGGCCGCGGCAAAGAACGAAGTGCTTCAAATCGTGTTCTTCTCGGTTCTCTTCGGTTCCGCGCTCACCCAAGTCAAAGGCAAATCCAAGGAAGCGATCCTCAGCGTCTGCGAAGGATTGTCGGAGGTGATGTTCAAGTTCACGGGAATCGTGATGAAGTTTGCACCGGTAGGCATCGCGGCGGCGATCGCGGCCACCATCGGGAAAAACGGTATCGGAATCCTCTGGAACCTCGGCAAGCTGGTTCTCACCCTCTACGGCGCGCTCGTCGTCTTTGTCCTTGTCGCGCTGATTCCGGTCGCGCTTCTCGCGCGGATTCCGCTTCGCCGATTCTGGCGTTACGTCAAAGAGCCTTGGCTCATTGCGTTTTCGACCGCCTCTTCGGAGGCCGCCCTCCCGCTCGCCATGGAGAACATGGAAAAGATGGGCGTGCCAAGGCGCATCGTCTCGTTCGTTCTCCCGACCGGATACTCCTTTAACCTGGATGGCTCCACGCTGTACCTCGCGGTTGCCGCGGTCTTCGTCGCCCAAGCAGCGGGACACCCGATGAGGTTTAGCGAGCAACTTTTCATGCTTCTGACCCTGATGCTCACCAGCAAGGGCGTGGCGGCTGTCCCTCGTGCATCGTTAGTCATCCTATCGGGTACGCTTTCTCAGTTCGGCCTTCCTCTCGAAGGTGTCGCCGTGATTCTTGGGGTCGACGTGTTCATGGACATGGCGCGTACCTCGGTGAACCTGCTTGGCAACTGCCTGGCGTCAACCGTGATGGCCCGATGGGAGGGGGAGCTGGGAACCGGGGAGACCGGGGGGGAGTAGGGAGCACGGCGAAGCGCAGAAGCAGTCCGGGCTGGTTAAATCCAGCCCTCAGTCGGCGGTCTAGGGATTGGGCGGCGCTCGATTCAGCTTCCCTCGCCGAGTCCAAATCACTATCACCCCACAGCGTGCTTCATAGCTTTCGAGCTCGGGTGGGGTCTCACTCGGTCCGGAATAAATCTCCACACCCTCGATATCATTCGGGGGCGTCATCGTCCCCATCACCGCATCAGCCGGAATGCCGTCAATGAAATACACGGGGATGCATTGACGAACGTTGCGGGCCATTTGAATCGAGCAGGTCATTCGACAGTCGACCCGCACGCCCGCCGTGTGCCGGAGCAAGTCGGCGAACGTGAAGGCATTCATCTGCTCGATCATCTTGCGATTCAGATACCGCCCATTCCCTCCCTGGCTCCGGCGCAGCCAGTCCGCCGAATACTCCATGGACGTGTCGCGCGGAGCTCGCACTCGGAGCTCCGGCAAGATCACACGATCCTGGAGTGACGAGCCGAACTGAACCTCCAGCTCGATCGTTTCGCGCTCACCCAACTCCACCGCGGTATTGATTGGGTCGAAACCGATGGCAATGGCACGAATGTGGTAGGTCCCTGGAAGGAGCTTCTCGAATGCGAACCGGCCGATGCTGTCGCTCAGCACTTTGCGATCGCTGCCAGTCAACTCGAGAACGGCCCCAGGAATGGTCTGCCCATTCTGGCCCCCAACCACGATCCCCTTGATGGTGGACTTTGCCGCCTGTGCGGCGGCCGACACCGTCGGAAATATCAGAAACGCGGTGAGCAACTCCCAGCACCTTCGGTTGGACAGCATCGGTGCTCCGAAGCCAACATAGCGGTACCACCTCGTCACCCCTCCACTCTCCCCAATCTCAAAGAGTGGTCTCCTTCTGGCAAGGTCCCGGACCCGTCAGAGAAATGCAAACCCTTCGATGATAGTGACTTAACCAATGGTGCGGGCAACGACCGGCGGACCCATCGTCAGCGAGCTCGGCGGGCCAGGAAAATTAGAACCAGCCCGAACAGGAGAATGAAGAGCCCCCAGACAAGGTTGATGGGAACTCCGGTTGGTGCAGTCCCCGGCCGACCCAGGGTTAGTCCCCCGTACACCAGAAGTAATGCGCCCAATACACTGAACATCAGACCCATTGGCATCCGCACGTCGAGACCCATGAAAACCTCCTTGAAAGCGATCCTCCCCACCCTCCCCCGCCCCAGACAACTAGAAGAACACCACGTTGAGTAGCACGGTGGCCGAGAGTACGATCACCGCAAGCACCGCTGGGCGCTCGTACCAAACCCTGGACTGGTCGGCCATGGATGGGGTGAGACCATGGACCAATCCTTGGAGCTGTTCCGCGGATTTCGCCGTCGTCATCAGGCTCACGAGAATCGTCACGACAAAACAGGTCATCCATGCTACGATTGCGGTCCAAAAGGTCTGAGCCAATTCGCTGGGAAAGGTCACCCACGTACCGAGATAGCCTCCCTTGACGCCAACCGAAGCACCCACCGGCAGCGAAATGCCATGATGAATCGCCGCCCCCAGCATACCGGCGATTAGTCCGACAAATGCGCCGTGACCCGAGGCGCGTTTCCAGAACATGCCCAGCGCGAAGGTGGCGAACAGCGGGGCATTGACGAACGCAAAGACAAGCTGAAGAAAATCCATGATATTGTTGAAGGCAGCTGCTACGTACGCCGCGGCCACCGAGATCGCGATTCCGGCCACCGTGGCGACGCGGCCCATGGTGAGATAGTGACTGTCCGGTGCTCCAGGGCGGATGTACCCTTGGTAGAGATCATAGGTCCACACGGTGTTGAAGGCAGTGACATTTCCCGCCATGCCCGACATGAATGAGGCGAGCAGAGCGGTCAATCCAAGCCCCAACAGCCCGGCTGGGAAGAAATGGATCAGCATCATGGGGGTGGCCAGGTCGTAGTCCAGGACAATGTTGCCGCGCAGGTCCCGCAATGGAGCACCAGTCGTGGGGTCGAGTTTCGGCGGCACAATGCCATTCGACTCAGTAAGCCCGGCGGGACTCGATGCGTCTTGCGTGACCGCGGCGGGAGGGCCACCTCCCGTTGCGCGAACGCCGCTCGCCGGATGCACCGCTAACGCCAACATGCCAGGGAGGATCACTAGGAACGGAAACAACATCTTGGGGAAGGCGGCGATAAGCGGGGTCCGCCGGGCGGCCGACATGGAGTTTGCGGCCATCGCCCGCTGCACGACCAGAAAATCCGTGCACCAGTAGCCGAACGACAGCACGAACCCCAAGCCCATCACCAAACCAAACCACTCGATTCCGATCGGATTGTCCGCCGCGTGACCCATATGGGCCCAGCTGCGGGTGTACGCGTCGACGGGAAGCCCATTCGAGGTGGCCCGGGCGGCGAGTCTCGACACCAAGCCACTCCAACCACCCACCTCGCGCAGCCCGAGAAAGACGAGGGGCGCAAATCCCAATACGATCAAGAAGAATTGCAGGACCTCGTTATAAATCGCGCTGGTTAGACCCCCGAGAAATGTGTATGCCAGTACGATCCCGGCCGCGAGAAGGATGCTGGTATCGAAATTCCACCCGAGGAGGAGATTCAGCAGCTTCCCCATGGCATACATCGAAACTCCGGACGACAGGACCGTCATCGCGGCGAACGATACCGCATTCAATGCCCGAGTCTTTTCGTCGAAACGGAGTTTCAAATACTCCGGGACCGATCGCGCCCGCGAGCCGTAATAGAACGGCATCATGAAGATCCCGATGAACACCATGGCCGGGATAGCCCCAATCCAATAGAAATGACTGGTGGCAATGCCGTATTTGGCGCCAGACGCCCCCATCCCGATGACTTCCTGCGCACCCAGGTTTGCAGAAATGAACGCGAGCCCGGTCACCCACGCAGGGATGGATCGGCCGGAGAGAAAGAAATCTTCGCTGGTGCGGACATAGCGCCGGAGCACAACGCCGATGCCAAGGACGAATGCGAAGTACAGCAGGATGATGGCGTAATCGATCCACTGCAGGGTTGGCGCCACGCGGTTGCCCTCGCTTTCGCAGTGCGGTCGGGGTCGTTCGGACTAAGATGCCCTTTCCGCTGCTCGCCGCAAGTAAACTCAAACGGGTTCGCGTTGCGAAAAACGCCGGTTAGTAGATCTTACCTGACATCATGACCCAGCGTCCCCTCGTCCTGACCGCCTTGCTTTGCCTTTCGGCCCTCGTTCCGATCCACGGCCAGCTACTCAACAAAGACACGGTCCTTCGCCGCCAGACCTGGTGGGACAACAAGGACTGGGACTGGTACAAGACCAAGATTCCGTTCTTCGAGTCGCCCGACACCGCTATCGATGCGACGTATTACTATCGGTGGGAACTCATCACCAAGCATCTCACCTATGGTGCACCTGAGACGGGCTACACCTTTAGCGAGTTCATCGACCGACCCTTCTGGTCAGGCGCCTACGGCGCCATCAGCTGCCCGCTCGGCCACCAAGCCTACGAAATCCGGTGGCTCAAGGACCGGAGGATCATCGAGGACTTCGCGCGGTATTGGTTCGAAACGGCCGGGGCGGAACCGCGGTCCTATAGCAATTGGTATGGCGATGCGATGTGGGCGACCTATCTCGCGGTCGGCGACACTTTGTTTGTCAAAATGGTCCTGCCGCACATGGAGGCCCAATTTCGCGGCTGGGTCGCGGAGCATTGGGACTCAATCCACGCCCTGTTTCGTTGGGACGGCATGCATGATGGCATGGAAACCAACATCAACAGCCGGCAAACCGAAGATGTCTTCTCCGGCGGGGACGGCTATCGACCCACCCTCAACAGTTACCTGTTTGCCGATGCCATTGCGATTGCCAAGTCCGCCTCCTTGTTGGGAGATTCGGCAAAAGCCAAGGCCTATGCCGAACGAGCCATGGCCCTGAAGGAGCGAGTTCAGAAACAGCTCTGGGATCCGAAACGGCAATTCTTCTTTCCCCAATTCGCCCGCAACGAGAAAGACGGCATCCGCGCGGGCTCCCTCACCTACCAAGACGGGCCGCACGCCGGTGACCCGCATGGTCGTGAGGAGATCGGGTTCGTTCCCTGGCAGTTCAACCTCCCCGACCCCGGATACGAGCGCGCGTGGCGAACGCTCATGGACCCGGCCAGCTTCTTCGCACCGTTTGGGCCGACCACGACGGAGCGGGGAGACCCGCTTTTCAAAATCGCCCCGCGCTGCTGCGAGTGGAGCGGCAACTCCTGGCCGTATGCCACGAGCCAAACTCTCGTCGCGATGGCCAATCTGTTGAACGACTATCATCAAACCGTCGTAACCCCCGACGACTACATGCGCTTACTCAAGGTCTACACGCTCACCCAGCGCCTGAACGGCCGGCCGTATATCGCCGAGGCAGCCAACCCGGACAACGGCTCCTGGGACGGGGCGAACACCTACTACCACAGCGAACACTACTTCCATTCGCAATATGTGAACCTTATCGTCACCGGCCTGGCCGGACTGCGGCCCCGTGGCGACGATTCATTGGAGGTCCATCCTCTGATTCCGGCGGCATGGGACTATTTCGCGCTCGATGACGTAGCCTACCGGGGGCACCGAATCTCGATCGCCTGGGACCGGCATGGCACGCGGTATCACCGCGGCAAGGGGTTTATGCTGTTCGTAGATGGAAAACAGGCCGCTCGGGCACCTCGCCCCGGGCGTCTGACAATCCTCCTGGCCCCGGGGGGGGCGCTACCACCGGTCGACCGACCGGTGAACCTGGCCATAAACAATGGCCGCGGTGCCTACCCGTGGGTGTTCGCATCGTATAGCGCGCCAGAGTCGCCCACGTCTTACCTCATCGACGGGCAAGCGTGGTACCATCAATCGCCGCCGAACCGCTGGACCACACTCGGATCTCCCAATGCTAGTGACTGGATCGTTCTGGACTTCGGCATCACACGTTCCGTCGAGCAGCTCAAGCTGTACTTTCTCGACGACAGCACAGGCGTCCGCCCCCCAGCGCAGTACCAAATCGAGCAGTGGCGCGGAGGGAAATGGCTTCCCATTCCCAATCAGCGCCGCAGCCCCAGCCTACCCACGGGCCGACGCCCGAATCTCGTCACCTTCAGCCGTATCGAAACCGCCAAGATCCGCGTGGACCTTACCTCTCAGACCAGTGCGGCGACGGGCCTCACGGAGCTCGAAGCGTGGACCCACGCCGGGCTTCCCCTCTCTCCAGCCGAGGCTGCTCCTCGCAATTTGGCGTTTGGACGGAAGGTCTCGGCATCGTTCGCCGAGCCCGATTCGCACCTCCAGTATCTCACCGACGGCATCATCGCCTTCTCGTACTACGGTAGAAATCATTGGTCCTTTACCGGTTCGCCGAACGGCCAAGACTGGGTGGAAGTGAACTTGGGCGCGATGCAGTCGGTGGGCCGGGTCGAGGCCTATTTGTGGGCAGATGGCCGTGGCGTACGCGCACCCAAGTCGTATACGGTTCAGTACTGGAATGGCCGCGCTTGGACCCCGGCCCACGTTCGCTCAGAGCTACCGGCGAAACCGCAAGCCTCGGCCGCCAATACCATTCTCTTGGATCCTGTGCTGACCGATCACCTTCGGATTGTGTTCGAACACGACCTGCCCGCGGTGACCGGCCTGACCGAGGTCATGATCCTGGATGGGAAACCATGAGGCGACGCATCATCACCATCGCACTTTTCACGGCGGGGTTGAGCCACGCATTCTGCCCCAGACTTGTAGCGCAAACCGAAGTCAAAGGACGTCTCACCACGCGCTGGACTAATTCTGTTGACCCTGAGCATGTGCTCCCGGAGTATCCGCGTCCCCAGCTGACCCGGCGCTCGTGGGTCAATTTGAACGGGCGCTGGGACTATTGCGTTACCGCCAAAGACGCACCCGTACCAACCAGCTTTGGCGGTACGATTCTCGTTCCCTTTCCGATCGAGTCGTTCTTGAGCGGTGTCCAACGCGCCGTCACCGAGAAGGACCGGTTGTGGTATCACAGAACATTCCGTGCGCCGCCTCGGAAGCCAGGGTGGCGCCTTTTGCTCCATTTCGGGGCGGTGGACTGGCGCACCACCGTGTTCGTGAATGGCGTTCGGGTCGGGGAGCACGAGGGTGGGTACGATCCCTTCACCATCGACATTACCGACGCGCTGGAGAGCGCACCACAACAATCGATTACGGTCGGCGTTTGGGACCCGACCGACAAAGGGCCACAGCCTCGAGGCAAGCAGGTTCTCGGGCCGAAGAGCATCTGGTATACGGCGGTCACCGGCATTTGGCAAACCGTGTGGTTGGAGCCAGTGCCGCCGATTCGCATCGACCGGTTGGAAGTCACTCCGAATCTGGATTCGAGCACGGTGGTGGTTCGGGTCGGAGTCACGGGGGCAGACTCCACGGTCACCTTCACCGCGACCACCTCCGATATGAAGCACCGCATCGTTGAAGGGCGCGGGGTGAACAGCCAGCCACTCACCCTCCGGCTCGGTTCCGTCCGACCCTGGTCGCCCTCGGATCCGTATCTCTATCGCCTTCAGGTTCGACTGAGTAGTGGAGATACGGTGGGAAGTTATTTCGGAATGCGAAAGATCGCACTCGGCCGAGATCGAAACGGCACCCTCCGGCTTTTCCTCAACAACGCGCCACTCTTTCAATACGGCATGCTGGACCAGGGTTGGTGGCCCGACGGACTTTATACCGCGCCCATGGACGCCGCGCTGCGATACGATCTCGAAACCATGAAACGATTGGGATTCAACCTCGTTCGCAAGCACGTCAAAGTGGAACCTGACCGTTGGTATTACCACGCGGACCGCCTGGGGATGCTCGTCTGGCAGGACATGCCAAGTGGGGACAACAACACCGAAGCTGGGAAAGCCGTCTTTGCAGAGGAACTGGGCCACCTCGTCGATGCGCTGGGCAATCATCCTTCCATCGTCACATGGGTACCGTTCAATGAAGAATGGGGACAACATGACACCGAGTGTTACGTGGTCTGGTTGAAGAACCGGGATCCGAGTCGACTCGTGAACAATGCCAGCGGGTGGGTCGATAAAGGCGTCGGAGATATGTCGGATATCCATGCGTACCCGGGCCCTGGAATCCCCGTCCCTGACGATAAGCGTGCCCTCGTTCTGGGCGAATTCGGCGGGCTAGGGCTCCCAATCGCAGGGCATACATGGGTGGATCAAAACAACTGGGGGTATCGGACGTTCACCTCGCGGCAGGCCGTCGGCGAAGCCTACGCCGAGTTGCAGCGTCAGCTCCGGTTCATGATCGCGGATGGTCTGTCCGCCGCTATCTACACCCAAACCACGGATGTCGAGATCGAAGTGAACGGGCTCATGACGTACGACCGCGCCATCGTGAAACTGCCACCAACCGTTCTGAGGCTTCACCGCGGTTTGTACGGTCCCTCGCCAAACCTGGCGCCCATCGTGCCTTCTTCCTGGCGGGACGGACAGCTCTGGCGAGTCACGGAAACAGCACCGCCGAACAACTGGTTTCAATCGGATTACGACGATTCCGGGTGGCGAAGCGCCCTCGGGGGGTTCGGTACGAAGGATACTCCAGGATCGATAGTGCGAACCCCTTGGAACACCCACGATCTTTGGCTTCGCCGTCAGTTCGAATTGCCGTCGCGTGCCTTACAGCATCCCCACTTCCGAATTCATCACGACGATGACGCAGACGTGTACCTCAACGGAACGCTGGTCGCGAAGCTGCCCGGCTACACTGTCGGATACACCAGAATTCCGCTCGATATGAAAGCCAGATCGCTCCTGCGCCCCGGTACGAACACCCTCGCCATCCATGTCCACCAGAACGAAGGCGGCCAATACATCGATGCCGGAATCGACGAGGTCCGTGATCGATAGCCAGCGCGCACTCACTCGTTCTCTCTTCGGTACAACGCCGGAAGGGGCGTCGGTCGAGGCGTTCACCATTCGGAATCGGAATGGAGTCGAGGTCCGGGTCATTACCTACGGCGGAATCATCCAGTCGCTCCGAACTCCAGATCGGAACGGCGCGTTCGCGGACATTGTGCTCGGGCACGACGGACTGGCAGGGTATCTCGAAGCCTCGCCATACTTCGGGGCCCTTGTGGGCCGATACGGCAATCGGATTGCGCACGGCAGGTTCACCGTGAACGAAACGGCCTACGTGCTCAAGGCCAATGACGGACCGCATCATCTTCATGGTGGCGTCACTGGGTTTGACAAGGTGGTGTGGAGCGCAGAGCCGTTCCAGGACAACACGACTTCTGGGTTGGTACTCCGGCACACGAGTCCACACGGGGACGAGGGATACCCCGGCACCCTCATGGCACAGGTCACCTATGCGCTGAGCGACGCGAATGAGCTGGTGATCGACTACCGAGCCACGACGGACCGCGCGACGCCGGTGAACCTTCTGCAGCACAGCTATTTCAATCTTGGAGGAGGAAGCCGCGACATTCTCGACCATATTCTCTCGATCGACGCCGACCGTTTCACGCCAATCGATGACACCCTGATCCCAACCGGGGAGTTCGCGCCGGTGACTGGGACGCCCTTCGATTTTCGGACTCCGGTGAAGATCGGTTCGCGCATCGCTGCGGACCACCAGCAACTCAAGTATGGCAACGGATATGACCACAACTTTGTCCTGAACCACCGTGGGGCGCTCGCCCCGGCCGCTCGGCTCAGCGACCCGTCAACCGGCCGACGCCTCGACGTGACGACCAGTGAACCCGGACTCCAGGTATACACGGGGAATTATTTGTACGGTACGATCCAAGGAAAATCCGGACAGACCTATTATCGCCGGTGGGGGCTTACCCTCGAAACGCAGCACTTCCCCGACTCTCCAAATCACCCCGAATTCCCTTCGACCATACTGTACCCGGGCGCGGACTACCGATCCAGAACGGTGTTCACGTTCGGGGTCATGGGGTAGGAGGCGCACGATCGAGCGACCCGCCAGTCTGGGTTGATCGGAGACCGATTTCGCCGATGAGCTTTTGCAGGCCGATGAAACCGAGGAGCAGTGACCCGATGGCAATGCTCGTCCAGGCGGAGTTGAGGTTTCCCTCGAAATCAATCAAGAGCCGAATCACACCGAGTATCAATACCCCGAGCAGGGTGCCGGGGATCGAGCCGACTCCGCCGGAGAGGAGTGTACCGCCGATGACCACGGAGGCCACGACGGATAGCTCGAGGCCGACAGCGGAGGTCGGGTCCCCGGCCTGCTTATAGAACGTGAAGACCAGCCCGGCCAGCGCGGAGCAGAAGCCGGCGAGTGTGTAGACCCAAATCGTGGTCGCTCCGACCGGGACGCCCATCATTTGGGCCGCGCGTTCGTTCCCTCCGACGGCGTAGACGTTGCGCCCGAATCGGGTCGAACGAGCAAGGATGAACCCCACCACCACGACCGCAAGCAGCAAAAGGCTTCTCAAGGGAATGGCGACACCGGCGCCGGCGTCGAGCTCCAGCGAGGAGGATACCCACCTGAGGAAGGGGTGCTCGATGCTCACACTCTCCCCAGCAATGAGAAAGCACGCGGCGCGGAGACCGAACATGCCGGCCAGGGTCACGATGAAGGCCGGAAGCGCGAAGAAGCGCACCAGCCAACCAGTCACGCGGCCGAACGCCGCTCCCAATACGAGACACAGGGCGCTCGCCGCCAGGGGGTGCCAACCGTGCCGGATAAGATCCGCGGTGAGGACTGAGGTGAAGGCCACGAGGGACCCTACGGAGAGATCGATTCCTCCCGACAGGATGACGAAAGTCGCTCCGACCGAGGCAATGCCCACATACGCGTAGTCCCCGAGAAGGTTGGCCAGGTTCGGGAAGGATGCGAAGTGTTCAAACCGAACCGCGCCAAGTCCAATGAGACCCGCGAGGATCAGGCCCGCGACAGCGATCGGGATCTGGCGCGGGCTCACCGGAAGCCTCATCGCGCGGCCTTCTGCGCCCGCATCGCGCGAACGGGTGCAGCCCCGGCGATACAGACGGCGAGAATGACCAGCGCTTGAGGCAGCGGAGCCACGTCGGCCCCGATATTCCGAGTGTACATGGTGGTCGTGAGACACTGCATCAGCAAACCGCCGACGGCCGCGCCTACGAGATTGAGCCTTCCCCCCGTGAGTGGAGTTCCGCCGACCACCACAGCGAAGATCGCCGCCAATTCGAGGTTGCGCCCGGCGTGAAACGGATCGGCGGCCTTGATGTTCGCGGCCGCAATGAGTCCAGCAACGCCGGCGCACGCGCCGCACCATACGTAGGTTCCCACGATCAACAGTCGCGCGCGAACCCCCGCGAGACGTGCGGCTTCCGGATTACCCCCGACCGCCTCCAACAGGAGCCCCAACGCCGTCTTGCGCACAGCGACGATGGTCACGCCCAGGAGAGCCCCGGCCAAAATGAATGAGAACGGCAAGGGCAGCCACGACGGTCGACCCAAACCGATGTACTCGAGCGTGGCGTCGTGAAAGGTCGTGATCTGGCTATCGGTGATCATTTGCGCCACGCCGCGTCCGGCCACCATGAGCACCAGGGTCGCGACAAAGGGTTGGAGCCGGAGCACGCTGACCAGCACGCCGTTCCAGAGGCCGCACAACGCGGCAATCCCGACCGCCAGGGCGATCGATTCGGCCGCGGGTCGCCCCCCGACGGACATAGTGGCGGCTACAGCACCCGAAATTGCCATGATCGAGCCTACCGAGAGATCCACTCCCCGCGTCGCGATCACGGGCGTCATTCCGAGCGCGAGAATGACGAACGTCGCACCGTAGTTCAAGATGTCGATCAGGGCGCCGGCGGGCACGCCGTCCCGCAGCGAGACGTGCAGAAATGCTCCGGGGCCGACGAGGCCCGGTCCACCCGGCGCAAGGAGGTCGAACAATGCGTTGATGATGATGAGCAGGGCGATCCCCAGGGCTGGCCAAAGAGCGGCAGGTCGTCGGGCGGGGGGGCTGGGCACCATCATTCGTGGCTCCCGGCCACGGTCCCGGCACCAGCGATCACGGCGAGGATCGCCGATTCGGTGATCCGGGTGCCTTCCAGCTCCCCCACCGTTCGACGGTCGCGGAGAATCAGCACCCGTCCGCAGGTTCGGACGATTTCATCGAGCTCGGAGCTGATGAGCACGATCGCAAGACCCTCCGCCCGGAGGCGGGCGATCAACGATTCGATCTCGGCCCGCGCACCCACGTCGATCCCTCGGGTCGGCTCGTCCAGGATCAGCACACGAGGCTGCACTGCCAGCCACCTCGCGAGCAGGACCTTTTGCTGGTTTCCCCCGGACAGATTCCGCACCGGTGTTTCGGCATCGGGAGTCCGGATGTTGAGCGAACGGATGTAATGATCCGCCAGTTGCATCTGTTGGGGGGGCCGGAGGGGGCGGAGCGCTCCGCGTCGAGCCTGCATCGCCAGCAGAATATTTTCCCGAACCGAGAGATCGAGGACCAGTCCCTCCGCCTTCCGGTCTTCCGGCGTAAAAGCGAGCCCTCGGGCGATCGCATCTCGGACCGAACCAGCCGGTATGCGCGCACCCCCCACCCGCACCTGACCTTCGTCCGCCGCGTCCGCTCCGAAGATGAGTCGCGCGAGCTCCGTTCGACCCGAACCGCGCAGCCCGGCCAGGCCGAGCGATTCACCGGCACGGACGGTCAGGCTGGTCGGTGCGAGCACCGCGCGACGCCCCAGGCCATCGACCTCAAGTAGGGCTTCTGGCGCGGCGTCTGTTGAACCCGAAGCGGTGTTCTGCGGCTCTCGCTCAATCGTCCGTCCGGTCATTGCCTCGATGAGCGCGGGCTTAGGCAGGGCCGCCACCTCCCAGACACCGACTTTCATGCCGTTCCGAAGCACCGTGATCCGGTCGGCGAGTCGATACACTTGGTCGAGGAAATGGGAAACAAAAACGATGCAGAGCCCTTGGTCCCGCAAATGCTGGAGGACCCGGAATAAATGGTCGGTTTCCGTGGCGTCGAGCGAAGAGGTCGGTTCATCGAGAATGAGGACGCGCGCGTCGATGTCCATCGCGCGAGCAATCGCCACCATCTGTTGAACGGCGATGGGGTGGTCGCCGAGAGAACCGGAGACATCAACGTACATCCCGAGAGAGGCGAGAGCGGCCTCAGCCCGGCGCCGGGTAGCCCCCTGTCGGATCAGTCCCGTCCGCGTGGGGTGGCGGCCGAGACAGATGTTGTCGGCCACCGACATCGCTGGCACGAGGTCGATTTCCTGATGGACCGTGCTGAGGCCAACCGCTTGAGCTTCACGAGGGGTTCGCGGCCGAATCTCCCGCCCATCCAGATGGATTGTCCCCTCGCGCGGCGGATACAATCCGCTCAGCACGTTGATCAACGTGCTCTTCCCCGCCCCGTTCTCCCCCATAAGCGCATGGATTTCTCCAGTGTGGGCGTCGAAGTCCACCCGGTCGAGCGCCCGCACTCCCGGAAAGTCCACGACCACACCGCGCACCGAGAGGGTGGGAGTGCTCTCCACGCGTTCGATCGGAGAGGAGATCGAGGGTGACACGTCGATCAGTACCTGCGCGATTGAATGAGATCGGCCGTGACTTGGTCCGCGGTGAAAACCCCCTCCTGGGTGACGATTCGCTTTGGGACGTGTTGACCTTGACTGAGCTTTTCGATCACATCGAAAAGCTGGGGGCCTAGGAGCGGATTGCACTCGACCGAGCAACTGAGTTTTTTATCGAGCATCGCTTGAAACGCGTCGTGGACGCCGTCGATGGACACGGCGACAATGTCAACGCCGGGCCGTTTGCCCGCTGCCTCGATCGCCTGAATAGCGCCAAGGGCCATGTCGTCGTTGTGGGCGAAGAGCGCATTGATGCGAGCACCCTCCGGGGAGCGGAGGAACGCTTCGAACACCTCTTTGCCCTTGGCGCGTTCGAAATTGCCCGACGCGCTTTTCACAATGGTCATCCCGGGATAGTGCGCGAGCTCCGCTTCAAACCCTTTCTTGCGGTCGAGAGCCGGCGCGGAGCCCGGCGTGCCCTGCAACTCGGCGATCATGGCCTTCCCGCCGGTTCGTTTCGCCAGACACTCGGCGGCGCGGCGCCCTTCCTCGATGAAATCCGAACCGATAAAAGTCTCGTAGAGCGTGCTGTCGGTGACCCGAACCGCGCGGTCCGTCAGCACCACGCGAATGCCGGCCTTCTTCGCCTCCTCGAGCACCGCCTGCCATCCATCCTCGGTCTTGGGCGAGAAGGCGATGAAGTCCACTTTCTGTTGGATGAACGACCGGATCGCCCGGATTTGATTTTCTTGCTCGCCCTGGGCGTCCGAGAACTTGAGGGTCACGCCACGCTTGTCGGCCTCGTCCTTGATGGACTTCGTGTTCGCGGTCCGCCAGCCGCTCTCGGCGCCGACTTGGCTGAACCCGACGACCAGGCGTCGCGCCCCGGAGGCAGCCCCCGGGGGCGGATCGTTCTGTTTCGCGCATGCCGCCCCCGCGAGCACGGCGAGCGCAGCGGCGGTGGCCTCCCATCGGGGGGAGCCGAGGCGGGGGAAGCGAGGTGACCGGAAGAGGGACATAAGGACTCCGTCGCGGGTTATTGTCACGACCGGTTTGAGTTAGTATACTAAGTTCAGAATGTATCTGCGACCTGCCCATCTTCGCGAGGCCAACACCCGGCGGGTCTTCCGCGCCCTCCTGGCTCGTCCCCGATGTTCCCGCGCCGAATTAGCCCGGCGCACCGGACTTTCCGGGGTCACCGCAGGCCGAGTGGTCGATGCCCTCAAGGAAGCCGGATTGGTGGTGGAGGTCGAGACCCCGCCACCCACCGACGGTGCGACGCTCCGCCTGATGGGGCGCCCACCTCAGATGGTAGCACTCTCTCCTCGCCCGCGCTTCTTAGGCATCGAGATCGGCGTCCGCGAAACTCGGATCGCCGCCCTGCCGCTGGCCGGGCCCGACCCCGAACTCCCCTGCCGGACCATTCCCACGCCCGATTCACTCGACGCATTCCTCGGCAGCCTCCGCAAGGCGAAAGCAAGCGTTGGTCTCAAGCGCTGCGACGCAGTCCTGGTCAGCGTCCCGGGAGTCGTGGACCAGGGCGCCGGCGCCGTCCTCTTTTCCCCCAATCTGCACTGGTCCGAAGGGGCGGAGCTACTTCACGGCATCGGAGCGCAAAACCCTGCTCCCGTCATCGCGGTGCAAGAAATCCAAGCATTGGCCCTCGGTCACCAGGCGGCAGAAGGGTCCGAAAGTTTCCTCCTGCTCGACTTCTCTGAAGGCGTGGGAGGGGCGGTTGTGATGCAGGGCCACTTGCTCACCGGTGAAATTTCGCTTTCCGGCGAAATCGGCCATACGCCGGTGATGAACAACGGCCGTCGCTGCGGCTGCGGCGCCGTCGGATGCCTCGAGACGCTGGCCTCCCGAAACGGGCTCCTCCGAAGCTTCCGCGAAGCGCATGGCAACCGCCGGGCCGACTGGACCGAGCTGGCACGGCACGTCGCTAGGTTTGGCATCGAGCCTTGGCTCGACCAGGCCATCGACGCCACCGGTGTTGTCGTCGCCGGTGCCATCAACCTTCTCGGCATCGGACATGTCATCGTCACGGGCGATTTGCCCTCGTTACACGTAGACATTACGGAGCGATTACGCGCGTCGATCGAAGAGCATTCTTTGCTGGGACGATTCGGCCGGGTCGCATGCGCAACAGCTCCACGACGACGATGGCTCGGTCTCATCGTGGCCGCAAGCAAAGACGTACTGGCCGGGGGTGGCGATGACCTCCGCCCTGGCATCGGCGATCGCCGGAAGCACTTGTACCTCGCCGTCTAATCTACGAGCGACACGATGCCCCAACCCATTTTCTCGCTCGGTCTCGACTTCGGCACGGGGAGCGCTCGCGCCCTAGTCGTCGATACGCGCGACGGAACCGAGGTGGCGACCGCAGTCTTCGACTACCCGACTGGTGAGGCCGGAGTCGTCACCGAGAGTCGCGACCCCAATTTCGCGCGTCAGAATCCGGCCGACTATGTCGCCGCGCTGGATGCGATCATCCAGCAAGCGGTGGCCGAGGCCAGTTCGTATCCCGGATTCAGCCCCGCGGGCATCGTGGGAATCGGTGTTGACACGACCGGATCCACACCGATTCCGGTAGACCACACCTCGACTCCACTGGCGCTACACCCCGGTTTTGCCAAGGACCCCGGGGCTTACGCCTGGCTGTGGAAGGATCACACAGCCCATGCCGAGGCGGCGGAGATCACCGCCAAAGCCACCGCGGGCGGTTACCCCTATCTCGGGAAGTGCGGCGGTACCTATTCGTCGGAATGGTATTGGTCGAAGATGCTTCACTCCGAACGGAGCAATCCGGCGGTGACCCGGGCCGCGGCGAGTTGGGTCGAGCTCTGCGACTATATCCCTGCGTATCTCACCGGAGTCACCGACATCGCCCACGTGAAGCGGGGAATTTGCGCCGCGGGCCACAAAGCGATGTACAGCGCCACCTGGGGCGGCCTGCCCCGAGCAGAATTCCTCGAGGCGCTCGAGCCCGGGTTCAGCCGTTTTCGGGAGGGATACCTCACTCCGGCGCTCCCCTCCGATCGGGTAGCCGGCACGCTCACACCGTCACTCGCGGCTCGCTGGGGACTCCCAGCTGGTATTGCGGTCGCGGTCGGGGCCTTCGATGCGCATGTCGGCGCGGTCGGCGCCGGTGCCGGCGCGGGCACGCTCGTCAAGATCATGGGCACCAGTACGTGTGATTGCATTGTCGCGCCGCTGACGGAGCACGTCGCCGACATTCCTGGCGTCTGTGGAATCGTTCCGGAATCCATCCTTCCGGGTATGTATGGCATCGAGGCCGGCCAGTCCGCCGTGGGCGACATCTTCGATTGGTTCGTCCGGCGGATTTCTCCCGCCGCCTACGGCACCGGCTCGGAGGCGCATGCCCGGCTCACCGACGCGGCGGCCAAACTTCGGCCCGGGGAGAGTGGCCTTGTGGCGCTGGACTGGCACAATGGCAACCGAACCGTGCTGGTCGATCCGCTGCTCACGGGCATGATCGTTGGGGAACACCTGCAGACGACTCCCGCAGACATTTATCGCGCGCTCATCGAAGCCACCGCCTACGGCGCCCTGACGATCATTGACCGACTCGAGGAGTACGGCGTCCGCGTGGAGCGCATCATCAACTGCGGCGGAATCGCGGAGAAAAACTCCCTCGTCATGCAGGTGTACGCGGACGTCACTGGCCGCCCCATGCAGGTCAGCCGATCGGGGCAGACCTGCGCCCTCGGCGCCGCGATTTGTGGTGCAGTTGCCGGGCGGGCGCATCCCTCGGTCGCCGATGCACAGCGGGCCATGACCGGCGTCAAAGCGACGGTGTATGCCCCAATCCCCGCCCACCGGGAGATCTATCGTCGCCTCTATCGCATCTATTCCCAACTCCACGATGCGTTCGGCACCAAAGAGGGCGCCGCTTCCCTCTACGGCGTCATGAAAGAGCTCATCACCATCCGCCAATCGGTCCGCCAACGCCCATGAGCCCACTCGAACTCCTCAAGGCAGAAGTCTGCCAGGCCAACCGGGATCTCGTCCGGCATGGTTTGGTGACGCTGACCTGGGGCAACGTCAGCGGTCTCAGTTCCGATCGTACCTGCTTCGTGATCAAGCCGAGTGGTGTGGCCTACGAGGCTCTTTCGCCCGACGATATGGTGGCCGTCGCGCGCGATGGCCGGGTGATCGAGGGCTCTCTTCGACCCTCCATAGATACGCCGATCCATGCGTGGCTCTATCGCGCATTCCCCGCTATCGGCGGCATTGCCCACACCCACAGCCCCTATGCGACGATGTTCGCTCAGGCCCGGCGCGAGATCCCCTGCCTGGGCACGACCCACGCGGACCACTTCGCGAGCGCGATCCCCGTCACGCGAGCATTGACACCCGACGAGGTCGCGTCGGACTACGAGGACAACACCGGCCGCGTCATCGTCGAGCGATTCGGATCGATTGACCCGGTGGCGATCCCGGGTGTGCTGGTGGCCGGCCATGCGCCGTTTGCCTGGGGACCGGACGCCGCCGGTTCGCTCGAGAATGCCGTAGCGATGGAAGCCATCGCGCGGATGGCGCACGGCACCCTTGCCTTGGGTGGAACCCTCACTCTCGAACCGTACATCCTCGCGAAGCATCACGAACGAAAGCATGGCGCCCGTGCGTACTACGGCCAGCCTCCGCTTCCCTGATCGGAGAAGGAATCCATGCCCATCGCCCGAAAGATCAAGCTCGGCTTTATTCCATCCAATCGCGGATTCTTCTCGAAGGAATTGGCCGCGAAGATGCGCGACCAAACCATTGAAGTCATGCACGCATTGGGCATCGAAGTGGTGGTGCCCACTCCGGAACAAACGAAGGTTGGGTGTGTGGAAACCCGTGAAGAGGCCGAGTTGACCGCTGAGCTCTTTCGGCAGGAAAAGGTCCACGGCATCCTCGTCGGCGCGGTGAACTTCGGCGAGGAACAAGGCGTTGCGTGGTGCGTGAAGAAGGCGGCGTTGGATGTGCCGATCATGATTTACGCTTGCCAAGAAGAAGAACCGCTCACCATGACCACCAAGCGCCGGGACAGCTTCTGCGGTTTGCTGTCGATCGGGGAAGTGCTCCGCCAAATCGGGGCTGCCTACACCGTCGCCCAACGGCCGGTCTGCTTTCCAACCGACCCTTCCTTTCGGATCGATCTCGATTTCTTCGTTCGCCTCTGCCGCGTAGTGCATGGCTTGCAGAACGCGCGGTACGGCCAGATCGGCGCCCGGCCCGATGCTTTCTGGACCTGTCGCTTCAACGAGAAGCAGCTGCAACGGATGGGACCGACGGTGGTCACGCTCGACCTTTCGGAGGCCATTGGTGGCGCCAATCGAATCGCGGAGGACGATCCGGACCTCCCTCGGGTGGTGCGGTCCATCCAAGGGTATGCCGATACGTCGGCCATCAAGCAGTTGAGCGTCGTCAAGAGCGCCAGGTTCGAACTCTTTCTCCGTCGCTGGGCCAAAGCCAATGCCATCGATGCATTCGGGATTCAATGCTGGACCAGCATCCAGGCCAACTATGGGGTCTGTTCCTGCACCACGATGAGCCGGTTCGGCAACGAAGGCGTCCCCTCCGCTTGCGAAGCCGACATCATGGGCACGCTCTCGATGCATGCGGCCATGCTTGCGAGTGACTCGCCCGCCGGCTTGGCGGACTGGAACAACCTCCACAACAATGACGATGACCTGGTGAACGTCTGGCACTGCGGCGTCTTCCCGGCGGCGTTCGCGCAATCACGGGTGAAGCTCGGTGTGCAAGAGATCATCGCAAGCAGCGGCGCGGCTTCATACGACGACTCCGAAGGCACCATCGAGTTTGTCGCCAAGCCCAACCCGATTACGCTGTGCCGCATTACGCAAGACCCGGATGGGAGCCTCAAGGCCATCGTCGCCGAAGGAAAAATCGAAGACAACGATGCGGTCACGTTCGGATGCTATGGCTGGTGCCGGCTGCCGAATCTTCAGCGCCTCTATCGAGACGTCCTGCTCCAGCACTTCCCGCATCACGTCGCGATCACCCAGGGCCACGTGGGGAACGTGCTGTGGGAAGCATTGGGCAACTACTTCGGGATGAAGATGTATCACGCCACGCAAGACACTCCGGGCCTCTACTCCTCGAGGCTTCCTTTCGCGGGCGTTACGACAGTAAAGGGTGTGGAGATGACACCGGCGATGGTCGTCTCGGCCTAGCCGACCTCGGAACCGCCGCACAGCCTGGAGCTCGCTATGGACGACGCCCTCACGCGGCGCGATTGGATCAAAGTGGTCGGGGTGACCGGCGCGAGCGCATTCTTGCCGCTCTCGCCGCCCGCCACAGTTGAGCCGGTGACTACGGACCCCATCATCCCACTCCGTTCCAGCAGCGAGGTATTCCTGCCGCCCCGTGGCGGTGGCTTCATGAAATTCAGCTTCGACACGCCCGAACCATCCGTGGCATTCAATGGACTTCGGTTCGGCTTTACGGTGTTTTCTCGGGAGAACACCTATCATCTCGATCAAGACCGGATGGCCGTCGAACCGACGGAAGCCGGTCTGCAATTAGTATGTACGGGGTTTCGTTGGGCCGGCGGTCAAGAAGAGGCCGCGGGCCGTCTCGTCGCGGAGTTCAGAAGGAACGGCCCTTGGGTGGAATGGGACGTGGTTGCCGAGTTCTCGCAACCGATCAAGGCCGTGACATCCATCGTCCGAGGGCTGCCGCGCGGAAAAATCTCGAGCGGGGGGCATGCCCCCTTCGAACCCAACAACGACGAGCTGCTCTTCGGATATCCGTTCAGTGGAGGCGACCTCTTCGGGGGCAACACCGCCCAGGGTATGGGGACGCCCCTAGTGATCGTGCAGAGCGCGGAACACGACTTTCATTTTCTCTCCTCCCTGGACGACCGCGTCCGCACCAAGCGGATCTATTTTCAACCCGGCGAGAAAGGATATCGCGTCGAAGCCATTCACGAGACGGAAGGGTGGCTAAACCTGACCAAGGTCCAGGTACCGGCCTGGCGAATCGGCCGGGCGACGACCTTGGCCGCGGCGGTCCAGCCCCATTACCAGCACCTCGAACGGGCGTATAGCATCCCCCGGTGGGAGGTGCGGGAAGACGTCCCCGCTTGGCTCCGGAGCACCGCGCTAGTGGTGAGTCTTCACGGTATGCACTACAGCGGGTACATCTTCAACACGTACCCTCGGATGCTCGAGATCCTCCGTTGGATCGCGCCGCAGATTCCGGCCGAGCGCGTCTTGGTGTTCATTCCGGCCTGGGACGGTCGGTACTACTGGGACTATCCCAACTACAGAGTCTCGGAACGGATGGGTGGCGAGACCGAATTCCGGCGCCTGATCCAGGAGGGGAAAAAGCTCGGGTTCCGATTCATGCCGATGTTCGGCGCCAATGCCGCAAACCGCCGCCTGCCGACTTATGCCGGCATTGCCGACGCGGCCACCGCCAAAGTGGACGGCGATCGTTTCGACCTCAACTGGGTTGATTGGGACAACGACCGGCACCAGGAGGGCTGGCTGTCCTATATGAACCTCGGGGTCGAATCTTGGCGTCGGTGGCTCACCGAACGAATCGCGGATCTGATCGAACGGTTTGACGTCGACGCGTATTTCCTGGACATCATCGGCGGTTGGATCAACAATACCAAGGCAGACATGCACGAGGGCGCCCGCCAAATGGTGGCGGAACTCCGCGCCCGGTATCCGCACGTGCTCGCCTGCGGCGAATTTCACTACGACGCGTTGCTGGCGTTTATTCCGTTCTATCACGTGTATTCGGAGTATGCGGTGCCATACTCCAGATCCTTCAGTCACCTCAGCCATCCAGCTCCGGGCCGAGGCAGCTCTGGTGTCCACGAATCCGGGTTCTCGCCGTTTGACGCCAAGACGCTCTCGCTGACTCGACGTGATGGCCTTCTCCCGACCCTCACGGTCGTCGACGACACGTTCACAACCTATCGAGATCAAATGGGCGCCATCATCCGTGAGGCGCGCATTCGCGCCGGACTAACCTAGTCACCGATCCTGCTCAAGGCTTTCTGTCCCCTATGGAGGGATGCCAATGAAGCGACGAGACCTACTCGCATCCACCGCGGCCCTGGCCGCGATGCCGTTTCGGACGTCGTTGCGTTGCTGGTGGCGCGACAAACCGACCCCCGCGGCCTTCCGGGTGATGCCGTTCGATCTCTCCCGTGTTCGCCTGCTTCCGGGCCCGTTTCTCGACGCGATGCAGGTGAATCGCCGCTTCATCATGACTCAAGACCCGGATCGGCTGCTGCATATGTTCCGCCTAACGGCCGGGTTGCAATCGTCCGCCGAGCCATTGGGTGGGTGGGAAGCGCCGAACAACGAACTCCGCGGACACTTCGTCGGCCACTACCTCTCGGCCTGCGCTTTGCTGTCCGCCGGACTCGGTGACGCGGAAGTCAAAGCCCGAGGCGACCACATGGTCGCCGAGCTCGCCCGATGCCAGACGGCGCTAGGGACAGGATATCTGAGTGCGTTTCCCGAAGAACTCTTCGACCGACTCCGCGCGGACCGGTCCGTGTGGGCGCCGTGGTACACGGTGCACAAGATCATGGCCGGTCTCCTCGATATGCACGTGCACACGGGTAACACAGCGGCACTGGACGTCTTGAAGGGCATGGCGCGTTGGACGGCCCGCTGGACCCAGCCGCTCGGGGAAGCCCACATGGCGCGTATCCTCGAGCGCGAGTACGGCGGAATGAACGACGTGTTGTACAACCTTGCCGCCGTCACCGGCAACGAAGAGTGGAGCGAAGTGGCCCATCGGTTCGATCACGAACGCGTGTTCGCTCCGCTCGCCGCTGGGCGTGATGAGCTCAAGGGCCTTCACGTCAATACGACAATTCCCAAGATCATCGGCGCCGCGCGCCGATACGAGATTACAGCCGACCCTCGCTACAAGCGGATTGCGGAATACTTCTGGCGCGACGTTACCGAGCGCCGGGCGTACTGCACGGGAGGCACCAGCAACGGCGAGAGCTGGAACACGGAGCCCGGCATACTCGCCGCGGAGCTGAGCGGCTACACCCAGGAATGCTGCGTGACCTACAACATGCTCAAACTCACACGCCATGTGTTCTCCTGGACCGCCGACCCGACGTGTGCAGATTATTACGAGCGCGCGCTCCTTAACGGAGTTTTGGGCACCCAGTCGCCCGAAGATGGCTCGAAGCTTTACTACGTGCCGTTGGGGTCCGGCTATTGGAAATTGTTCGGTACGCCGTTGCAGGACTATTGGTGCTGCACCGGTTCGGGAAGCGAATCGTTCGGAAACTTAGGGGACAGCATCTACTTCCACGACAATGATGGAGTCTACGTCAACCTTTTCATCGCCTCCCAGCTGGACTGGCCCGAGAAGGGACTCAGGCTAACCCAGCAGACGCGATTCCCCGAGGAAGAGGGCACCACGTTGGTGGTAAGCGTTTCAAGGCCAACCGCCATGCGACTCCGTATTCGGGTGCCAACCTGGGCCACCCGTGGGGGGGCCGTGCTCCTCAACGGGCGAGCCGTCGACGGCTTCGCGGCACCGGGCGGGTATTTCGTCCTGAACCGTACCTGGCACCATGGTGACAAGATCGAAGTGTCCCTGCCCATGAATCTTCATCTCGAGACCATGCCCGACGATGGCGGGCTCCAGGCCATCATGTATGGGCCCGTGGTCCTCGCCGGACGGATGGGTAAGGAAGGGCTGACCTCCGAGATCATCCGGGCTGAGCCCACTAAGCCTCGCTCAATCCCGGAATACAAGCGTGAAGGACTGCCAACACCATCCCTCGTAGCCGCGCCGGCTGGACCTGAAGCATGGATTCACCGAGATACGACGTCGCCGCTCACGTTCCGTACTAGCGGACAAGCGAGGGACTTTGTGCTCGACCCCCTGTACCGGATTCTCGATGAGCGCTACAACGTGTACTGGCGGATGGCATAGTCGACGAAACCACGGGATCCGGAGACGACGAGTGAAGCAGACGAGACGGGAGTTCCTCCATGGCGCGGCCGTGGCAAGCGCTGCTCTGGCGATTGGTCCGCCCCACCCGCATTCACGAGCGGTGGACTCGGAGATCGAACTCATCCTAACGGAGCCGATCGGCACCATCGCACCGGAGATCTATGGTCATTTCGTCGAGCATCTGGGCGGCGTGGTCTACGATGGAATCTGGGTCGGGGAAGGTTCGCGGATTCCAAATACGGGCGGCATCCGGCGGCAGCTGGTCGAGGCCTTCCGGAAAATTCGGCCCTCGGTCATTCGCTGGCCTGGTGGCTGTTTTGCGGACCAGTACGATTGGCATGACGGCGTCGGCCCTCGGGCGGCTCGGCCGAAACGTACCAATTTCTGGGTCGATGCTTCGGAATGGCCTGCCGGTGCCCGGCGCAATGGACCCCAGAGCTACGATTCGAATCAGTTCGGCACTCTCGAGTTCTCACGATTTTGCCGCCAAGTTGGGGCCCAACCTTACCTTGCTGCCAACCTGCGGAGCCTCCGGCCCCAAGATTTCTGGCGCTGGATCGAGTACTGCAATTCTCCGGCGAATTCCACCACCCTCGCCGCACAGCGCACCACCGAAGGCGAGCGGGAACCGCTCGGCATTCGTTTTTGGGGAGTGGGCAACGAATCATGGGGCTGCGGAGGAAACTTCCTTCCCGAAGACTACGCCATGGAGTTCCGCCGCTTTACCGCGTGGACGCCCGGCTATGGCAAAGACCTTTCGTTCATCGGCTCAGGACCCAATGGTGGTGACCTGGAATGGACGCGGCGGTTCTTTGCGCGGGCTGCTGAACGCGGCGCGCTGTGGGCGATGTGGGGGTGGGGATTGCATCACTACGCTTGGAACACCCGGGGCGGGCGAGGCGATTGGGGGAAAGACAAAAGCGATGCGGTGCGCTTCAGCCCCAGCCAGTATTACGAGTTGCTCGCGGATGCCAACCGCGTCGAGTCACTCATCAAAGCCCACTGGCAGGTGATGGCGGAGTCGGATCCGAAGCACGCCATCAAGCTGGTGGTGGATGAATGGGGGGCTTGGCATGCGCCGGGCAGCGAGCCCTTCTCGGAGGCATTGTTCGGGCAACAGAGCACGATGCGTGACGCAGTCCTCGCCGGCCTGACGCTCGACACCTTTAATCGGCACGCCGACAAGGTGGCGATGGCCAACGTTGCCCAGCTCATTAACTGTTTGCAGTCGCTGTTTTTGGCCCACGAGGAGAAGTTCTGTGTAACCCCCACGTATCACGTTTTCGACCTGTACTCCTCGCACATGGGCGCCCAGTCCATTCGAACCGAGTTCTTAGGTCCCAGCATTTCCTTCGCCCATGACGATCAACGCGGCTCGTTGCCCGGCCTCGCGGGCTCCGCGTCGCTGAAGGAAAAGGCGTTGACACTCACCGTGACCAATCCAAGCTTGGATACGCCCCGCGAGGCCCGCATCACGGTGCGGGGTGGCCGCGTCCAAACCGCTAGCGCAACCGCGCTCTGGGCCAGGGAGGTGACGGCGCACAATCGGTTCGAGGAGCCTCGAGCAGTGGAACTGCGGCGCGCAGAGACCACCGTGCGCGAGGGAACCGTTGTCCACCTGTTCCCCCCCGCCTCGGTGACGAAATTCGCGATGGCGCTGGTTTAGGGCACCGAGGTGCGGCTGACTCGCCACACCCGCCCGATGAAACGCGACACCGTTGGCAGGTTCCAAGCAAACGCTCCTGATCTACCGTCCGTCCCGCGACGTTCGAGTGGCCAGGCGCATCTCATCGATTGACTACCAGCGGCGACCGTTTCGAATCCGAATCCACGATTGAAAGAGCCTCCCCATGGTGCGCCAAGCCCTGTTCGCGGTTGTCCTCTCCACTGTCGCACCGCAAGCGATGGCGGCTCAAGCTTCTCCCGAGCTGCCCCCGGGTGTGGCCAGCGAGGTTGCGCAGGCGTGGCTTGACGCGATCGCCTCCGCGGACTCGATCAAGATTCGCCATTGGATCGAGCGGTATGATCCGGAAGGTGACGTCAACGTGCGCGTCAAGCGGATGTTGGAGACGGCCGGCCGAACCGGTGGGTTCAACGTGGTCAAAGCGACGGCCCAAAACGCCCGTCAAATTACACTGCGTCTGAAATCTCGCCGAGACGACGGACAGCTCGAGTTGGAACTCGAGGTCGAGCCCGGAGGCCGGGCTGGTTCCTTCCTTCTTAAGCCCGTGGAGCCTGGAGTAAATCCGCTCGATCCATCGCCTCGCGCACCGCCTGAGGTCGCCCGGCCTAGCACAAAGCCGCTCCCCCTCAGTCAGCTGCCCCGAGCACTCGATCAACTGATTGGGCGGCTCGTGCAGCAGGACAGCTTCTCGGGATCGGTCCTCATCGCCAAAGGTGACCGCGTGGTGTACGGCAAAGCATTCGGGCTGGCCAGCAGGGACTACCACGTGCCAAACACTTTGACCACGCGCTTCAACTTGGGGTCGGTGAATAAACTGGTCACGACGATCGCCATCGCTCAGTTGTCGGCGGCCGGCAAACTTTCCTTGGACGATACGATCGGCAAATTCCTGTCCGACTACCCCAATAGCAGCACCAGATCCAAGGTCACGATCCGACACCTCCTGACCATGAAGTCCGGAATCGGTGATTTCTTCGGGCCGGAGTTTCGCCGGGCCGCCAAAGAACAGTTCCGTACGATCCGAGACTATCTCCCGCTATTCGCGAGCGCACCCCTCGCCTTCGAGCCGGGCACCCAAACGCAATATTCCAACGGCGGGTTCGTGGTCCTTGGCGCCATCATTGAAGCGGTCTCCGGACAGACGTACTACGATTACGTCCGAGATCATATCTACCGGGTGGCGGGAATGCGGGAAACCGACAGTTTCGCGGTGGACGACATCGTGCCGAATCTCGCGATGGGTTACACGACCGAGGAACAACAGGGCTCCGGGCGCCACCACAATCTCTTCGTTCTACCGGCCCGCGGCAGTTCGGCAGGTGGTGGATACTCCACGGCTCCCGATTTACTTCGGCTATCCCTGGCCCTACAGCACGGCCTACTTCGGCTCCCCGCGAGCCGTGACGGCCCCCTCTCGCAGATGTCCGACCGGCTCCCGCCGATTGGAGTCGCAGGCGGTTCGCCTGGAGTCAACGCGTTCTTCTTTGTGAATCCGGAATCCGGATTCACCCTGGTGGTCCTCTCGAACTATGATCCTCCATCGGCTGTATCGCTGGGAAGCAAGATACGAACACTCTTACCTTTCGGTCCTCGCTGATCCCCTATTGCCGCTAACGGTTAACTCCGGGGGTCAGTCTTCGTCATAGGGATCAGCTTGGCACTGCGGACCAGACGCCCTTTCCCCGACGGAGGAAATTTTATGACACCACTTTGGCGAAAATCCGTAGCTTTCTTCGCGCTTGCTTTCTTGGCCGGCTGCGGGCCTCTACCGCCCGCCGGCGCCGTGTTCGTCGTGCGCGAACCACCCCGTCCTCGAGCGGAAGTACTCATCGGAGCCCCCGGACCCGGTTTCACCTGGATCGCCGGCTACTGGCAGTGGGGGCGTGAAGAGTACCGGTGGGTTCCTGGGCGCTGGGAGCGACCGCCTGCCCGATTCCGTCATTGGGAGCCCGGCCGCTGGCGGCATCATCGAAACGGCTGGTATTGGGTCGAGGGACGTTGGCGATGACTGAAACGTCTCAGACGTTTTGAACTTCGCGCTCCGCCGCGAGTCGAGCCGATTTCCCTAAGTCCTACTGAATCAACAAGCGCCCGTCGGAATCAAACCGACGAAGGTAGGTCTTGCGGTTCTCCCCCGACCGGTGCGTCTGGCTGCGAATCCTTCCGGGCACCATGTCTTGATCAAGGCGGATGAGCGCAGCCCAACGCTCTCCCAGCAATCAGTTGCGCGATCATGACATGGAGGTAGTCCCTTGGGACTAGGCCCCAATCCATTCAAACGAGCGATGTCGCTTCTTTCGCCCTCCTCATAGACTTCCTTCCAGGCTTCTTCCACGGGGAAATCCTCGCTGCCTAGTGCTTCGCGCGAGGGAAGCCTCTCTTCAGTTCGCCAAAGGAGAGACGCCGACAGTCCGGCGCACGACAGGGACCGTGAGTTCGGCAAGGTCCGCCTTCATGATCTCGTAGCCGGTCAGGCAGTGAAACCGCGTCCGACGGGCCAGGCATCGTCGAAACCTAGTCAAATGAGAAGGACGATCATGGAAGACCAGAAACTGGCCATCGATGAAGCGGGCCGCGAGGCGCGGCATGCAGCTGTCAAGTCCCGCGTGCAAGACGAGGTCAATGCGGAAATTGCCGCACAAGCCGATCGCGCGGTCTCCACCGATGTGGAGAAGGTGTCAGAAATCGCCGGCGAGCTGCGGGGTAAGGCACTCAAGGAGGTGGTTGGCACCGATCGCGAAGTCGAGAGGGCCCGTGCCTTGGCTCGAGTATCGCAGGTTGTCGACTACGTCTTTTGCGTGATCTACGCGCTCCTCGCCATCAGGCTGGCCTTGGGATTGATGGCGGCGCGATCGACCGCGGGATTCGTGCAATTGATCCGCATCGTGACGGATCCTCTCTACGCGATGTTCCGCGGCATCGTGCCAAGCCCCAGCATCGAGGGCGGCTTCACCCTGGTAGTGCCGCTCCTGATCGCAATCGCGGTGTATGCCCTGGGCCATGTAGCCATCAACGGGCTGCTCCGTTTGGTCGCAAAACGGAAAACCCAGATATAGCCACGAAACTTGTTCACGTCATCGCGAGCAGCACGCCGCTGCGGACCAGACGCACTTTTACCGGTGGAGGAAATGTCATGACATCAGTGCGGCGAAATGCCATAGCCATCTTCGCGCTCGCTTCCTTGGCCAGCTGCGGAGTCCTACCGCCCGGCGGGGCAGTGTTCGTCATCCGGGAGCCGCCCCGTTCTCGCGCCGAGGTACGTATCGAGTCACCCGGACCGGGGTTCATGTGGATCGGCGGCAACTGGCGGTGGGAACGGGAAGACTATGTTTGGGTTTCGGGGCGCTGGGAGCGACCATCGAGACCAAATGGCAGATGGGAATCGGGTTCCTGGCGCCACCACAAGAACGGCTACTATTGGACCGAGGGACGTTGGCGTTAAGGTTCGGAGAACCGTTCTTCAAATCGGGCATGGCACACGGGGCCACCTTCAGGGGGTGGCCCTAAGTCCTTATCCATCAACAAGGCGACGAGACCTTTGAGCGGCTCGTAACCGCCGTCGCCCGTACTGACCTTCGGAACATTGAGATCTGGCATTGAGCGATGCGACCGCGCCCTTCTTTAACTCCGGGATGAGGGCGCGGCGGACCCGGGTCGTTTTCTTGGCCATGGGACACTCCTCCTGGCGCCATTCTACGGACTCCTCTTGACGAGTCCACTTTTCAGGGTAAGGTCAGTCGGCGCACACATTCTCCGCAGCTGAACGCGGCCTGCGCCGTCCGCCACCATCCCGAGGCATTCATCACATGCGCTACAATAGTTTCACGCCACTGCACCGCGCCGGCGGGCGGGCGGTGATCTTCGCCCTCAGTGCCTCCATCAGTGCGTGCGCCCCCGATCCCAGTACCCCTTCGGTCGCCG
>JANYKV010000059.1 GCA_025358055.1 Gemmatimonadota bacterium
GACGAGGTCGGCGCGATCGTCAAGTATGTCACGGCGGAAGGGATGCTGAAGATTCATTTGATCGGTGGGTGGGCCGACCAGAACCTGGTCGATCAGCCTTGGACGATCATGACCGACAAAGGCCCGGTCACGGCGATCAGCGGTCAGCGGAGCCCGCACATCACGCCGGCCGATCAGTGGACGCGCGTGACCCCGAACGACGAGGTGTTTCTCGATGTGGGCGCCCGCTCCGAGGCCGAAGTGGCGGCGCTCGGCATCCGGGCCGGCGATCCGATCGCGCCGCGGAGCGAGTTTGTCGAGATGCCCGGTGGCCGCTATGTCGGCAAGGCGCTGGACGACCGGGTCGGGTGCCTCGTGATGCTGGAGGCGTTGCGACGACTCAAGGCCATGAAGCTCGGCGCGACGATCTACTTCGTCGGCACGGTCCAAGAGGAGATCGGCCTTCGCGGCGCCCGCTCGGCCACGGCCCTCGTGAAGCCCGATCTCGGGATCTCGGTCGAGGCGGGCATCGCCGGAGATCATCCCGGCGGGCGGCCGGACTTCACCCAGGAGCGCTTGGGCGCCGGACCGGTCCTGTACCTCGCCGACGCACAGATGCTCGTCAACCGAAATCTCCGGACCTTCTTCGAACGGGTGGCCGGCGAAAAGGGCATCGCAGTACAAACCGAAATCACCGGTGGCGGTGCCGAAGATTCGGCGGAGATGCAGAAGTGGGATAGCGGCCGCCCATCCATCAATTTCGCGGTTGCGGTCCGGTATCTTCACGGCCACCACTCCATGGTGGAGCGGAAGGACATCGATCAATCGATCGATCTCCTGGTGGCGACCGTGTCGCAGTTCAATCCGGAGACGGTCAAATCCATCGCGGCGTTCCAATAGGCGCACGTCGTGCGAGGCGACACCATCCATGGAGTTCACCCGATGATTGCGCGAGCGATTCCCATCTGCCCCTGGGTCGCTTTGACCGCGGCCCATTCGCAACGATGCGCCACCACACCGAACTCGAGGACCGTCGCCTCTCCCTTCCGCTTCCGTCACCGTCCCCGACCGTAGAAATGTACCAGTCGTTGGAGCTCCCGGATCTTTCCGCCGGTCGAGATGGTCCGAACTCCGCGGATGGGCCAATGACTTGGAAGTCCATGCGACGAATGTGCCGGGCGTCGGGTAGGTTCGGAAGTCACTGAGCGTTTGCGTTGGTTCCCAACTACACTCCGGGCGCGGACGATTGGTTCTCATCATCGCCAGCTGCACGTTTTGGCGCCCCGTGGCAAGGTCGAGCAAATGTTGCGAGTGATCTGCGGCCAACTCTATCATCCGGCGAATGGAACTACGCCGCAGTGGACGCAACCTATCGCGGCGCCTTCGCCCGCAGCTCGGCGAACCAATTCTCAATCAGCAGCAGGTCGGCGGTGCGCGTGCCGAACTCCTCGACCATCAGGAAGCGGCTGCCATCCGGGCTGACGTCGTAGGCCCGGTAGTTCTCCTCGCCTCGGAGGCGGGACTCACCTCGACGGGCGCCGAACAGACGCCGGATACCCGCGATCCGGAAATCGGGCACGGTCTGCACGGAGGCGACCATCATGTCGCCCGTGGCCCCATCGCGGAAGAACAGTTCGGTTCCTTGCCGCGACCAGCGCGGTTCCCGCCCCCCCCCAGTGGAGACCTGCCACTGCCCGGCTCCGACCCCCGGGAAGGGACGCACATACACCTCGTTCCGTCCGGTTGCATCCGATTCATACGCCAGGAAGCGGTCATCGGGAGACAAGTGTATTGCCTTCTCGTCGGCGGCCGAGGTGAGAATCGGGACTGTCGATGTATCGCCCCTCCGCCGGGCATAGACGTCCCGACCGGCTTCGGTCCCGGCCTGTCCCCCGACCCGAAACACGAACCAAGCCCCATCGCTGGACCATAGACCTTCCCACACGTTGGTCGGCCAGCGCAACACCAGCTCCGGGGTACCCCCGGCGAGTGGAACCTTGAGGAGGTCATTATTGGGGTGCGGGGCTGAAAGAAAGGTGACGAAGCCGCCGTCCGCGCTCAACACCGGGCGCCCCATCCCCCCCGAGACGAGCCGCCTCGGAGTTCCGATCGGCAGGTCCCGAACCCAGATATCTTGCAGTCCCTCGGGATCATTCATCGCAACCGCCAAACGCCCGCCATTCGCCGAGAGACTTAGCGGTCCGAACTGACCCTTCCACGAGCGGTCAACCGGCTCGACGTTGCCACTGCGGTCCACCCAAACCAGCCGGGATGAATCCGTGCCTTCGCGGCCAACGCGGACAATGAGGGTACCGGTCCTAGACAGGGACAGATTTGTCACGCCGTAAAAAGTGGAGCGGACGTCAGCGAGAAGAGGGATGGCGGCGGCAGTAGTTCTAAGGCCCTTGAGATCGAACGAAGCCGCCACGAGGGTGCGATCGGCCCGGAGTGTCACCAGATGCCCGCTGGCGGCGTAGCGGCCCAACACGCCCGGCGCGACCGTGCGATGGCTGCCGGCACCAGGAACGGCGACGGCGACCTCGTACTCGGGAGTGTCTCCCTTGCGAACCGTGAACAGGACTCCCCGGCCATCAGGTAGCACATCGGGATAGACATGGGCCGATTCACCTGCCCGAGCGTTGAGCTGGGTTACTTGCTCTACCCGGCCCCCGGACTCGCGCACCCGGGCCAGTCCCGCCCGGTTGCTGTAGTAGATGAACCCGTCGTCCCCCCACGCTGCCCCGCGAGCCACCACTCCCGAATCGACCAGGACGAGTGGCGGCCCGCCGTCGAGTTGAATCACGTGCAACCGGTCGGGAGACAAAGTGAAAAAGCCGACGGCCCGCCCCGATGGGGAGAAGAACGGAGTGACGGCACCATCGGTACCACGCACGACGGACCCGGTGAGTTCGCCCCAGTCCCGGATGATCAATCGCCTGACGGAATCAACCACGGACAGGTACGCGAGCTTCGTACCATCCGGCGATAGCGCGATGTCCGCCCCTTGGACCCAGGACGGACGTTGTTCCCGCGACATGGTCACCAGAAACCGACGAGTACTCTGGACTCCTCCACGAAACGCAAGACGGGACATGGCCCAGCCCGCCCCAGCAAGCGCGACAACCGCGACAACGACGGCGATCGGGCCCCAGCGACGCCACAGTCCCGAATCAGGGTGGCGAGGCCGGCCGCCAGCGTTCGCTTCCGGTCCGCCGGCCGCAAAATGCGGGTCGGCGAGCGCTTCGGCGAACACCTTCGCGCTCTCGAAGCGGTCCGCCGGCAGTTTCTCGAGCGACTTCGCCACCGCCGCAGCCACGTTCGGCGGCACCGACTTCCGGAGCGTGGTGACCACCGGGGCCGTCTCGGCAATGATCTTCATGATGATCTGCTGCGCCGAGCCGCCCAGGTGTGGCGGCTGGCCGGCGAGCATCTCGAACAGCACGCTCCCCAGGGAGTAGATGTCGGACCGCGCCGTGATCTCCTTCTCCGCGGTCGCCTGTTCGGGGGACATGTAGTGCGGAGTGCCGAGCGAAAGTCCCGTTTCGGTCATGCGGCCACCGGCGGCCGCACTAACCGCTAGCGCGATGCCGAAGTCGGCCACCATCGGCCGGCCGTCGTGGAGCAGGATGTTCTCCGGCTTGATGTCGCGGTGGATCACGCCATGGCGGTGCGCGTAGTCGAGCGCGTCGGCCACGTTCGTTGCAATTCTCAGGGCTTCGTCGATCCCGAGTTGGGTCTCGCGGTCGAGTTTGTGCCGGAGGGTCTCGCCGTCGATAAACGGCATGACGTAATAGAGGAAGCCGTCGGCGGCGCCCGAATCGAACAGCGGCAGGATATGCGGATGCTGCAGGCTTGCGGTGGTTTTGATTTCGACCACGAACCGTTCGGCACCGAGCACGGCGGCCAGTTCGGGTTTCAAGACCTTGATGGCGACCTTGCGATCGTGTTTCAGGTCCTGGGCCAGGTACACCGTGGCCATGCCACCGGCGCCGAGTTCGCGCTCGATGCGGTAGCGGTCGGCCAGTGCGGCGGTCAGGCGTTCAAGAGGCTCGGCCAGGTGCCATCCTGGATGGGGAGGAGACCCTCAAGGTTACCCCACCTGATCATTACCGGCCAGAGCGGTGTGCCCACGATGCAATCCCTGACCCACATGCCGAACTTCCTTCTGTCATTGCGAGCCGAAGGCGAAGCAATCTGGACCCGCTATTCACACCCGAATCAAATCCTCCGCGGCTCCGCGTTCCGCTTGCCGTCCCCCCTCTCCAGTTACTGGAGAGGGGGTCAGGGGGTGAGGTTCCGCGCGAGGGCCATCGTGTCGCTCTGCATCGCGAGGAACCTCAGGCGACGAAGAGCGCCAGCTCCTCCGTCGAGCGGCACTGGAGATCCCTCACTCCGTTCGGGATGACACGTTGGTGCTCGCGTCGCGTTTCCCCATTCCCTTGTCCCACTTCACTCCTCCAGCCTTGCCGCCTTTCCGTCTTCCCGCCTTCCCACCGACCCGGCTGCCACCGACCCGCCTTGCCGCAGCAACCATCATTATTTAGACTTTAGCCATAAAGTCTTAATAATCTGATCTCCAATTAAGCATTCCTGAACCGAAAGGGAGCTAACCAGCATGAAACGCGGCGAGACTGGCCGGTACGAGGTGACGGCCGTCGGCGCCGAGACGGTCCGTGCCTTCGTTCCAAATCCGCTCCCCCCCTCGCCGCCGCTCGCCCTCACCGGGGGGCTACAGCCCCTGCTCGAAGCCGCAGCGTTCGCCCTCGGCCGGCTCGACGGTGTCTCGACCCTCCTGCCGGACAAGTCGCTCTTCCTTTACGCGTACGTTCGCAAGGAAGCGGTGCTCTCCTCCCAGATTGAGGGCACCCAATCCTCGCTCTCGGACCTCTTGCTCTTCGAGCTCGACGAAGCGCCCGGTGTGCCACTAGACGACGTGGTTGAGGTGTCGAACTACGTTGCGGCGCTCGAGCACGGTCTGGCCCGAGTGCGCGGTGGGTTTCCGCTCTCGAACCGCCTGATCCGCGAAATCCACGGCGTGCTCCTCGCGCGCGGGCGCGGCAGCGGCAAGGATCCAGGTGAGTTTCGCCGATCACAGAACTGGATCGGAGGGAGCCGCCCCGGCAACGCCGCGTTCGTGCCGCCGCCGCATACCGCGGTGCCCGAGTGCATGGCGGCGCTCGAGCGTTTTGTGCACGCCGAGGGCGATGGCCTGCCGGTGTTGTTGCGGGCCGGGCTCGCCCAGGTGCAGTTCGAAACCATCCACCCCTTTCTCGACGGAAACGGACGGGTCGGTCGGCTCCTGATCACCTTCCTCTTGTGCCAGGCCGGCGTTCTGGGCGAGCCGCTGCTCTATCTCAGTCTCTACCTCAAGCAGAACCGCCCGACATACTACGAGCTGTTGGACCGGGTCCGCCGCGACGGCGACTGGGAGACGTGGCTGGCGTTCTTCTTGGAAGGGGTGAAGCAGGTAGCGGACGGGGCGGTTTCCACCGCGGAACGGCTCGGGGAAATGTTTCGGATCGACCGGGCCCGGGTCGAAGAATCCGGCCGCCGGGCTGGTTCGGCGTTGCGGGTGCATCAGGCGCTCAAGGCGCGCCCGATCCAATCCATGCCGGGGGTCCGTGATACGACCGGCCTCTCCTTCCCAGCGGTTTCGTCGGCGATGGACCTGCTGGTCGAGCTGGGGATCGCGCGCGAGCTCACCGGCAAGCGCCGCAATCGGCTCTTCGTATACGACCGCTACCTCGCGATCCTCAACGAGGGGACAGAGGCGATCACATGAGCCGATCCGACGAGGGAGATATCGGTGCCCTGATTCGTGAGGGGACGATCATTGATCAGGCCTTCGAAGCGGCACGTTGGCGGACCGTACGTCGGCAGGGCAGCTCAGTATTCCCCTGGTGATTTGGCGCGACGGCCGGTGGTGGAGATCGACCCGGAGACTGTACAACTTCCCGAGGAAGCCAATCCGAGATGAAGTCCTCGTCCTCGTCGAGCACGCCGAGGACCGCGTTCTCGGCCTACGCACAATGCGAGAAGCGATCGAATTCCATCTGGAGGGACTTCGGGCCGATTGAACTACCTGAGCGGGGAAGCCGCCACCATTCTCAACGTGCCGTCCCCCCTCTCCGCTTAGCGGAGAGGGGGTCGGGGGGTGAGGTTCCGCGGAGCGGGGGCCAGGTCTCCATGCCGTTTTACATTTGCCGTCTTCCTCTTGCCGCCCTCCTTTGCCGTCTTGTATCTGCCGTCATGTACTTGCCGGGTAGTGGGCTGTTCAAACTGGCCCACTACCTACTTGCCGTCGTATTCTTGCCGTCCTTCACTTGCCGTCTTATTCTTGCCGTCTTGTACCGGAGGCATCTAATGGCGCCAACAATTCACCGGGCCACGGTGGACGACCTGGATGGACTTACCCCTCTATTCGATGGCTACCGACAGTTCTATCTGCAACCGTCCAGTCCCGATCGAGCGCGGGCCTTCCTCGCCGAACGCATGGAGCGCGATGAGTCGGTGATCTTCGCGGCCCGGCTCGAGGCTCCGCGGTTGATCGGGTTTACCCAACTCTATCCGACGTTCTCGTCGATCTTGGGTGGTCGCTGCTGGATCCTCGGCGATCTCTTCGTCGCGCCGGAGGCCCGGAGTCATGGGGTCGGTCGCGCACTGCTCGAGCGAGCCCGTCGGTTTGGGGTCGAGACCAGTGCCGACTATCTCGAACTGACGACCGCGGTGACCAACGAGACCGCCCAGCGGCTCTACGAATCCCTCGGCTGGCGACGGGACCGGGAGTACTATCACTACGAGCTCAGTCTCGACGGATAAGGTTGCTCATTCTCGACTCAGGTCATCGTCGCGCCCGGGCCTGCACCAGGAACTCGATCGCCTCCGCCAGGTGCTCCTCCCGCCTTCCCGCCTTCTCTCTAGCTTCCACCGGGTCATCTCCCAGTCGATGCTAGCCATTCCGTCGTTCCACCGGTAAAATTTAAGACCGGTTCAACGTGGAGCCCCGTGCCATCATCGGTTCATGCCCTCACTTTGCGCCTCCGGGTCGTTTGTCTGAGCGGGACCCTAGCTCTTTCAGCGTGTGGCCCGCCGCGCGGCGCTCAGGTTACTCATTCTCGCACTCTCAAGATTGCGGTCGCCGGGCGTATGGAGGGGTTCGCCCTCTCCCGGACCCGATCCTACTACGAAGCCAACTTTGCAACTCTCGTCTTTGAGGGGCTGACCCGGCTGAATCCGCAGGGTGCGGCCGAACCCTCACTCGCTACAGGTTGGGAGGTGAGTCCTGACGGACGCAAGTATCACTTCACGCTTTCGCGTGGTGTGCGGTTTCACGACGGCTCGCATTTCGGGCCAGCTGACGTCGTTCGGGCATGGGAGACCGCCCTGCGGGAACCGCGGAGCACCATTCGCCATGCTTGGATGCTTGATCTAGTCGAGGGTGCCGAAGCGGTTACAGCCGAAGGCAAGGCTGGGTTGAGTGGAGTGCGGGTGGTGGACGACACCACGCTCGAGGTCCGGTTGGTACGCCCGCTCGCAGTGTTCCCCAGGTTGATCGCGGGACCTCAAGCCTTCATCGGTGCGGCCAGCAGCGACGATGCGCGGCCGGTCGGCACCGGCCCTTGGCGGTGGCAGTCGGGGAGGGCGATGGGGGACACGATCATTCTATCGCGCAATGATGCCTATTGGAGGACGCCGCCACGGATGGACTCGGTGGTGATCCGAGTAATGTCCGATAGCATGCTCGTCCGGGCCTTCGTGGCCCGTGAGGTGGATTGTACGGCAGACCTAACTCGACAGTCGCGCACCGCGCTCTCCGCACGGACCGATGTCCGCCTGACCCGCACCGGGCCGATGGGCCTCGTGCGGATTGTGCTGAATCTTCGGACGCCGGTCCTGCAAGACATCCGTGTGCGGCGGGCCCTCGGCCTGGCTCTGGACCGGCAGCGGCTGGCGCGTGAGGCCGCCGCGGGCCCCGTGATCGCGGCCACGGGACCCCTTCCCCCGGGCGTGCTCGGAGCTGACGGAAGCCGAACCGGCATGCCGTACGACCCCGGTACGGCGCGCCGGCTCCTGGCGGAAACGGGTTTGGTGTTCCGTCAGCCGTTGAGCATCGTTCTTCCCGACAATGAGACTCCCGAGTACTCACCCGATTTTTCTTCCCTTCTGCAGTCCTACTGGGGTGCCGTCGGCGTGCGGGTCGTTCGATGGATCGGAAAGGACGTAGGACCTGCGGACCTCGACGTACGGGTCAGCTACCCCGATGGAGCGGATCCCGATGACTATCTCTATTCCCGATTCCACTCGAGCGTCGCCGGCATGGGGGGAAACCAGGGCGGATTTCGAGATGCGTTGGTGGACCGATGGCTCGATGAAGGGCGAGTGGCCAGAGATACCATAACGCGCGGCCGACTGATGCGAGCGGCAAATGCTCGAATCGACAGTCTGGCCCCCAACCTTTTTCTGTGGTACGCTCCGATCACCACCGCGTCCAGTACTCGGATTACCGACTGCCTCGCCGGGATGACGACCTCAACCTTCGTGGATGTAGACCTCGCCGGAGCTGGCGGAGCTCGGTGAGCGAGGTACCCCTGTTGTCCGGACTGCCCGAGTTTCTGTGGCTTCCGCTCCTAGCTGGCGGGCTTCTGCCGGTTCTAGTGACGAGCGGGCTCCTGCTGGCCCGGCGCGCCAGGGGCATCAGCCTCACGACCCGAACTACGTTGGCTGCGCTCGTGCTCTTCGGACTCGGCGTGGGTGTCATGACCTGGTCAGCGACCCTAGCGGTGCTCAGAGTCGGCTTGCATCAGCGGCATGGGCAGTACTTGTCCGAAGTGGTCCGCGTGGCCGATGACCTAGGCGGGTACTGGCGCGAAGGACCAAACCTCCGGTCACGGATTGCCCCTCCGATCGATTTGCTCCGATCGGCGAACCCGGACATTGGGTTCGTCGTACTCACTCGATTGCACTGTGATTCCGATTGCATCGTCCTCGCCGATGCTGATCGACCGGCTCTCCGCCACTTTCTCGCTCAGGCTCCCAGCACCGATTGGGCCGGTCGGGAAGGGAGCCTGGTGGTGGGAGGGGAGCTGTTCTCCGTCGTGGCGGCCGCCGTGCGGGATCAGCGGGGACAACCGATTGCCGTGGTTCTCGTTGGCGTGGAGGCGAGCGAAGCCGCGCGCGCCGCCGCGCGAGCCGCGTGGCAATTGCTGCTCACCGCCTGGACGCTTCTGCTGGTCATCGCCTTGAGCACGCGTGGACTGGTGGCGGCATCGGTGACTCGCCGGGTCAAAACCCTCATCGCCCGACTGGAGGACCCGAACGCCGTGCCGGCCTCGCGGCGCAATGGAGACGAACTCGTCGCTCTTTCCCAGGCGCTGGATGAGGCGATCCGCCATTCGGTGGATCGAGACCGCATTCAGAGCGCCCGGTACCAAGAGTTGGTCGACAACGCTCCGTATGGAATGTGTTGGCTGGACGGACAACATCGGATCACGGCCGGCAACCCAGCGCTGGCGCGCCTGCTTGGTGCAGCACGGGCCTCGGACTTAATTGGCCGCGACATCCGCGAGTGTTTTCTGCGGCTGACGGATGGCGAGGCCCTGGTGGCCCAGCTGGCCGGTGTCACGAGCCTCGACGCTGCGGAATGGAACTGGTGCGCCACGGATGCGCTCCCGCGCACCGTGCGTATCGTGGCTCGCCGGGTTGGAGACGGCGCGGAACTCGTCGTTGAGGACGTGACTGAGCGACGGGCCCTGGAGGCTCAGCTCCAGCAAGCGCAGAAGATGGAGGCCCTCGGGCGCCTCACAGGAGGCGTCGCTCACGATTTCAATAATCTGCTCACCGTCATTCTTGGCCACGTACCGTTCGTCCGCGCCAGCCTTCCCAATCCGCCGGACGACGTCCTCGAGGGGCTGAGTGCCATCGAGCAAGCCGCCCAACGGGGGGCCTCCTTTATCCGCAAGCTGCTTCTCTTCAGCCGGGCCGATCACCTCGAGCTCCAGGCTGTGTCGGTCGGCAAAGTGGTGCACGGCGTGGGCTTTCTCTTGCGGCGAGTCCTCCCCGACAATATCCGCGTATCGACGCCGGCGAGCGCGCCGGACGTCCGCATCGCAGTCGACCAGGTAGCGGTGGAGCAGATGCTGCTCAACCTCGCGACGAACGCACGAGACGCGATGCCCGAGGGTGGCGAGCTGACACTCGGAATTCACCAGGAGGACATCGACACCCAAGGAGCGACCCGCCTTGGCCTGCCGGCCCGAGGGCGCTACGTCGTACTCTCCATGGGGGACACCGGCCCGGGGATCCCGGTCTCGATTCAGGGTCGCGTCTTCGATCCCTTCTTCACCACCAAGCCTCCGGGTGGCGGCAGCGGCCTTGGCTTATCCATGGTATACGGTCTGATGCGGCGACATAGTGGCACAATTCGCTTCCATACTGCTGAAGGACAGGGCACCACGATGTCGTTGTATTTCCCAGAGCAGGAAGGCGCGGCGACCGTGGGGTTGGCCATCGACAAGACCTCTGACCGGATCGGTGAGCGGCCGCGGGGGCGTTTGCTGGTGGTCGAGGATGAACCCGAGGTCCAGCGCGTCACCCGGCGAATTCTGGAACACCTCGGTTACCAGGTGGACGTGGCGGACGATGGGCAGGAGGCGCTTGCGGCCCTCATGGCAGGGCCGCTGCCCTCAGCCGTGGTGTCCGACGTCATAATGCCGAGGATGGGGGGACCTCAATTGCTCCGTGAAGTGCGCGCGGCCGGGTTCCAGACGCCGTTTATTTTTGTCAGCGCACACTCAACCGAGGACCTCGAAGAGCTGACCACCCGAGACGGAAGAGTCTGGATCCTGGCCAAGCCCTGGGTGATTGAACGTCTCGCGGAAGTGTTGCTAGATGTCCTGGCCCAGACCGGCGAAGTCGATCTCCGCCATCCCGCGTTTCGATCTCGCGATTCCATGCTCAAGCGAACCCTCTGACGGCGATGCTCTTGCCGACTCCCTTGTTCTTGCCGTCTTCCTCTTGCCGTCTTGTATTTGCCGTCTTCTTCTTGCTGTCTTTCTTGTTGCCGTCCCTCATTGACTCAGATCACCGCGGTGTCCGGGTCTGCACCAGGAACTCGATCGCCTCCGCCAGGTGCTCCTCGGCGATGTGGTGATCGCCGCGCTCCAACCGCAGCCGGTGGGCCTTCGTCAGGACGTCGGCCGCTCGAAAGCCGTCGGGAACCTCGAACTTGTAGCAGGCCAGCTCGACCGTCATCCCGTTGGGATCCCTGAAATAGATCGAGTTCATGAAGCCGCGATCCTTCTCGAGGAACTCGATCCCCCGCTCGCCGAGGCGCGCCGGCGCCAGCAGGAAGGTCGCCCGCGAGACGTTGAACGCCAGGTGATCGATGCACCCGATCTCCCGCGGGGCGCGCCGTCCGGCGTCTTGCCTGGTCTCGTTGGTGAAGACGGTGAGCATCCGTCCATCGCTCGGGTCGAAGTAGAGGTGGTTCTCGTCGGGATTGCCGAGATTGGGCTGCTCGAAGATGAAGGGCATTCCGAGCAGGCCGTCCCAGAAATCGATAGCGCTCTGCCTGGTCGAGCCGACAATAGTGATGTGATGCACCCCCTGCACCTGAATCTTCTTCACGTCGGACTCCTTGGGATGAACCTCGGCTCAGTGATCCGCGACGACCGGCAGCGAAAGAAAGGAGGCGAACTTCCCGCCTTGATGTACACTATTGGTCGCTTTCACCCACGTTGTCTCAGTAATGTTGTCACCACCGGTGTTCAGATTGCGATCGTGCAGCGGGAAGTCACTGCTCGAGACCCACAACCGGACTCGGTGGCCGGGCAGGAAACTGTAGGCGGTGGCTTTCAAGCTGACCTTGATCCGGTACACGTGATCTTTCTCCAGCCAGACCGGTTTAGTCATTCCCTCCCGGTAACGCGCCCGGAGTACCCCGCTCGCTATGTTCCACGAGCGGCCATTCGGGTCTACGTCGAGTAGCTTGGCGGTGAAGTCGGTGTCCTTTTTATCGGACGAGACATAGAGCACCGCTCTCACGGTGCCGGCGATCGTGAGGCCCGAGGTCAGCGGTGGGGTCGAGTAGATCAGGAGGTCCGGACGGGCCTCGAGGTCACTCTGATCGAATACACCCGGCTCGTCTTTAGGGTTGCCGGTGCAGCAGACCGTGCCGCCCCGAGAAGGCGCGGGATTGGCCGGATCATAGACGAACGTGGACTTGCTGGTCGGTGGCAGATCTTTGCGCAACGAGCCGTCGCCGTCGCGAGAAACCGCACCGCGCGTGCTCGCGAGATAGTAGGGCACTTCCCGCATGCCCGGAATCGGCCACGACGGTGCAGATCGCCACCGGTTCGTACCCATGAGGTAGTACTGTACCTTGGGACGTTGGGTCACGCCGTTCTGAACGCCCTTCAGCCAGTAATCGAACCAATCGAGATAAATTTTGAAGTAGGGAAGCCGAGCGTCGCCGAACTCCCGGTCGCCGACCTTTGTGGGGGACCCGACGTACTCGGACCGACAGTGAGTGGTGGGCGACATGATCACGAACTGGTTGTCGCGGGCCCGAGCCGTCACCCCGTTTTTCCGCATCAGGTTCACATCGTAGAGCGTCTGATCCGGGGTGACATCGAGCCAGGAATTGACATGGAGAGCTGGCGTGTTGAATCGATCATCATCCCGGAGATAGTGCATCTGGTCCCAATAGGGATCGGCCGGCGGGTGCGTTACAAAGTCCTCGAAGTCGCTGGGAGCATAGCCCGCCTTCTTGGCCAGCTCGACCACCGGCAGCGACATCAACAGAGTTGGAAAGTCGATCTTGCTCACATCCATCCTCGGACCCTTCACCTTCGAGCCGGCTCCCCCGAACCAACCGAACAAGGCGCTCAGTGTCAGGGTTCCGCCTTCGTACGTGCCCCAATTGGTATAGAATCCGCCCGCAGAACCGGTGGCGCCACTGGCGGACTGCGCGATCATCGTGATGTGATTGGGATGCCGGAGCTTGGACGCAAGGAATTGAACCTCGCCCATGTAAGAGCAACCGTACGTTCCGATCTTGCCGGTTGACCACGGTTGCGTGGCAGCCCAACCGATGGTGTCGTACCCGTCTTGCGCGTCCGCCATCTGAACCGCGAATTCGCCTTCCGAGTGATACTTCCCGCGCACGTCTTGGGTGACGACGACGTACCCTTGGCCCGCGAAGAATTTCGCTGGTCCCGTGACATAGTCGATGGAGTCCTTGTTGTATGGTGTCCGGATGAGAATGACCGGTAGTTTGTTTCCCGCTCCCTCAGGCCGATAAAGGTCGGCCGCGAGTCGGACGCCGTCCCGCATTGAGACCATGACGTTCTTGGTGACTTCGACCTGGTACCTCGCGGCCGGCGGTGGAATCGGCGGCTCGAGCTGTTGGGCGGGCAGGTTCGAGGTGATCGGCCCTACTACCGCGGCGACGAACGGAACCCAGCGGAGAAAACGTGGCATCAGTCCCTCGAGAATGCAGGCCGACCCCGGCGCATTCAGCCCGAATGCGGGCCGTGGAAGGCGGCGGAGTTGTATATATTCACCAGGCAAATATGGTCACCAAGGGTCCGGCCAGGTAGCGCTTCATCCTCGAGGCTGGCATCCGAGACTCGATTCGGCTTCAAGCAATTCGCGTCCATCCTCCGCTACTTTGGGCCCACGTCACCACATCGAGTGCCGGGCTTTGCCACCATTATACCCGAGGCAAATCATGGGACGAGTCGTCATCACTGCCGCGGCGTCGGGGATCGGCCGGACGATCGCGGAACGGTTCCTCCGGGACGGGCACCGAGTCCACATCTGCGACATCGACGCCACGGCCCTGGAGTCGTCGCTCAGCAGTCTGCCGGGCCTGAAGGGGACGGCCACCGACGTCGGCGATCCGGCCGCGGTCGAGC
>JANYKV010000070.1 GCA_025358055.1 Gemmatimonadota bacterium
GGTCGTCGATTTCCGCCCAGCGGCTAAGTACCGGCCGGGCCAGGAGGGGCGTGTTGCCCTCCGGGTGGCTGACGATGCCGTCGCCCACCGTCGGAAGCACCAACTCCCGGAAGCGCCAGACGCCGGATGCCAACGGTCCAATTGGGACGCCGCATCGCGCATCGAACAGGGCGCGAAGCCGCGCCCCCGTCTGGTCCGGCGGTCGGTGCCGCACTTCCAGCAGATCCCGGCACTTCTCGCACCGGGGCGAGGGGTTGCGCTCCGGAACTTCATGGCCGCAGCGGAGGCACACTTGCCACGTCCGCGGGAGCGTGCTCGCTGATTCGATTGTCATGAATGACCTGACCCCCAGGGTTCATCGTCGATTTCGCGCACACCGAGATCCTCCACCTGCGCGATCCGGCAGCTGCATTGGCGTCCCGCGGCTACGTAGGCGGCCCCCATTGCATCACTCACCCGGGTGCCGACGGTTGGGTCATCCACGATCGCGAACGCAGTTGGCCCGCTGCCCGAAATGGAGCATCCAAGGGCCCCGCTTGCGAGGGCCGCCGCTTTGGCCTCGCGAAACCCCTGCAACAGGGCCGCCCGGGCTGGTTCCGCGATGCGATCGTCGATCGCTCGGCCCAACAATCGAAGGTCCCCAAGCATCGCCCCGGCGACCAGAGCGGCGACCTGAGCGGCTTGGTGGAGCGCTACGGCCCGCGAAATCGTTTCCGGCAGCACAGCGCGACCGTCACGAGTCCGGAATTGCTGGTCCGGGTGAGCCAGGACGATGTACAGGTTGGGTGGCGTGGGAATTCGGATCACGTCGAGCGGATCGAGGGTTCGAATGAGGGTGAGGCCGCCGAGGACCGTGGGCACAATGTTGTCCGCATGCCGGCCCGACACTACGGCCTCAGCGTCCATGGCGCAGCTGATGATCGCGGTCGCCTCAAACGGTTCTCCCATCACGAACAGCGCCGCCGCCGCCCCCGCCACTGCCGAGGCCGCACTACCGCCTTGACCGGCGGACAATGGTAGTCCCTTTCGAATCCGCAGCTCCAGCCCGACGGTTTTCGCCACCCCGAGGTGGCGCAACATCGCATGGGCCGCGATTGCCGCGCTGTTTCGCTTGGGATCGGTGGGGAGCAGAGGCGCGCCCGGGTCTAGTACCCGGATGCCTGGCGCATCGGTCCGGATTGCCTCGACCCGGTCTCCTGCTCCGGTGACCGCGAGACCAAGGATATCGAGACCGGGACCAACGTTCCCGATCGAGCCAGGGGCATATACTCGAACGTTAGGACGGGGAGTTGGCATGGCCTCCAGGACGGCAAGCAAATGGGGGTTGCGGACCCCGGGATAGTGGCGAGGCGGAGTCCAGGTGTGGAGCATAGGCGTACGGTCCTGAACTGTCTACGGTCGCCCTATGCCCTCGAACCGCGTCCTTAGCGCAAGGCTCAGGAGTGGTGTAAATTGGCGTATCTGAATCATAAAGGCAGGGTCGGAGACTCCCATGCATATAGGCATCCCCCGGGAACGGGCTCCAGGTGAGCATCGGGTGGCGATCGTGCCGCCCACCGTCGCCAAGCTGATCAAATCTGGGCATCACGTCCTCGTCGAGTCCGAGGCGGGCGCGCGGGCGTACTATTCCGACCTACTATATCGGGATGCGGGCGCTACCCTCCTCCCGGACGCGAGTGAGGTTTGGGGCCAGGCCGACATCATCATCAAAGTGCAGCGACCAACCGAGGCCGAGGCCGACCAGCTCCGTCCCGATGCGGTGATCGTGGCTTTGTTCCGTCCCTCCGCGAACGATCCGCTCGTCGATCGCCTTGCCGCTCGTGGTATCACCGCGCTATCCCTCGAACGAGTACCGCGGACGACGTTGGCGCAGTCCATGGACGTCTTGTCATCGCAGGCGACCATCGCGGGATATCAAGCGGTACTCTTGGGCTCAAGTCAGTTGGCCCGACTTCTCCCGATGTTGACGACGGCCGCGGGAACCATTGCTCCGGGCAAAGCCTTCATTATTGGGGCTGGAGTTGCCGGGCTTCAAGCAATCGCCACGGCCCGCCGCCTTGGCGCTATTGTGAGCGCCCTCGATGTGCGGCCGGTGGTCAAGGAACAAGTCCAGAGTCTCGGCGCGACGTTCGTGGATGTGGGGCCGGCGGTGGGGGCGGCGGGGGAAGGTGGGTACGCGAAAGAACTGGCGAACGACCAGCAGGCACGTCTTCAAGAAGTTCTGTCCAATCACATCAAGGACATGGATCTCGTGATCACGACAGCTCAAGTGCCCGGGCGCCCAGCTCCCCAACTGCTCACTGCTGACATGGTGCGGCGGATGCGACCCGGCTCGGTGATCGTCGATGTCGCGGCTGAAACCGGGGGCAACTGCGCACTTACTCGGCCCGGAGAAACGGTGATCGAGTTCGGAGTCACGATTCTTGGTCCGCTCAACCTTCCCAGTACGATTCCTCAGCACGCCAGCCTGATGTTCAGCAATAACATGTTCTCCTTCGTCTCCCATCTTTTGCGTGATGGAACGCTGCACGTGGAGCCTGACGATCCCATCACTGGCCCCATGTGCCTGGTCCGACCGACTGTTGGGGTCTCGGCCTAAATCCTTTCGCTCGCCACTACGGATTCCTAAAATGACTGGCATCGTCATCATGCAGCTGTATGTGTTCGTGCTGGCCGGATACGTGGGCTACCAGGTCATCACGCGTGTCCCGCCGCTCTTACACACGCCGTTGATGTCTGCCGCCAACGCCATCACCGGTATCTCGCTCGTCGGGTCGTTGGTCGCTGCGGGGAGCAATCGGGGTGCGCTAAGCAGCGCGCTGGGGATGATCGCGGTCATCTGTGCATCAATCAATGTGGTCGGGGGCTTTCTGATCACCGATCGCATGCTCAAGATGTTCAAGCGGGATGAGAGGAAACGCCCGTGACCGGCGCCACCCTGACCGTTTCCGGCGGGGGAAGTCTGCGCGAAGTCCTGATCCAAGGGATCTACCTGGTCTCCTCGGTGTTCTTCATCATCGGCCTTCGAGGACTGAGTAGTCCCGATCGGGCGCGCCGGGGGATGGGCCAAGCCTCGTTTGGTATGCTCCTGGCTGTGATCGGGACATTGTTGCAGCAGGACATCGTCCGGTTTGATTGGATTATCGTCGGACTGCTCATCGGCTCCACGATCGGTCTCATCATCGGTCGTCCGCTGTGGATCAAGGTTCCGATGACCTCGATGCCTCAGTTCGTAGCGATCTCGCACATGTTCGGCGCGATCGCGGCGACGTTGGTAGGCGTGAATGAGTACCTGTTGTACGGTCCCCAACTCTCCGTCGGCACCATGACCGCCATCGGATTCGAGGTGTTTCTCGGGGCCCTCACGGTTACCGGCAGCTTCATGGCCTTCGGCAAACTGCAGGAGATCATCACGGGCCGGGCGGTGACGTACCGGGGCCAGAACGCCGTCAACTTCGTCTTGTTTGGGACGGCGATCGTCCTCCTCGGCGTGGTCATCATCACGCCTGGGCTCGCTGCCGCGTTTTGGGGGATGGTGCTGCTCGCGGGGATCCTCGGTGTGCTGATGGTGATTCCGATCGGTGGAGCGGACATGCCGGTCGTTATCTCCCTGCTGAATGCCTACGCTGGGCTCTCCGCCTCCGCCATGGGATTCGCCCTCAATAACAACCTCCTGATCATCTGCGGCGCGTTAGACGGTGCGTCCGGCTTCTTGCTCTCCGTCCTCATGTGCAAGGCGATGAATCGATCGTTCGCGAACGTTCTCTTCGGCGCGTTCGGTGCGGTCACGGCGATCTCAGCAAAGTCCGCAGCAGGGCTCACGGCCCGTGCCATTACCCCGGAGGACGCCGCGGTACGGCTCGCCTTCGCGCGCTCGGTTATCGTCATCCCCGGCTATGGCCTCGCCGTCGCGCAGGCCCAACACATCCTGCGGGAGTTGGCCGATTTGATCGAGAAAAAAGGTGGGACCGTGCGGTACGCCATTCACCCGGTGGCGGGCCGGATGCCAGGTCACATGAATGTGCTCCTTGCCGAGGCGAACATTCCCTACGATCAACTCAAGGACATGGACGAGATCAACAGTGAGTTCGATCGCACCGATGTCGCGCTGGTCATCGGGGCAAACGATGTCGTGAATCCAGCCGCTCGGACCGATCCATCCAGCCCGATTTATGGCATGCCAATTTTGAACGCGGATCATGCCCAGAGCATCATCGTGCTCAAACGCGGGATGGGGAGCGGTTTCGCCGGGATCGAGAACGAGCTCTTTTTCGATCCGAAGACCTCGATGCTATTCGGGGACGCAAAGAGCTCGCTCACCAAGCTGGTTGCGGAGATCAAGGCGCTGTAGTTACGTTTCGTGTTGGAACATAGAGCGACTATCCATTCGCATAAGGCATCCAATAAGAGATAGGGATCGTTCCGTGAGTCGGCGCGGCCGGAGTGGGCCTTCGGGGCTTCCAAACTGGCCTATTTGAGGGCTGGTTCCTGCAAGCGTATGCAGGCAGTGTATTTAGCTAAGCTATTGAAATATTTTGGTTTAGATGATATATTGGGGCTCTGAAATCGAAGTTATTGGACCCGAAGTTCCTGGCATATTGGCAGGAATTTTTCGTACTCGCCTGAGGAGGCTTCGACTGTGACTGTTGCCGCCCGTCCGAAGCGGAGCACGGTTCGGCCCGCGCAGATCGCCCGCGCGGTTGACGAAGGCCGTGAGAGTCTAGATCTGTATCTCGACGAAATCAGCCGGGTCCCTCTCCTCACGCGCGACGAAGAGATGGAGCTCGCACGGAAGGCGTTTCGCGGGAATGTAGTGGCCCAGGAGCGGCTCGCTCGGCACAACGTGCGATTCGTCGTATCGGTTGCTAAGAAGTTCCAGAACCGCGGCGTGCCCCTCGTCGACCTCATCGGTGAGGGCAATCTTGGGCTGATGACCGCGGCGCGGAAGTTCGATCCGGACCGGGGGGTCAAGTTCATTTCGTATGCTGTCTGGTGGATCCGTCAGGCCGTTCAGGCGGCCATCGCCCGGCACGGTCGGCCGGTGCGGGTGCCGCTCAATCGGACCGCGGATCTGAGCCGCCTTGGGCGCACGACCACGCTCCTCAAAGAAAAGCTCGGTCGGATGCCCACGACCGAAGAGCTCGCTCGTGCCACCGGACTCACGGTGGAAGCGGTCCGTTCGCTCAGCGCCCTCAATTCGGAGGCGGTGCGACTCGACCACCCGACGCGTGATGGGGACGGGAACGAGCGCATTGAACGCTTCGCGGCGGGCGATCAAGAAGGCACCGACAGCTCCACGATGGCCAATAGCCAGACCCACGATATCGAAGCGGCCCTCGCGGTCCTCCCGCCCCGCGATGCGAAGGTATTGCGCCTCTACTTCGGTCTCGAAGATGGCAATAGCCGCACGCTGGAGGAGATCGGTCGCATGATGGGTGTCACCCGCGAACGAATCCGTCAGCTGCGCGACCGGGCGCTCCTCCGACTGCGCGAAGGCGAGACCGGCGAGCGTCTGAAGGATTTAGTGGCGTAGGCCACTT
>JANYKV010000127.1 GCA_025358055.1 Gemmatimonadota bacterium
CTCGGGTTCAAACCTCGGAGTAGCCGCCAAACCGGGATTGGACGGGCTGGGACCGAATCCGGTCCGGCCGCATAATTCCACCATAACCTATCTTCTGCAGCCCAATACGGTAACGCTGCAATTGCCTCAGGATGAGGGCGATGGTCGCGTGCTCTACCCTTCCTCGGGCACGACGCGGGTGACCTTTCCCGCGGGCGACAGCTCGATTGTGTAGTACACGGTCCGTCCATCGCCCGTGACCTTGTATCGACCCGTCGTTGAATCGAGTCGGCGCCGTCATCAACGCCATGGCCCCCTCATGGGCCAGCTCGAGCAACTGAGGGTGCACTACGACTCACTCCCCAGAGTAGTCGCCGGGTGGATTCGCATGCCCGACCGTGCCGGGATGTAGCTCGCGAACACCGCCACAGCGAGCATCAACCCGGCAACGGCCAAGAGAGTGATGCCGTCGGTTGGCTTGATCTCAAACAACAGTCCGGAGAGCAACCGGCTCGTAGCGAGCGCGCCGAAAACGCCGATCACCGCGCCGACCGCCGCTAAACCGACGCCACGGACCATGACCATCCGGCCCACGTTGTTAGCGGTCGCACCCAGCGCCATTCGAATCGCAAGCTCGCGGGTGCGTTGCCGCACCATGGTCGCGATGATGGCGAACAAGCCAATCGCGGCGAGCGACACAGCGGTGGTCGCGAACGTTACAAGGACTATCGCATGCAGGCGTGGTTGAGCGCGCGGCGCATCGAGCAGCGTTTCGAGAGGTGAGATGCTCGTCAATGTCAGCCCCGAATTCGCATCGGCGAAGATACGGCGCAGTATAGGCACCACGGCCATCGGCGAATTCGTTGTGCGGATCAGCAACGTCGTCGGCAGAATTGAACCGAACGGCCCCTGCGCAAGCGGAAAGTAAACACTCGGCCGTGCGCTCTGCAGCTCGCGATAACGCGTATCCGAGACAATCCCGACAATCGTTGCCCCGCTGCCGCCTGCCACCTGGATCTGTTTTCCAATCGGGTCCTCGCGCGGCCAGAAATGGCGGGCCGCCGAGTTGCTCAAGATGACGACGGGTGCCGCGCCTTCGCGGTCCTGGTCCGAGAAGGCACGTCCGCGCACCGGAATCCGGAGTGTGGCAAAGTAGTTGGGCATGACGACCTCCAGGTTCACAACTGGATTGGCCGCCGTTTCCTCCTTACTCTGTCCTGGTAGGGACAAGGGTCCATCGATGCCACCGCCCGAGGCAACAAACGGCACATTCAGCACGGGAGAAACGGCCCGTACTCCCGGCACCGCTTCCAGTTGAGTTTTCCAGAGGCCGAGTGCCGCGAGCGCCTTCTTCGGATCGTCGAACTTGTCGCCTCGCAAGGCAAATTCGGCAACCAGCAGGTCTTTGGACTCGAACGAAAGGTCCGCCTGGAAGAGCTTGAGCAGGCTCCTGGTCATGAGTCCTGCGGCCGATAGGCTCATAGCCGCCAGCGCGACTTGGATGACGACGAGCGCCTCCGCGGCCACACGAACTCGACGGCCACCAGTGTGACGCGAGCCCGATCGGAGTGCGTCCTGCGCGTTCACCCGCGAAGTGAATAGGGTCGGTCCGAGCGCAGACAAGAGCATCGCCGCCGCGGTAATCAATACGGCGGCGGTGAGTGCGCCCCCATCTACGCCGACTTCCTCCAGGCGTGGAACGCTCCCCGGGGCGAACGTCACAAACGCTCTCACCGCCGTGACCGCAAGGCCAACGCCGAGCAGACCCCCGGCCAGCGACAGGAGCGCGCTCTCCATGAGCTGCTGCGCGACGAGGCGTCCGCGAGTCGAACCGAGCGCCGAGCGCACCGCAAATTCTCTCCCCCGACCGAGGGCACGGACCAGCAACAGGTTCGCTACGTTGACGCAGGTGATGATGAGAAGCAGGGCGGCTGCGAGTGTCACGACCAGGAGCGCCGGTCTCGTGTCCCCGAGGACGATTTCCGGCAAGGTGTGCACGACCCCATTGGCTCCGCGCTGCCACGCAGGCACCTCGGGCCGGGCAAAAAAGCTCGTCAGCTCAGTTCGCGCGCTTGCGGGCGATGCTGCAGGGCGAAGGCGTGCAAGCAAATCCAGTTCTCCGGTAGCCGCCGCCAGGAAGCCACCGGCGGCGCTGTATGCGATGATTGGAGCCCAGGCCTCGGTGCCGCGGGGATACTCGAGACCTCGCGGCATTACGCCCACGATCGTATAGGATCGGCCGGTCTGGATCATTGAAACCGACCGGCCGATCATGGTCGAATCGCCTCCGAATCGCTGCTGCCATGCGCGATGACTGAGGACGACCACGGGAGCAGCTCCGATGACGTCATCCTCGGGTCGCAACGCACGGCCCAGAAACGCTCGGCTTCGGAGCACGTCGAAGAAGTTGCCGGAAACCATGGCTACGCGGAGCTGGTAGGCGCGATCGTCAGCGCGAACCGGTGTAGGTGTCGCGCCGCGGAACTCGAAGAATGCGACGTGCTCTAAGGCCCGTGACCCTCGCGCGAACTCGCGTACCTGGTCCAGCGCAAGCGGGAGATTGGTCCACCCGCCAGTGCGCGTTTCACCCCAGAGCGCCACCACATGAGCTTGATCATCAACCGGCAGACTGCGGAGGAGGAGTGCTTCTGTTACGGTAAACACCGCGGTCGACAATCCGATGCCCAGAGCCAGTGTGACAGTTGCCGTGAGCACGAAACCGGGTGCCCGGACCAAGCTCCGGACTGCGAGGCGCACCTGATGTAAGAAGGCGATCACTTTTCAACCCCGATCCAGTCCCGACGCCCGACGACCCACCGGGTGAGCGCGTCGCCACGGTGATCTCGCAGTGGACACCACCAATGATATCGATTTAATGCGGCGGATGAAGGGTTTTGTCCTCATCAACGGTGAAGTATTGAAACATTCCGTTGCGGGAGCACGGCACAAGGCGTAACTTCGCCGACTGCGGGCTTCCCGATTCGAGCCGGGTTCCGGCCCGTCGTCGTCTACTCAAACCGGATTGAGCTATGCGCCCCAATACCTGTTTCGCAGCCGTGCTGCTGTTCTCCGCCGCGTGCGCGGATCCCAAGACCGATGCGCCGAAGACCGACGCTCCGAAGGCCCCGGCGGCGGCCCTCTCAGGCGTGTGGAAGTCCGACGGCTACGGCTTGGTCTTCGTTGCGACCGGCGACACGCTTCAGGCATACGAGGTTACCCAGACCACCTGCCTCCCCTCGTTCAAAGCGGCCAAGCTCGCCGGAGCCCACCCCGGCGCCGAGGCTGCCTATGGGAGTGACGGGGAGGTTTTCTTGGTGAAGGCGGGCCTCGACTCGGCGGCAAAGCGTCTTCATTACGACGGCGCCGCGTCCGACATGGTGATTCGGCCGCTCGCCGCCCGCCCAGCCACCTGCGACACGCCCACGCCGGATACGCCGGCCGGCAACTTCGAGGTCTTCGCTCAGACCTGGGCCGAGCACTACATCCTGTTCGACCAAAAACACGCCGACTGGCCCGCGGTCGTCGCGAAGGCTCGCGCGCAGGTGACACCGGGGACCAAGCCCGAGCAACTCTTCAAGATTCTCTCCGCCATGATCGCGCCGTTCGAGGACGCCCACACCGGGATTCAGGCGACCTCGATCAAGCAGACCTTTCGCCAGCTTCGGAAGGGGACTGACCGCCTGGCCAAACACGGGGTGCACGATTTCATGACGAAGGATGTGCCGGGAGTGTTGGCGATCACCGACCGCAAAGTGCGCGGCCCGCTCCACAAGTTCTGCAACGATCAGCTCCAGTACGGTCGCCTTGACGACTCGACCGGCTATCTCCGGATGCTCTCCGAGAGCGGCTATGCCAAGGAGGGCGGATTCGCCGCCGGTCTCGTCGCGCTCGAAGCGGCGCTGGATACCATCTTCACCGACGCCAAGCTCAAGGGCCTCGTGATCGACGTCCGCATCAACTTCGGCGGCGCCGACCCGTATGGCCTCGCGCTCGCGTCCCGGCTCGCGTCGGCCGACTATGTCGCCTACTCGAAAGAGGCCCGGATCGATCCGGTTGACCACACGAAATGGACGCCGGGCCAGCCGAGCCTGGTACGGCCAAGCGGGCGGCCGGGGTTCAAGGGGCCGGTTGTGGAGCTGCTCGGTCCGCTCACCATCAGCGCCGGGGAGACGACCACGCAGGCGCTGATGGGGCGGACGCCGAAGGTGCTCCGCATCGGCGAGAATACCCAAGGCGTATTCTCCGACGTGCTCGGCCGGAAGATGCCGAACGGGTGGCGCTTCGGGCTTCCCAACGAAGTGTTCCGCGCGGCCGACGGCAAGACTTTCGATGGACCCGGCATTCCGCCCGATATTGCGGTCCCGGTGTTCGCCGACAAGGACATGGCGGCCGGTCGCGACCCCGGATTGGCGCGGGCGCTGGCGGAGCTCTACCGGAGTCGGTGACGGTCGCCGTCCCGCGCGAGCCAACTCGAAACTGACGCTGCTCGTCGCTCGTAGGAGCGCCCAGGGAACTTCTATCGTTTGCGCCTCTCCCCAGGTTGAGACTTCCATGACGAGGTACATCTCCGGCGTGACTCTGACAGCCGTTATTGCTACGCTTTCCCTGATTTCCGCATCGTCTCCAATCCAGGCGCAGGACCCCCCCCCGATACCCTAGCGATCCGCCAGGCGTTCGATGCCGGCAAGGTTCTGCAAGCACAGTACGAGTCGGAGCACGGTCATACGGTCACCGTCAATGGGCTGCGCATGCACTATCTGGAGTGGGGAAGCCGGTTGGGCACGCCGCTCGTTTGGGCGCACGGATCGGCCGGGACCGCCTATGAGATCAGATCCTTGGCGCCGCGTCTGGTGGCCGCCGGCTATTGGGTCATTGCGCCGTGCTACCGCGGGCACGGTCAATCTCAGGTCACCGATTACGAGTTCACCATCGACCATATCGCCGACGATCTCGTGGCGATGCTCGATCAGCTGCACATTCCGAAGGCGGTATTCGGTGGGGCGTCCAAAGGCGGGTTCGTGGCGGCGGCGGTATATGACCAATACCCGTCGCGAGTTCTAGGGCTGTTATTGAACGATGGCGGGTCATGGTCGAATCAGGTAATCTTTGACCACCATGGCACGGGGGCGTTTCGGAAGATGATGGCACAGGGCGACCCGACGCCGCCCACGATGGAAGGCGCTAGCCAGTTCGAGGTGTTTCGGGCGCTGGCGGGGTCCGGGATTACCCGATCCCAGCCGCCCCCCGCCGAGCGAGTGTTGGATTTTCTCGCGAACATCAACCGTCGGGCCGATGGCCGCTGGGCGTTCATGCCGGGCTTCGCCCAGATGATGGGGACCGCTCAACAGTACCTGGCGAGTGCCACAGCGCCATCGACGCTGCCCCTCCTCCAATGGAGCCAACACGCGCTGATTCCTATGGCTGTGTTCCGAAACCTGAAGGTTCCGATGATGATCATCGACCCTCAGAGTGCGGACAGCACCGACGACGAAACTCCGGTCACGGACCAGAATCGACGGCTCGCGGCCCTCCATCCGGATCTGATCGTGCATCAGATCTATCCGGAAACGATACACGAGGCGTACCGGCAGCGTCCCGATTGGTTTATTCGTGATGCGGTTGAGCTTTTGCGGCGGGTGAAGGCTCGTTGAGTCGCCGTCGAGGCCGCCCTAACTTCTCTCAAAAGTGGTACATGCCCACTTCTCTCTCCTCCGGAAGGTGACAATGCCGGTGCCTCAAGCAGTTGGACTTGCCATCGCCCTCGTCGTTTCCATCCTCCCGTCGAGTGCGACCGCACAGCAGTCCTTGCTTGCCGGTCCGCCCATTCACCAGGAAGCGGATTTCACCGTCGCGCCGCAGCGGATATACGACGCGTTGCTGAAGACCAATGAATTCCGGGCGTTCTCCGGGATGGCCGCCACCCTCAGTAGTGTGGTCGGCGGAAAGTTTTCGATCTTCGGCGGTCACATCATCGGCCGTACCCTCGAGTTGGTTCCCGGCAAACGGATCGTGCAGGCCTGGCGCGTCGTCGATTGGCCGGCCGGCATTTACTCCATCGCGCGGTTCGAGCTTGAGGCCCGGGGAACTGGTACTCATGTGGTCTTCGACCACACGGGTTTTCCGGAAGCGGAGCGCGCGAGTCTTGCCGAGGGTTGGCAGAGCCACTATTGGGGACCGCTCAAGAAGTACTTACACTAACCCATGCTTCTCGGAATTTTTTCCATTGAAGGAACCAGCCATGCGTCTTCTGCCCTTGGGTCTTGCCCTCGCGCTCCTCGCGGCGTGCACCAGTTCGGATCAGAAGCCGGTCGTGCCGGCCGTCGACCACCTCGCTCAGGTTACGTCGAGTCTCACTCCCGCGGTCCAGGTGAAGGGAGCGCCCCCGGCTCACTACGCCATCGCCGAGCGCATGAAGCACTATCACACGCCTGGGGTGAGTATTGCGGTCGTGGACAGCGGGCGCATCGTGTGGGCGCAGGGGTTTGGGGTGAAGGAAGCCGGCAAGACCGATGCGATCACGACGACCACGGTGTTCCAAGCCGCGTCGATCAGCAAGCCCGTGACCGCGACCGCCATGCTGCGCCTGGTTGAGCAAGGCAAGCTCTCGCTTGACGTGCCCGTCAACACCTATCTCAAATCGTGGAAGCTCCCGGACAACAAGTTCACGGCGAACGAAAAGGTCACCCTGCGACGAATCGTGTCGCATAGCGCGGGACTCACCGTTCACGGGTTTCCCGGCTATGCGGTGACCGACTCGATTCCGACTGTGCCACAGGTGCTCGACGGTCAGAAGCCGGCGAACACGCCTCCGGTGCGGGTCGACACATTCCCCGGTGCGATCATGCGCTACTCCGGTGGTGGTACCACCATCGAACAGCTCGTCCTCGTCGACCAAACCGGCAAGCCGTTTCCGGCGGTGCTCAAAGAGCTCGTACTCGATCCGATCGGCATGTCGAACAGCACTTATGAGCAGCCGCTGCCGGCCGCGATGGCGGGTCAAGGGGCGGCGGCGCACCATGCCGACGGCTCGATGGTGCCCGGTCGGTTCCACGTCTACCCGGAGATGGGGCCGGCCGGGCTGTGGACGACGCCGACCG
>JANYKV010000135.1 GCA_025358055.1 Gemmatimonadota bacterium
GGAAAAACAAGACGGCAAGGACAGGACGGCAACAACACGACGGCAAGAGAAAGACGGCAAGGAGAGATTGGGAGGGAGAGATGGCAACGACTACAGGAGTCTGTCCGATCTCCGCGCGCGTACTGGGCTCAGTGCGGATGATCTCCGCACTCTGATCAAGGTGGGGGCGCTCGATTCGATCGCGAACGGATGCACGCGTCCGATGCTGCTGTGGGAAGTGGATCGGGAGGCCGGACAGGCGGGAGGGCGGGAAGGCGGGAGGGCGGGATGTGATCTTTGGGCCAGTGACCGGGAAATGGCACCCTCAGATCCTCCCCCCCAACCCCCTTACCGCCATACCGCCCTGAAGGAATACTCCGTCGAGCGCCGGCGGGCCGAGCAGTATGCGGCGCTCAGCTTCACGACCGACGCGCATCCGATGGAATTGTATCGCGACCGGGTGCGACGATTCCGGCTCTGTCCCTGCACCGACCTGCATCGTCACGTCGGCCGGTCGGTCCTCTGCGCGGGAATGCTCACGACCGCGAAACCGGTCCACACCATCAAAGACGAGCCGATGCAGTTCGCCACATTCGATGACGGGTTCGGCTTGATTGAAACTGTCCTGTTCCCCGACGTGTACCGCACCCGGGGGCACGTCCTGTTCGATCAAGGACCGTTCATCTTCCGAGGGAAGGTGGAAGAAGAATTTGGGGCGGTTACGGTTACCATTACTCAGCTCGATCGGTTGGAGCGGATGCTGGCAAAAATGGGGAGCCGGGAACGGGATACCGGAACCAAGGAGCGCGGACGATGAGCCAAGTGTTGTTGCGGAGTATCGTTACGACGCTGATTGTGACTGGACATGGCTGCGGGGGAGACACCGGATCCGCTCCATTTCCGGCAGCGGGTTCCGTTCCGGTCGGCTTGGTTCGGGTGGCGACCGGATTGTCATTTCCTCTGTTTCTCACCGCTCCACCGGGAGACAGCGCTCGCCTCTTCATCGTCGAGAAAACCGGAAAGATCAGGATCGTCAAGGACGGAGTCCTGCTTCCGGGCTCATTTCTCGACGTCAGCGCCGCGGTGTCGAACGGAGGCGAACAGGGACTGCTCGGCATGGCGTTTCATCCGGCCTACCGAACCAATGGTCTCTTCGTTGTCAGCTACACCAACACCAGCGGGGACACCAGGATCTCGACCTTCCGGGTGTCGTCCAACCCGGATAAAGCCGACCCCGCGTCCGAACAAGCCATCCTCTCCCAACCCCAGCCCTTTGCCAATCACAACGGCGGCATGGTCGCCTTCGGACCGGACGGCAACCTCTACATTGGCCTGGGCGACGGCGGATCCGGAGGCGACCCTTCAGGCAATGGCCAGAACCTGAACACTCGGCTCGCCAAGCTCCTGCGCGTGGAGGTAACGGGGCCCGGGTCGATCACAATCCCTACCGACAATCCGTTCGTGGGCACGAGCGGGGCGTTGGGGGAGATTTGGAGCCGGGGCCTCCGCAATCCGTGGCGATTTAGCTTCGACCGATCCACCGGCGACCTCTATATCGCCGATGTCGGTCAAGACCGGCGGGAGGAGGTCGATGCGGTGACCGGAGCGACCCGATTCGGGCGCGGACTCAACTTCGGGTGGAATAGGATGGAAGGCACGAGCTGCTTCCAGCCCGCCACTGGGTGCGACACGACGGGGTTGACCAGGCCGGTGATCGACTACGACCACAGTCAGGGCTGCTCCGTTACGGGAGGATACGTGTACCGAGGCCGGGCGCTCCCCACGCTCCGCGGAACGTATTTCTATGGCGACTATTGCCAGGGTTGGGTTCGGAGCTTTCGTCTCCAAGCCTCGAGTGTTACGGATCAACTGGTGTGGCCCACTCTCGCGCCGAATGGAGCGATCACGAGTTTCGGAGAAGATGCTGCGGGCGAGCTGTATGTGTTGGTCAGCGGCGGCTCAGTCTATCGCATTGTCCCGAAATAATGCCCATTGATCGCGCGGAGGCGGAAACGCTTCGAGCCACCATCCCATCCGCCATTCACTTTGGAACCTCGACGTGGAATTACCCGGGCTGGCGCGGACTCATCTACGAGCGAGACTACCCGGCCGCTGGAGCCAGCGCGAAAATGCTGGCCGAATACGCCCGCTTCCCGCTGTTCACCACTGTGGGGATCGACTCGAGCTTCTATGGGCCTCCCACCGCCAAGACGCTCGCCTCGTACGCCGCGGCACTGCCGCCGGGTTTTCGCTGTGTGAGCAAGGTGTGGGATCGGCTGACGGTCCACACTTTCAGCGACGCGCGAGAAAAACAGCGTGCTGGAGAGCGGAACCCCGACTTCCTCAACCCAGACCTCTTCCTCTCCGATGTGTATGAGCTGTATCAACAACATTTCGCGGAGCACGCGGGGCCGTTCGTGTTCGAGTTCCAAGCCATCGCTCGCGGTCCCGACGGCCTGGGGCCCCAAGCGTTCGCGGATGCTTTGGATACGTTTTTCAACCGACTCCCGCGGGAGGGACAGTACGCGGTGGAAGTGCGAAACGCGGAATTCCTGACCCCCCCCTATTTCGCGGTGCTGCGCGAGCACGGTGTATCCCACGTTTTCAATTCGTGGACCCGGATGCCTCCGATCGGACTGCAGCTCGATCTGCCCGGCGTCATCACATCCGATTTCGTCGTGTCACGCGCGCTGCTCCGGCCGGGCCGCAGTTATAGCGAAGCGGTTCGCGCCTTCGCACCCTACGATCGCATTCAAGACCCGAATCCAGCCCTGCGAACCGACCTCGCCACCCTGGCCAAGACCGCGCTGAGTCTTCGCATCCCGGCCTATTTGATCGTGAACAATCGAGCGGAAGGAAGCGCGCCGCTTACGATTATGGAGGTGGCACGGATGGTGGCGGCGTAGGGAAAAGGGCGGCAAGAAGGGGACGGCAAGAACGGGACGGCAAGAATCAAAACGACAAGAAAACATCCCCCTCTCCGCTGAGCGGAGAGGGGGATAGGGGGTGAGGTGACGCGGAGCAGGCCTCAAGGACAGACGGACAGCTCCACGCCAGCAATCGCGCAAAGCCGGGCGACCGTTTCGCCGATCTTGTTGTTCGGAGTGGACGCCCCGGCCGTGATGCCGATCGACCGCGCATCACCGAGCCAATCGGAGACGACCTCCTCGCGCTTGGTTCCAATCGGCTGGTGCCGCAGGTGCCGAGTCGTGAGGTCGATACCCTCCGCGTCTTCGATATGGAAGGTCTGGATGCCCCGTCCGGACGCGAGCGCGGCCAGGTGACAGGTGTTGCTCGAGTTGTAGCCGCCGACCACGATCATGAGATCGATCGGTTGGGCGATGAGCTGCAGGACCGCATCCTGTCGTTCCTGGGTGGCCGAACAGATGGTGTCAAAGCTCCGGACATGCTCCGGGGCGGCGGCCGCGCCAAACTTACGCACCATCGTCTTCCGAAATTCTTCCGCGATCGCCAGTGATTCGCCGGAAAGCATCGTCGTTTGATTGGCGAGACCGACGCGCTCCAAATCCCGATCGAAATCGAATCCGGCCGACGTCGCGTTGGCAAAGCGCTGGGCCATGGCGGGCCCATCCCCGCCCTGTTCGATGTAGTCGCACACGAGCCGCGCTTCAGCCATATCAAACACCACGAGGTAGCGGCCGCTGGCGGACTTCATCACCTGGCTCGCCGTCGCTTTGGTCTCTTCATGATAGTGCTTACCATGGATCACCGCGGTGAATCCGTCGCGCGCATAGCTCTCGACTCGCTTCCACACGTTGAGCACCGACCCACAGGTCGTATCAACCATGACGCACCCGACTTCGCGCAACCGTTTGAAATCGTGAATCGTGACCCCGAACGCCGGGAGAATGACCACGGCCTCAGGTGTGAGCCCGCTGAAATCGAACTCTCCGCTTTCGCCGCGGTGGAGGAAATGGACTCCCATCTGCTCGAGCTTGGCATTCACGTGCGGGTTGTGGATGATCTCGCCAACCAAATACAGCTGATGGTCGGGGAACTTCTTGCGCGTCTCGTATGCGTACTCCACCGCCCGATCCACGCCGTAACAGAATCCGAACTCACGCGCCAACCGGAACGTGAGAGGACCGGCCCCGAGGGTAAAGTCATTGGCTCGGAAGGCCTCAATGATCGCACTATGGTAGTCCGAGGTGAGCTGCCCGGAGATCGCTGTCCGGAGCCCGAAACCGCGGCGGAAGTAGGTGGATTCCATGCCGTAATCTAGTCGACTTCGGAGGCTAGAACTTCGCTCGGCCGCAGGCGGCTTGGCTCGGGCGTATCGCCAGGTCCGCAAACGACCCTTTCACCTTGAGGGTATCGCTTCCCTGCGGCACTCGCATCTGGAACTCGATTGTGCCCGACACCGACCCGTTGCCGAAGCGCGCGAGATCGATGGTTCCATGATGCGCTTGAAAGGCATGAATGCTCGTCCCCTCCGCCATGTCACCGAACCACCTAATCGCGCCGGCCGCGCCCGGTCGGGGGACGGACGGTGAAAGTGGTTCGAAGACGGCATACCGGCCGGCCCGGAGCGAGTCCTTGGGGTAGAGCGCAATGCCGATACCGGTGTCGCCACGGATGGCGCTGACCTCGAGGTAGTTGTCCTTCTTGCAGTAGATGGCGCTGGCTGGCGCGACGAAGCGCCCGCGTCGGACCCCCCACCACTCCACCACCAACTCGCCTCGCTCGGCCTGCAGGGTGAGAGGCTTGTTGCAGGTGGGCAGGAGCATGACGGCGGCCACGAAGATGCTTTGAAGCGGAGATCGCATATCGTCAAAGATAGATAGGTCGGCGCTGGGGTCGCATGCGCCGTGAAGGTCTACTGGCCTAGCAAGCGGCTGGTGGAGAAGGCAAAGCCCCGGCCCACCACCAACACCCACCCGGCGGCGAGAGGGTCGCTGCGGAAGCGCCGGGCCAAGTCGATTCTGGTCGCGTCCACTTCCGTGGCCCGATTGGGGCCAATGCGGATACCCACGCCGACATCCCAGCCGGAACGGGGCGTCGTGCCGTGGTACCAAGCACCTCCATGGTCGACGAACGCGGCAGTGCCGAGGCCCAGCACCTTGAAGAAATTCTCCAGCACCGTGAATCGGTACTCGGCAGTGGCGAAAAAGGCCCGATCTCCCGTGAACGAGTGGAGCGGAAATGCCCGGGGGCCTATGCCGAGACCCAGGTCGAACTCCTCACCGGGAAATCCACCCGCCCGTGAGGCGGCGGAGACATGAACAACCGCAAGGTGGCGAGCGCCCGGCTGCCACACGACGGTAGCGGCGGCGGCCACCGAGCCCGAGTCCAAGCCCGCCGACGAAAAGAGGCCGTTCGCGGCAAAGTCGAAATAGGTGAACGAGCGCCGGGTATTGAATCCGGTATGTCCGACAAGGGAGGACGCCACTCCGTCGCGCTGGTAACCGAAGGCCTTGGGGGCGACAGTGAATCCGGTGTATAGGAATGAGCTGAGGTTCACGTCCTCCTGGAGACCGAACCCCGTGAAGCCCCGCGCCACCACGTAGTTGGCATGTTGCCAGGACAGCCAAGCCCCGACCGCTCCGGTGGTGCTTCGGGGAAACGCGCCGCGGAAACTCTCCGGCGCAAAATCATCTCGGCCCACCTGGGCCTGCAGACCCCAGCGAAGATAGCCACTGGGACTTGCTCGAATCGCCCATCCGGTGAAGGCCTGAAAAAAGTCCCGGTGGCGTTCGAGCGTGTCTTGTGCCACGCCGTTGCCACCGAAAAACCGAAGAATCCGTTCGCTGCGAGTTTCGCCTTGAATAGTGAACGACGGCGTCGTCGAGGCCAGGGAAAAGAACGGGCGAGACAGCCGCGCAAAGCCCAGCGTGCCGTCGGACCGGTCTTCGAACTGGAGCCCTAGACCGACCTGTCCGTACAACAATCGCGGCTGAAAGAAACTGAAAATTACGTTGGAGCGATCCGGGTCCTTGCGGTAGCGGACCGAGGCCAAAGTCGCCGTGCCAAGGAGATTGTTTTCCTCGAGTGACAGCGTGTACTGCACCTGGCCCCCGCTACTTCTGAAATGAAACTCGGGCTTGGTACTCCAGCCGTCGCCGGTCCGGACCCGCATCACGAGGCCGGTGTCGGTAGTGACGGAATCGATATCGACCACGCGAAAGATCCGGAGCGAACGAAGGTTTCGGGCCGTTTCCGCCACCTCCGCCGAATCGTATGGGGCGCCGCTCCGAAAAAGGAATTCGCGACGAATGACCGGCGCGCGGGTCGTGATATGAAACCGGTTCACCAATCGGGGGATGAACCCCGTTTCCTTGACGTCGAAAACGTTCTGGCGGTCCAGCAGAATCCCTCGGATGACCGGCCCCCGTCCGGAATCGGCGGACGCTGGAGCGGGTGTTTGCGCCATAAGCAGGTGGGGCAGCAGGGCCAGGGCAAAGAACAGACGCATCGGTGCAAGATAGGGGAGCCTACAGATGGACGTACAGTTGCCTTCTCCTTTGTTGCCGTCTTTATCTTGCCGTCCTGTTCTTGCCGTCTGTTCTTGCCGTCTGGTACTTGCCGTCTGGTACTTGCCGTCCTTTCCCTCCCCTACCCCAAGCTCTCCAGCAACTTCCACAGCTCCACCGGACTGAATTCATTGAAACGATTCAGGGTATCGCTATCGCTCGCCTCGAGGAAAATCCAGCCGGTCGAGCGGTGGGCACCGGCGGAGACGAAGTGCACCCGTCCGCTCACCAATTGCCCTTGAGGCCGGGTCTCGAGATACACCTGCCAACTGGTGTCGCTCCGCGTGAGGTCGCCGAGGTGGCGTCCATTGGGCGCCGGTGTGCCGGGAGAGGACATCGAAGACGTCGAGCTCGCGGCGGCCGGTTGGGATACTTCCATGGTCTCTCCGGTTCGAACTCCCTGAACGGTAAGAAGGTCGGTCGCAGTTCGCCAGCGCCCGCACCCCGGATCGCCTCCCGTCACACTCGCGAGCGTTGTATCTTGGGCAGCAATGTCTGGCCCCATCCCCTCCCCGAATGCTCCGTCCGTATGTCCAAGTTGTCGTCAGCCGGCCAGCGGAAAATTTTGTAGCAACTGTGGTACGCCGATCGGCCATGTTGAGTGCGGGACCTGCCGGGCAGAGCTCGACGCAGCCGCTCGTTTCTGCCACCGCTGCGGTACGCAGGTTCGTCCAGGACGGTCGCGGCAGACGGAGCGCACGGCGTGGATCATCGCGGCACTCGTCGTCGTCTTCGGACTCGGCTTCCTGATTTATCGTGTCGTGGGGAGTTCTCCGGCGGCGCCCGTGGTGGCCAACATGGCCAATGCAGGCAACGCCAGCGGAGCCACCCCAATCGCGGGGCCCGCGCCCGACATCAGCAAGATGTCCGCGAAGGAACGGTTCTCCCGATTGAATGATCGGGTAATGCAGGCGATGGAACGAGGTGATACCACGTTCGTGCTCAACTTCACCCCGATGGCGTTGGGCGCATATTCGCAGCTCGATTCCGTCAGCGCGGACGAGCGCTACCATGCCGCTATGATTCATGCCCAGATCGGCGAGTTCAAGGAAGCACTGGCTCTAGCCGACACGATCCTGGCGAACCATCCGAACCACCTGTTTGGGTACCTCGTGCGTGCGACGGTATCGGAATTCCAGGGCGATTCGGCGCGGGCGCGCGAGTCCCGGGCACGGTTCTTGGCCGCGTACGATGCGGAGCTCAAACGGGAGCTGCCGGAATACATCGATTATAAACCCATCCTCGAAGGCTTCCGGGCCAGCGCCATGACCCAACTGCCGGCGGGACAGAGGTAGCCTCATGCCTCGCACCATTCAGGTCGCCCATAGCCCGGATTCGGACGATGCATTCATGTTCTACGCGCTCGCCGAAGGCAAGATCGATACGGGCGACCTGCGTTACGTCCACGAACTGTCCGACATTGAATCGCTCAATCAGCGGGCCCGACGGGCCGAACTCGAAGTGAGTGCCGTCTCCATCCACGCCTATGCCTACGTGGCGAAGGACTATGCCCTGCTCAACAGCGGCTCGTCCATGGGCGATGGATACGGCCCCCGCCTCGTGGCAAAGCGACCCCGGCCGGAGGATCCACGGACGGCGCTCAAGGGTCTAAGGGTGGGCATTCCGGGATTGTTGACGACAGCCTACCTGACCCTCAAACTCTATCAACCGGAGTTCCAAGCCGTCGTCATGCCGTTCGACCAGATCGAGGCGGCCGTCGAGCGCGGCGACGTGGAGGTGGGGCTGCTGATCCATGAAGGCCAGCTCACCTATGCCGATTCCGGATTCCAGCTCTGGGCTGATTTAGGCGCCTGGTGGCTCGCCGACACGGGCTTACCCCTTCCGCTGGGCGGCAACGTCGTGCGACGGGACCTGGGGTCGGCCGTCACCACGCAGATCGCGCGCGACCTCCAAGCCAGCATCGAATACGCCCTGGCTCACCGGGCACCGGCACTGCAACACGCCATGCAATTCAACCGGGGAATCGGGACCGAGCGCACCGACGCCTTTGTCGGCATGTACGTGAATCAGTGGACCGTCGACTACGGGCCCCGGGGGCGCACGGCCGTGCAGCTGCTCCTCGACCGGGCGGCGGACGCGGGTTTGATACCGGAACGGGTTCAGGTTGAGTTCGTCGGGGTGCCCCCTATTTCTTGACGGCTCTCCCGTGCGCTCATAGCTTCGGGCAGTACCAAATCCCCTTCTCCCGGATCGGTCGTGGATCAAGCCATCTCGAGCAGCCCCTCTTCCCCCCCGCTGCGCGTCATTGCGGAGGGACCCGTCAACATCCTCGTGGTTGACGACGAAGAGCCGATCCGGAGCGCGCTGAAACGGTTCCTCTCCCAACAGAACTATGAGGTGAGCACGGCGGCCTCGGGCGATGAAGCGCTCAACGTGCTGCGCCGGCAAAAAATCGCCTGCGTCCTCCTCGACGTCCGAATGCCGGATTCCAGCGGAATCGACCTGGTGCCCAAGGTGCTGGAGCTGGAACCGAACGCCGCAGTGCTGATGCTCACCGCCGTCAACGACGCCACCAGCGCCGCCCTCTGTATGCAGCGTGGCGCGATGGATTATCTCACGAAACCGGTGGATCTCACCGACCTGCTGCGCGCCATCCAACGATCGCTGCGTCGCAGGGAAACCCTGATGGAAAGCCAGCAGATCAATCACTGGCTCAAGGAGGAAGTGGCCGTCCGGACCGCGGAGCTCCGAATGGAGCGCGCCAATCTCGAGCGGATTTCGGTCGCGACCCTCGAGGCGCTCGTGAACGCCCTCGAAGCCAAGGACCCGTACCTCCGCGGCCACTCGGCCCGCGTGGCAGACCTCTCGGCCATGGTCGCCTCCGAGATCGGAATGAGTGATGAAGAGGTCGAAGTGGTGCGTACCGCCGGGCGCCTCCATGACATCGGAAAGATTGGCATCCGAGAAGAGGTGCTGAACAAGCAGGGCCCGCTCACCGACGATGAGTTCGAGCACATCAAGACCCACACGATTTCCGGGTCGCAAATCCTCGCGCCCCTCACCCACCTCAAAAACATCATCGGCTTCGTCCGAAGCCATCACGAGCGGGTCGATGGCCGCGGCTATCCCGACCAACTCACCGGCGAGCAGATTCCGCTCGGTGCTCGGATCATCGGCGCGGTCGAGATCTACGATGCCCTCACCACCTCCCGCCCCTATCAGGAGAAAATGGTTCCCGAGCTCGCGATCGAACGCCTGCGCGACCTGGTCGGCACGGTGATCGACACCCGCGTCCATCGGGCGCTGCTGTCGGTCGTGGCCCGCCGCGAAGCGCTGATCTTTCTTGATGACGGCCGCGGCTAAGCGGCAGTAGTACAACTGCCACTCCCCATGGCTCCCGCACAATCCGAACGGGTGCTCCTCGTCGATGATGACCAGGCCATGGCCCGTCTCATCCGCTCGCTGCTGCAGGCCAGTGGGTATCAGGATGTCCAGCACGTCGCCACCGCCGCGGAAGCCATGATGGCGGCTCGCACGGCGGAGATCATCCTGCTCGATCATCAGTTGCCCGACGCGAGCGGAATCGACCTTCTTCCTCGGCTGCTCGCGGGACGGGACCCCCAACCATCGGTCCTGATCATCACGGCGTACGGAAGCGAGTCGCTTGCGGCCGCGGCTCTGCGGCTCGGCGCGGAAGACTACCTGGTGAAGGATGGCTCCCTCAAGGAACTGCTCCCCCAAGTCCTGGATCGAGTCCGCCGGATTCGCGCGCAGCGCCACGCACTTTCCGAAGCCGAGCACGACCTGGTCCGGGCCGAACGTCTGGCCGCCGTCGGCGAAATGACGGTCACCCTGCATCATGAAATCAACAATCCGCTGATGTCCGCGTTTGCCGAAGTGGAGCTATTGCTGACCGATTCGCAGGTGGGCCCGGAGCAACGGGACGCCCTAAGCACGATCAAACATTCTCTCATGCGAGTCCGGACGATTCTCAAACAGGCCGGGGAGCTGCAACGCGCGGAGAGCACGGAGTATCTGAGCGGACTCCGGATGATCGATCTGTCGGCGCGGAGCGAGCCGTCTCTTCCCCATCGCGGCCGGGTCGCCGTACACATTGCGGAAAAAGACATCGCCCGGATCACGACGCTTTTGCTTCGCCACGCGGGCTTCACCATCGAGCGCTGCGACTCCACCGCGGCACTGCAGTCCGCGTCCGCCCGGGTTGGATTGAGCCTCGTGGTATTGTCCTCCGGAGATGACCAAACGGGTTACGATCCTTTAGCCGGGTTCCAGCCTCCCGGCGATCGGCCGTATACCCTCATCGCGTTCGCTCCTGATGCCGCGTCGGCCGACAAGGCGCTCGCCGCCGGAGCCGACGGTGTGATCCGGCTGCCGCTCGACCCGGCGACCCTGGTGGAGGAAATCGTAGCGGTGATGAAACGAAAGGGGAGCCCGCCGAGTTAACGCGTCTTCGGTGCCCCCAGATGGGGCAGCGAAGGATCCGGACCCTCGGCCGGGGTCCAGGCGACTTGGGTCTCTTCCGGTAGCAAATGCCGGATCGAGTTGGCGTAGTACTCCAGGAGGGGGCGGGCGGAAGGCAAAATCACATATCCCTCCGGCTCCTCCACGACCCACCGACGCGCCTTGAAAGTCCGCCACGCGCGGTCCCACACTTCCGATACGGGCAATTCGTAGCGAACAACTTTCGCATTGAAGTCGTGCAGGCGCTCGCGCAGATCGACGAGTTTATCCATTAGTTGGTCCCGCCGAACAACACTCTCCCCGAACGACAGCAAGGCCGCGGCAGCGAACGGCACCGGGGTGACGGGAATCACCGCGCCGATCCGGGACATCGCCAGGTCACCGAGCAGCTGAATCCGAGGCAGTCGTTGCTCTTTGGGTAGGTCCAACAAATCGGAGGGCTGGGTCAGGAGCCACTCACGCAGTGATATCGGGGTCCCGAAGTTCACGGCAACGCGCCCATAGCGGCGCCGTCGGCCCGTCAGCAATCCCCAGAAGTTCGCGGCCAGAAACCGCACCACACTCATGAATTGGTGGAACCGCCCCGGGGCGTCGACCCCGATAACCAACTCACGTATTAGCGTCCGATCCTCCAACACCCGGTCGTAGTTCAGGCCGACGGGTACCAGCCAGATATCGCCATCGAATTGCGGGTCGCTCGCGGTCCGAACGATGTAGTCGAGCAAGCCGAGCTTGGCCGGCCGGAGCGTTCCATCCCGAGTGAGACCGCCCTCCGGGAAGATGCCCTGAGTGACTCGGTTCTTGGTGATCAACTGCACGTATCGTTCGAGTACGGCGTGATAGAGCGGCTCCCGAAAGCGGCGGCGGATGAAATAGCTGCCGAAGCTTTTGAAGATGTACTCCAGGGGCCAGGTCCGCGCCCATTCCCCGACCGCATAGCTAATGCTCACAACGCGAGCCAAGACATACATCACGACCACGTAGTCGGCGTTGCTCCGATGGTTCATGAGGTAGACGACGACGTCGCGCTTAGGAATTGCATTGAGCGCCGCCGCGTCTTGGTACTCGACTGTGGGCTTGAAGAGGAAATTGATCAGGAGCCGAGAGAGGTTATAGGCGATTCCGTAGTAAGCCAGAATGTTGAAAAAGGGGACGATTTCGTCGATATACATCGCCACGTGCCGCTCAACGTCCGCGACCGGCTTTCCCGACGTCTTTGCATGCGCTGCGATGGCTTCGAGTACGACGGAATCGTGCAGGAGTTCCGCGCGGATGACGGTCCGTTCCACCAGCTTGTAGCGCGCGAGGTGGGTGCGGAAGCGAAAGACCGTCGTGATGGCGCGCCGGCGCAGACGCTCCCGAAGCAGGCTGATGGTCCGGCGAAACAACCACAGCGTGAGGGCCGCCGCTAAGACGAGCGCGGGGATCAACAGCAGCCAATCGCGCCCGCTCACCCTTTGGTGTCCGGTGGAACGGCCGGCGTTTCGACCCGGTGCTCGTTCAGGTAGGCCATGGCCTTGAGCCGGCTGACCCGAAGGGCCATCGGTGGATGCGTTGCAAAGATGTTGCCGAGCCATCCCGCATTCGAGGTGAGACGGCGGCCGAGCGGGTCCACGATGCACAGGTGGGCGGCCCCGCGTGTGATGGCCCGCGTGGGCTCTCCCATAGCGTCGATCTTTTCGAGGGCGCTGGCCAGCCCCATCGGATTCCGCGTGAACTGCGCCCCCGAGGCATCAGCCAGGAGTTCCCGCTTGCGACTCACGCCCATCGCGAGTAGCTGAGACACGAGCGGCGCCACGACCAAGGTGAGCAGCCAAAGGACCAGAATGATGATACCCAGGGGACTTCCACCCGATTTTCCGTTCTCCCGGTCGCTGCCCAGTCGAATGCCACGCCCCGCGCTCCCGCCTCGGCCCAGAAAATCCGACAGCAAAGCGATCGCGCCAACCAACGCCGCCATGAGCGTCGTGAGTCGGATGTCGTAGTTCTTGACGTGAGACATTTCGTGCGCGATGACGCCTTGCAGTTCGTCGCGGTTCAGGAGTTTCAACAGGCCTTCGGTGACGGCGATATTGGCCGTCTGGGGGTCTCGACCGGTGGCAAACGCATTCGGGTCTGCGTCCGGGACGATCCAGATCTTCGGCTTGGGTACCCCCGAGGCGATAGCCATCTCCTCGACGACGTTGTCGAGTTGTTTGAGTTCCGGTGTCGCGGGATCGATTAGCTCCATGGCGCCCGTGGCCGCGAGGACTCGTTGGGCCCCGTTGCGCCAGGCCGACCACGCGATGCCCGCCGCGGCGAGGCTCACCATGATGCCGATGAAGGGCACCACGTGGTGATAGCCACCGACGTGGCCATCCCGCGTCAGAAGGTAAAACGCCAGGTCGCCCCCAAAACCAATCCACATGAAGAACACTACGAAGCCCACAACGAGCCACGTAGACCGGCGGCGGTTCTCCTCTTGCTGCGCGAAGAGGTTCTGGTCGCTCACGCCGTCGGCTTATTGGAGGAGAGGTCCACGTTCGGAACTGCTCGCTCCCCCGCTTCCTCGATTTGCCACAGCTCTGCCGGGGCGGCCTTCGCGAGCCCGGCGATCAAATTGGTGGGGAACTGGATTTGCTTGGTGTTGTACTGGGTGGCGATGTCGTTGTAAAGCTGGCGAGCGAACCCGATCTTGTTTTCGGTGGTGGTCAGCTCCTCTTGGAGCTGTCCGATATTGGCGGTGGCTTTGAGCTGCGGGTACGCCTCCGTCAGCGCGAACAACCGCCCCAGCGCCTGGGTCAACTCGCCTTCGGCCTTTGCCGTCCCCGCAACCCCGGTGGCGTTCACCGCTTTGTTGCGGGCCGAGATGACCGCCTCGAGTGTGTTCTTCTCAAAGTCCATCGCCCCTTTGACTGTATTGACGAGATTGGGAATCAGGTCGTGCCGGCGTTTGAGCTGAACGTCAATCTGTTTCCAGCCGTTCAGCACCTGATTCTTGAGGCTCACAAGCCCGTTGTACGAGCCGATCACCCAGATCACGACGACGACGACGACGGCCAGGAGTACCAGGGAAGTCATTGGAAACCTCCTCGAGACGAGGGAGACGGTTCAGTCGATGGAGTGCGTGAAACACTCGCGTGCGTATGATACGGCGAGCAAGTTTTTGATGCCATGGTTCGATCGCGGAGCATGTAGGTTGCCGGCATGACACGTGGCGCGACGTTACTCGAGCTGCTCTTGGTCCTCGCCATCATGAGTCTGCTCGCCCTACTGGCGTATCCTCGAATCGAAGCGCAGCGCGATCGTTTGGCGGTGGAGCACCAGGCGAGCGCCATCGTCGCGGCGCATCGGGAGGCCCGGATGGCCGCCCTCACTTGGAATCGCCGGGCCGAACTGATCATCCATCCCGATTCCCTCGCCGTCCAAACGATCGCCGGCCCCGATACCCAGGTGGTTTGGGTGCGCCCCGGACCGTCGACCGATCAAGTCACGATTACGGGATCTTCGCTTCCAATCGAGTTTGCGCCCAATGGCCTCTCGATGGCCTTCTCGAACCGTCGCTACGTGTTGTCCAAAGGCTCCGTGTCGCGGCAAGTTGTGACCTCGCGCCCAGGTCGAATCAAGGTGTTGCCGTAAACGGATCGGAAATTCTGTGGCGTCGCATTTTCGCCAACAACGTGGAGCGCGCGATGCCGAGCAGAAGCGCCGCGTGCCGCCGGTTGCCATTGGTATGTCGAAGAGTGCGTACGATATGGTGCCGCTCAACGGCCTCTAGCGGCTCGGGTGGGAGGGTCGACTCGGCGAGGAGCGCATCGCTGAGTTGTGAGAGATCGATGCCCGGCAACTGAGTATCGAGAACAAGCACTTCGAGGTCTCGACCCCGCAACGCCTGCGCCGCACCCTCCGCATTCGTCTGATGATCGACGAGATATCCCGCGCCCTCGAGTGCCTGGTGCAATCGTCGGGAACGCGCCGGATCGGCCGATGCAAGGACCAGCGAAGAACCGTGCATGAGTTCAAGGTACACGCCAGCCGACCGGGCGGCCAAGCGCACGGGGTTCCAGCAAAAAGAAACGGCCGCCCGGCTGGGAGCCGTCACGGCCGTTCCATACGCAGATTACCTGAGGTCGGGGCTCGCGCCGCCGTTCTTCTCTCACCCGCCACCGGTTGGCTGATTCGCCGCTCGGGAGGGCCGGATGATGCCTCAGCTTCCATCCCCAGGCCGGATGGCCATCCCACCTGGTTCGTCCACGTAAGCGCTGCGATTCGGATCAGGTCGCGGACCGACCCTTCGCACTGCACCCCGAGGCGCTGAATCGGGGTGGGTAGAGCGCGCGACTGGCTCTACCAGTGCCGACCGGGTGATCATTGAGCGTGGCGACAGTTCGGCAGGATCATCCCGCCTCCCTGGCCGCCACCACCCCTCCCGACTGCACCGAGCAACACGCCACTAGTCCGAACAAATCGCACCGGGAGCGAGCTGCCGAATCCAAGATACAGACAGTCTCGAATCGTGCAAGTATCTGATTTTATTCGGGTTACGTCATGTAGTGTTGAAAAATTGTGAATTGATAGGTGTTGCGGAATATGAGGATAGGCCCGCTATCTACGGGATGTGGATATGTTGATCCACATACCCACAGAGGTTTGTCGCCATTTCCGAACCACTCAAACCCTTGCCCGTTACACTCTCAGAATCCAATTCGATCCAATTCGTGGCCTAAGGCCCCATTCGGGTCGACGCGGAATCTCGATTGAGTCAGGAGACGGGAAACCAGGTCGGGCGAGTCGAGCGCTAGGACTCGGTACCGACCTCGATATAGCGATAGGAGATTTCCGGTTCGACACCAGCGAAGAGCGCGCCCGCCGCACTGGCGGCAAACCAGGCTCCCACCAGCTGACGCGGACCATCGAGTTCTTGGAAGATGGCTCCAAACCATCGCCGCATGTGCCGAATTTCCGGGGCTCGCCGCCCCATGAGCGAGAGCATGGAGCCCGCACCCGACGTGGCGCGGAGGAAATACGCGAGCGCGTGGCTCCGCTGCTGAAATTCCACGGCTTTGACACCCACCGGATCGGCAAACAGGACCTGGCCTTCGGAGGCATCCATCTGGAGCGGATCCAACCGAGGGCCGAGGTACACAAAGATCCGGCCGTTGGCGGACTTTCGCTCCACGACGGCCGCTGCCGTGTCCGAAGTGAGGCGGGCCGCTTGGACCTGGTCGTCATCCAACAGAATCCCGACCGCACCGGTCCACTCCAGGGCGGCGAGGGCGGTCTCCACGGGGCAGCCGGCCACGTCGTCGAATGCGATGAGGCGAGGTGCCTCACCGGCCCGAAGGATGAAGTGTGCGAGACCTTCGGCTCGCTCGACAAACGTGCGGATCGAGAGGGTGCCAGGCGTGGGCATGATCCAATGTTAAGGGGAATCGGGAGAAAAGGGAAAAGGCGGGAAGGCGGGAAGGCGGGAAGGCGGGAAGGCGGGAAGGTATGTTGATTTTCCCACCTGTCCTCGCCCTCTCAGCCGTCTGCCCGTCTGTCCGCCTGTCCGTCTGTCCGTCTGTCCCTAAGGCGTCAACGCGCTCTTCGCCTCCACTTTCACAATCCAGAGCCCGGAATTGATGTCCGGAACGTAGATGAACCCGTTTCGGTAGATCGCGCCCCAAGTGTTGGCCGAGTTGGGAACGAACCCTTTGGAATCTCCGGTGACGACGTGCGCGATCTCACGCCCTTGGCGTAGTAGATCTCCGCGCAGCTCCCCGCTGATATCGATGACGCGAAGGCCCCCTTGGTAATCACCCAAATAGAGCGTGTCACCGGCGACCCAGACATTGTGGCTCCCGCCATCTTTCGGCTCGTACCATGCCACCGATTTCGGCTTGGTGATGTCCGAGACGTCGATCACCTGCAGGCGTCCAAAGGCGCGCCCCAGCGTGGGAACGCCCCCACCGCCGGTTCGGCCGACCGTAGCCGGAAAAACCTCGTCGCCGATGTACACGTACTTTCCTTGGCGCCACGCGGTGTGGGTGCCGCGAATGAAACCGGGCCCGCCGACCGCTTCGACGTCGCGATACAGAGCGTTGAGATCGTATTTGAACTGGGAGACCAGCTGAGGAGCCTCCGGACTGCCACCCTTGATCCCGTTGCCGACATCCAGAATCACGAGACCGTCATTCCAATAGCTGAGGTACGCGAGCCCGTCCTTCACGTCGATATCATGAACGATTCGTCCCGCCGGGCTGCGCGGGGTTTCCCACCGACCCACTTGCTTCGGATGATAGGGATCCCGGATGTCGATGACACGCATGGAGCCGGTCGCGTCGTCGGTGAGGTAGACGTGACCCTTGTAGATGAACGTGCTATGGACCCCACCGGTCACGGTCTCGGTGAACTCGGCGATTGGCTTGGGATGCGCGGGGTCTTCGAACGACAACACCACGATCCCATTCTTCCGCGTGGATGCGCCCTCACGAGTCATGACGCCGAACTTGCCGTCCTCGGTGGTCATCACGTCGTTCACGACGCGGGCGTCCACCATGACCGAGTCGGTGATAAAGGGACTGGCCGGGTCGCTCACGTCGATCGCATACATTCGATCGCCGCCCCCGCCGCTCAATCCGAGGGTGGTGAGGTACCCATGTTTCCCATCAGGGTGCAACCAGAACTCGCCAGCCATCATCTTGATGGCCAGACGACCCACCAGGGTGGCCGGACGGACGGCATCGCGAGGGCGAACCTCGACGACCGCCTCCGCCCGATGGCCCGCGAAGGAGGCGAACACCTGGTAGGTGCCCGCCATCTCCGCCACGAAACCGCCGTCACTGTCGATTTGAGCTCCGCCGGGTGCGAGGGACCATTCGGGAATGACATCGGCCACGGCTCCGCCAGCCCTGCTTTTCGCGGAGAAATTGAACCGGACCACGTCCCCGGTACGCACGGAAGCCGAGAGCGGCTCCAGAGCGACCGAGGCGACTTGGTTCGGTGCGACCGTTACGGTGAAGGACTCCGTGGCTTTGCCCGCGTGAACGGTAACAGCCGCCTTGCCGGGCGCCAGCGCGGTGATCCTGCCGGCACTGCCAATTTTCAGCACATTGGGGTTATCGCTGGCCCACGAGGCTTGATCATATCGCCGGTCACCGTTGGAGGCGTAGGGAAGTGCGGCAATCGCGAGGCTCTGCCCGACTGTCATCCGACTGACGCTCGGTTCGAATACGATTCGGCTCGCCGGCAGCGGCAGCACGGTGATCCGGGCCAATGCCGCGATCGGGCGTCCCGGGGAGCCGCCTTGGGCCAGAGCCGTGATCACCACAGTCCCCGTGGCCCCACCGACTACCAAGCCGGTGGAATCCACCGCGCCTTCAAACCGTCCACCGGACGTAATCCAAAGAATTTTGGCGCCTGCCACGGTCCGACCCGCGGAGTCGTACGCCACGGCGGAAAGGCGGATGGAGTCGCCGACCTGAATGGCGGCCTCCGCGGGCTGGACGACAACCCGGGCGACCGGAACGGCCTGCGCAACGAGGGACGTGGACGAGATGAACACCAAGAGAAGCGAGAGCCGGTACATCGATACCTCGGGAGCGGGAGGAGAGTCCACGGGGGCGCGTCGAGTGAGCGCGAGCGCGGCGTACGAATATCCCTTTCGGCGTCGAAAAGTCAAAGGACACCCTGGGCACTCGGGCGGATGAGCGCTAGCTTTGAGGCCATCCCTTCTCGGAGCCTCGCTTTGCGGGTGCAGTGGACCTCCTACCGATCTCCTGTTGGGCCGCTGACGGTGGTCGAATGTCCGGATGGCCCTCTGGTGATCGAATTCGCTCCCCGCGCGGCCCAGCTTCATTGGGCGAACATTCTTCGCGCCCGCGACCCGCGCGTTCGGGTGACAGTCGGATCCTGCGCCAAGACGGTTCGTTGGTTGGAACGCTACTTCGATGGCCGACCCGAGCCGGCGCCCTACCCGGAATACCTCGCCGAATGGCTCCCGCCAACCCCGTCGCAAGACAAGGTGTGGCGAGCACTCTGTGAAATTCCGCTCGGTGAAACTCGATCCTATCAAGACATCGCCATTCAGACCGGGCTCCACCCTCGGGTGGTGGGGCAGCTGAACGGGGCCAACCATTTGGCAATTCGCATTCCCTGCCACCGGGTGATCGGGAAGAATGGCAGCTTGGTCGGCTACGGCGGGGGCCTCGATTGCAAACGCTGGCTGTTGGCCCATGAGCTCCGCCTTGCGGGGTTCATCCTCCGCTGAAGGCGGCGCTATGAGCTTTCCGGCCCCGTATTGACAAATCGCGGGCCGATCCGGAGTTTATGGCTATGGCTTTCCCGTTCGACTCCAGCACTCAATAGTCGCCATTACCGCCCGGATGAACGCCCCGGACGGTAATTTTTTTCCTGGCCAATCGGGCCAGGGTCTTCCCGGAGCCTTGGGCTCCCCCATCACGAGGTCGTGGCAATGGCGAAGGGTACGGTCAAGTGGTTCAATGATGCAAAGGGATTCGGCTTCATCGCCCAGGAAGGCGGCAAGGACGTATTCGTCCACCACACTGCCATCGTGGCGGAGGGATTCCGCTCGTTGAGCGAGGGAGACGGCGTCGAATTTGACATCGTCGATGGACCCAAAGGATTGCAGGCCTCGAACGTTCGCAAAGCGTAAGCCGCACCCCGAACGACACTCCCGCCCGGAGTGTGCCCCCCCGACCGCGAGAGTCGCGCGCTGTGTCAATCCGCGCCGATCTTGCGGTCGGGGGTTTAGTTTCCGGGCATGAGAGCACCGGGCGTGGGCCGCGGGATCATCCTCCTCTTCACCCTCTGTTGCATTGCGGCGGGTTGCTCCCGCGAAAAGGGGCCCCTGCGAATCGGGTTGGCCGGGCCGCTCACCAGTCCGGTTGGTGCACCCATGCGGCTCGCCGCGCGTATGGCGGTCGAGGAGATCAACCGGACTGGCGGGGTAAGGGGCCGACCGCTTGCGCTGATCGAGCGCGACGACTTCGACAGCCAAGACTCCGCGGTCAAAGTCGCCGCGAATTTGTACCGCACCGACGTCGTCGCGGTGATCGGGCATGTGTCGTCAGGCACGACCCTAGCCGCAGCCCCGGTTTACAACGGCGGGGCTACCCCCGTGGTCGAGATCGCTCCCTCCGCTTCCTCCCCCGAACTCACCGGGGCTGGAGACTACACCTTCCGCCTCAGTCCCTCCGACGCGAAACATGGGGCGACGCTTGCCGAATGGGCTCTGGGCCGACTCCGCACCGCGCGGGCCGCCGTGCTCTACCTCAATAACGACTACGGTCGCGGAGTCCGAGAAGCGTTCACCGAGAAATACACCGCCTTAGGGGGCGAAGTTCTAATGACGTCCCCCTATCTCGACTCCCCTCTCGTCGTCGGGCCGTACCTCGACCGCCTTGTGGCGGACGGACGGGCCAACTTGCTGGTGATCGCCGGGAACCGGACCGACGCCGTCGAGATCATTCGACAAGCCCGGGCGCGGCGGCTCACCCTTCCCGTGGTTGGCGGCGACGGACTGGAGGGGATCGAGGCCGATGGCCCAGCCGCTGAGGGCGTTTTCCTCACCGCGGCGTACCTACCTGACGAGGACTCCCCGAAGGCACGGGAGTTTCTCACGGCGTGGAAACGCCGTTTCCCGGCGGCCGGGAACCCCAACCAGCCCGCCGCCGCAACCTATGACGCCGTGTATCTGCTCCGTCAGGTGCTCGAGACCGGCGGCCCCCGACGGGGCGCCGTTCGAGACGGAATCGCGCGCCTCGGGAACGCAACCCCGGGATTCGAAGGTGTCACCGGGACGATTCGCTTCGATCCGCGGGGCGATCGGGTCGATGCACATCTGGTGGTCGGTCGGGTTCGGAACGGTCACGTCGAACCCGCGGAGCACCCATGAGATTCCTGGGCAGCCTGCGCAACCGCTTGATGGCTGCGCAGGCGCTGCTCTTGTTACTGGTGTTGGTCATGGCCCTGGTCGGCGTTTCGGCCATTGGCTCGCTCGAACGCGCGGTCGAACAACAAATCTCGGCCCTGGCCAGCGCGACCAAGCTGAGCAATGGCCTCGTGGCGGGCGCGACCCAACAGATCCAAGCCGCCGAGAAGTACCTGCAGACTCCAACCCCGGAGTTGGAGCGACGGTTTCTTTCGATCGGGGATTCAACCCACCGGCTCCAACACCAGCTGCGCCGCATTGGTGGTCTCACCGCAATTGACCAGGCCGTGGTGAACCAGATCGACGCGTACCAATCACGGGTGGAGGTCGCGTACGCCCTGGCCCACGCCTTGGTGATCTTACGACGCGGGGAGGAGGCTCGGGCGCAGGCGGCGGAAACGCGAGGGCCCGCGGACAGCATGCTGGCCAATGTCCAACAGCTGTCCGCCGTGCACGAGCAGCGAGCGTTGGCGCGGACGTCCGGGTTGAAACGGGTGGCGCAACAGCGACGATCGGTCGTCTGGCTGCTGTTCTTCACCGCGCTCTTGCTTGGGTTGGGCAGCGCGGCCGCGACACTCCGATCGGTGGACCTTCCCCTGCACCGCCTCGTCACCGCCACGGAACGGATGGGACTCGGTGATCTCCGCCCGGTCGACCTCGGCGGCATGCCCATTGAGCTCGCAGCCCTGGGACGCTCGGTCAACGGGATGAGCGCCAAACTGCGATCCGTCGTGGGCTCCGTCGTGGAGGAATCACGCCAACTGAGCGGGGCGGCCCAAGACTATTCCGCGATGAGTGAGGAGCTGGCGGCCACCAGTAGCGAGATCTCGAGCGCCATGGTACGGGTGGCGGGCACCGCGGAAATCCAAGCGCGCGGATTGCAGGAAGCCGAACGCCTTCTGGGCGAACTCCGCGAGATCACCTCACAGGTTACCCGCGCCGCCACGCGCTCGCTCAGTCTGAGCCAGGGCGCCCAAGCCATCGCCGAACAGCGCGGAGCGGATACCACCGGCACCACCGCAAACCTCCGAGAGCTCCGCGAAGCAGTGACCTCCGGCAGCCGTGAACTACGGGAGATCGACCGATACACGACGACAATCCACGACTTCATCGATCGCGTGCGGCAGATCTCCTCGCAGGGCGGTGTGTTGGCCCTCAACGCCTCAATCGAAGCGTCTCGCGCCGGTGATCAGGGTCATGGCTTCACCGTCGTGGCGGATGAGATACGGGAGATCGCTCAATCGAGTGCGAACGCCGCCAACGACGTCACCCGGGTCATGGACCGACTCCAGGAGCAACTCGCCCGAACCTCCAAAGCGCTCGAGGATAGTGCGAATAAGGTGATGCTGATGGAGACCACATCCCCCGGAGTTTCTCGGGCTCTCGCCGAGATTACCCGGGCCATCGCGGAAATGCAGACTACCGGGGAGCAAATTGCCGAAGGGGCCGCAACGGGGCGTCGAATTTTGGCGGAGCTCGGAGAACGAACCGGAGAGGTCGCCCGATCATCGTCCGAACATGCCGCGGTGAGCGAATCCGTTTCCGCCGCGACGCAACAGCAAACGGCGTCGACGGAAGAAATGGCATCCGTCGCGGCACGTCTCAGCGATGCCGCGCAGCGGTTAATGGAATTGGTGCGGGAGTTCCGAGTCTAGCGCTTTTTCTTCTTGGCGACAGGTTTGTGCCGCTTGACCGCTGGGCGGGGTGCCTTCACCTTCGCCGAGGCCTTCCGGGCCTTGACCCGGTCGGCGGCCTTTTCGGCGCG
>JANYKV010000178.1 GCA_025358055.1 Gemmatimonadota bacterium
CGCACGGTCGCACGGTCGCACGGTCGCACGGTCGCACGGTCGCACGGTCGCACGGTCGCACGGTCGCACGGTCCAGCACGGTCAAGTACCAGTGAGTCGCTTTGTCAACGATGTCTAACTAGGCATCCGTGGGTCGGTACGTCCGTGCGTCTGTACGCTCGTGCGTCCGTGCGTCTGTACGCCCGTGCGGACCTACTTCGATTGGAGAAAGCACTCCGCGATGTCGAATGTGGCGCCGACAAATGTTGAATCACTATTCACGAGAAGGGCGACAACGAGGTCCTGATCCGGGTAGACCAATAGGAACGCCGTTCCGCCTACCGAACCGCCGCCGTGGTGCACCCGCCGCCGGCCGGACTTGTCCATATCCGCCGACCAGCCGATCCCATAGTTGGTCTCTGCCCCGGTCGTGAGATGCTGCGAAGTCCAGAGCAGGTGCACGGTTTCCGGCTTGAGCAGGCGGCCGTGAAGAAGCGCATCAGCCAACTCGACGAGGTCCTCGGTGGTCGACAGGAAACCCCCGCCCGCCCACTTGTAGCTGTTGTCGGCAAGGCCAGCATTGACGATGCCACCGCCACTTGGCCCTCTGGTATACCACCGCGCCCGGTTGGGTACGACGCTGTCAACGTGGTCAGCGATGGTGTGCCGGAGGTCGGCTGGGTCGAACACGGCTTGCTGCATGAAACGCAAGTAATTCTCGCCGCTCGCGCCCTCGATGACGGCACTGAGCAGGTTCCACCCGAAAGACGAATAAGAGAATTTTGTCCCCGGTTGAAAGAGCAGCGAATCGTCTTTGAAGATCTCGAGCGCCTCCGTCACGTTCGGATAGTGCCTCGTGATATAGTTCTCCCCTTCGCTCTTGTAGTGCCGAATCCCGGACAGGTGCCCGGCGACCTGGCGAGTCGTAATCGGCCAGCGCTTGGTCGGGAAGGTTGGGACGTAACGCTGCACGGGGGCGTCCAGATCGAGCTTGCCCATTTCGACGAGCCGGCCAAGCGCCACGGAGGTGAGAGCCTTCGAGACACTCCCGATCCGGAAGCGGGTCAGGGCCGTTACGGGTACCTGCTGCTCGAGGTCCGCGAACCCGAAGCCTTCACTCCATACGATGCGGCTTTGGTGCATGACCGTTATCGATGCGCCCGGTGCTCCGAGAGCTTGCATCGTGTCGCGGATGAACGCGCGGGCCTTGTCGATGGCGGCGCCGTACTCCGCGACATGGTTCGGGCTGGCTACTGTTGGGGTCCGTTGGGCCGCCACAGGTCGGGCGACGAGGTAGGTCCCCATCACCATTGCCAGCATAGCGCGACATCGGCTAGCAAGAACCATTGAATGGTTGGTCGATCGCATGCATTCTTCCTTGCTTCGGGGACTCCCAAAGATACTCGCGGTTCCATCGGGGACGTACTCATCCACCCACATATGGGCCCTTGGTGGGATTTGAATCGTCAGCAAACAAGGTAGCGGAGGCGCACGTGACGGGCGATTCTTGGGCCGACCGGAGCGACCGGGACCTCGGGATGGATTGCAGGATTCCGCGCCGCGACTTCCTCAACGGCATGGCCCTCGCGATCGGTGGGCTCGCCCTTCCCGACTGGTTCTCGAGTCTCGATCTCTCGGGCCAGGCGCCGGAACAAGCGGCGTACTATCCGCCGGCGCTCACCGGGATGCGCGGCAACCATGACGGGGCGTTCGCCCACGCCCATGCCCTTCGCGATCATGCCTTTTGGACCTCCGCCGGCGCACCGAAGCCCACCGGTGAGCGCTACGATCTCGTTGTCGTAGGAGCCGGGCTCAGTGGTCTTGCCGCCGCGCACTTCTACCGCCAGCAGGTTGGGGCTCGCGCGCGGGTCCTCATCCTCGACAACCATGATGATTTCGGCGGGCACGCCAAGCGCAACGAATTTCAGGTCGGTGGCCGAACGATGCTCGGATACGGAGGCACGCAGTCGATCGAAAGCCCAGCGAAATACAGCTCCGTTGCCAAGCGGCTGCTGGTCGAGTTGGGCGTCGAGACGAAGCGCTTCTACCAGGCCTACGACCAAGCGCTCTACTCTTCGCTGAATCTTGGCACGGGAGTGTTCTTCGATCGCGAAACATTCGGCACCGATCGGTTGGTCGCTGGGATGGGTTCGCCCTCGTGGCCCGCATTCCTCGCGAAGGCACCGCTTTCGGTCGCCGCGCGCCGAGATATCTCCCGCGTGTATACCGAGAACGTCGACTACCTGGCGGGAAGGTCTCGCGCCGCCAAACGCGCGCTCCTCGCGAAGACGAGCTACGCGGACTTCCTCACCAAGATCGTCAAACTCGATCCTGCAGTGCTGCCATTTTTCCAGACCCGCACCAACGACCTCTGGGGCGTCGGCATCGAAGCTGTGCCGGCCCTCGCTTGTTTCGAGCAGGGAGACGACTACGGCAATCCTTTGCCGGGTTTCGAGGCGATGGGGTTGCGGGAAGGCGAGACCGGTGGGAAAGAGGAGCCGTACATCTTTCATTTTCCCGATGGCAATGCGTCACTGGCTCGCCTCCTGGTCCGACGCTTGCTGCCGGAGGCGATCCCAGGTCACACCATGGAGGACATCGTCACGGCCCGGGCCGACTACGGCCGATTGGACGACTCGCGCTCCGCGGTCCGAATTCGCCTCAACAGCACCGTCGTTCGGGTTCGTCACACCGGGCCCGCGAAAGACGGAGTGGAAGTAGCCTATATGCGCGGCGGGGTGCTCCAGACCGTGCGGGGGGCGGGCTGTATCCTCGCCTGCTACAACGGGATGATCCCTCACCTCTGTCCCGAGCTTCCGGAGCCACAACGCAACGCGTTGGCCTACGGGGTGAAAACACCCTTGATCTACACCCACGTCGCCCTTCGGAACTGGTCTGCGTTCCAGCGCTTGGGCGTCAATCAGATCATCGCCCCCGGGAGCTACCACCCGTATGTCGCCCTGGACTTCCCCGTATCCCTCGGTGGGTACAAGTTCCCGAGTCGGCCGGAGGAGCCTATGGTGCTTTTCCTGCTGCGGACACCGTGCAAGCCTGGCTTGTCACAGCGCGAACAGCACCGGGCGGGGCGGGCCGAGTTGCTCGAGACAAACTTCGCGACGTTCGAACGCAACATTCGCGATCAGTTGGCGCGGATGCTTATCCCCGCAGGGTTCGACCCCGCGCGCGATATCGAAGCCATCACCGTGAACCGATGGGCCCATGGGTACTCCTATTCATACAATTCCCTTTTCGATCCCGAGTGGCCGAAGCCAGAACGTCCGCACATCGTTGGGCGGCAGCGGTTCGGACGGATTGCGATTGCCAATGCTGATGCGGGAGCTTCAGCCTATACCGACGTGGCGATCAACCAGGCGCATCGGGCGGTGGGCGAGCTCGTCAGCGCGCGGAAATGAGCCTCAACCAATCACGGGAGTGACGCCCGACGGTCCCTCCCGCCCTGGAGCAATCATGGGACGCTTACTGTGCTTCTGGCTTCTTCTGGCAGTGCCGATTCGAGGGACGGCTCAAGAGAGCGCCGCTCAGGCCGTTGCGCGACTGGTCCAGAACGGGGGCGTGCAAGCGGCGCTTGACGCGGCGAAAGCCAACGAGCCGGGAACGATCGAGACCGAAATAAAGCTGTGTGAGATTCCGGCGCCCGGGTTCAAGGAGGCGGAGCGAGCGAATGAGGTCAGACGCCGCTTTGCCGAATTGGGTCTCCTCAACGTACGCATCGACAAGGCCGGCAATGTGCTCGGTGAACGTCCGGGTACAGCGGCGCACCCGCACCTCGTCTTTAGCGCCCATCTTGACACCGTGTTCCCCGAAGGGACCGACGTGCATGTCAAACGGGACGGCCCGGTCCTTCGCGGCCCCGGCATCTCGGATGATTGCCGTGGCCTCGCGGTCATGCTCGGCGTGATCCGAGCCCTTGACGAGGTCAAGGTCAGCACACCTGGCTCCATTACTTTCGTCGCGACGGTGGGCGAAGAGGGCCTGGGGAACACCCGCGGTGTAAAGCATCTCTACGATCGGGAACTCAAGGGAACGATCGACCGATTCGTATCGGTCGACGGGTCCGGCAATGGCGACATTGTTCACATTGCGGTTGGGAGCAAGCGTTACCGCGTCACCTACAAAGGTCTGGGTGGCCACAGCTATGGCGCGTTCGGCATTGCCAATCCGGTCCATGCCCTGGGTCGAGCCATTGCCAAGATTTCAGACTTTCGCGTGCCGGCCACGCCTAAGACGACCTTCAACGTCGGTGTCATCGGGGGTGGCACCTCGGTGAATTCGATCGCGTTCGAGGCTCGGATGGAGGTCGACATCCGTTCGGCGGATGCGGCCGCACTCCAATCCCTCGATGTCACCTTCCACAAGGCGGTGGACCAGGCTCTCCTCGAGGAGAACGAGCGTTGGGGGAATCGTGGCAAGCTCATGGTGACCAAAGACCTCGTGGGGGATCGGCCCCCCGGGCAGCTGGTTGTGGATGCCCCGATCGTTCAGATTGCCGCCGCCGTGGATCGTTGGCTGGGGCTTACCCCCCACCTTGGCGAGGGCTCGACCGACGCCAACTATCCTATCAGCCTCGGTTTGGCGGCCATTACGGTATCGGCGGGTGGGCGGGGCCAGGGGGAGCATTCTCTGAGCGAGTCCTTCGATGTGACCGACTCGTGGAAGGGGACGCAGGCCGCAACTCTTCTCGCGATTGCGCTGAGCCAGCTGTGAGGTCCGGTCTTTCAGCCAGCTTCCGAACGTGTCGATGATGTCCTCCTAACTCCTCCTTCAACGATTCGGGAGGGCGAGATATATTGCAGGCCGTCGCTTACCTGAAGGACGGGGTTGGCAAAACCGGGCAAACGTCTGCACTTGGAACCTCAACGCAATGACTCCTAAACGCTCCGCCGCTCTTCGCTTTATTCTGGTGACTCTGCTCATTGACGTTACCGGCCTGGGCATCATCATCCCGGTGATGCCGAAGCTCCTCACCGAGCTGGGCGGAGGCACGATGAGCGATGCCGCCCGGGTCGGCGGCTGGATGATGTTTTCCTACGCCATCATGCAGTTCATCTGCTCGCCAATCATGGGTGGCCTCAGCGACCGGTTCGGCCGCCGGCCCGTACTCCTCGCATCGCTGTTTGGATTCGGCATCGACTACTTGTTTCTGGCAATGGCCCCGACCATCGGATGGCTCTTTGTGGGCCGAGTGATCGCGGGGATGATGGGCGCGAGCATGACCACGGCCATGGCGTACATCGCCGATGTGTCTCCGCCGGAAAAACGGGCCCAGAATTTCGGCATGATCGGCGCGCTCTTTGGTCTCGGATTTATTCTAGGCCCCCTGATCGGCGGGCTTCTTGGTCCCTTCGGGTCCCGCGTGCCATTCTTCGCGTCCGCCGTGCTCACCCTGCTCAACTGGCTGTACGGGTACTTCGTTCTGCCGGAGTCCTTGGCGCCCGACCACCGGCGCCGATTCGAATGGAAGCGAGCCAACCCTGTGGGTTCGCTGGCCAATCTCGGACGGCACCCTGTCATCATGGGCCTGATCGGTTCGCTCGTGCTGGTGCAGATCGCGGCGCATGCGGTGCAGAGCAACTGGTCCTACTATACCATGGAAAAATTCCACTGGGACTCCCGGATGGTTGGGATTTCCATCGCGATTGTCGGGGTGGCCGCCGCGACGGTTCAGGGTGGCTTGGTGCGAGTGATCATCCCAAGGTTGGGGGCGTCTCGGAGCGTCTACGTCGGTTTGGGAATGTATTCCATTGGGTTCACACTCTTTGCCCTGGCGACCAAGACGTGGATGATGTTTGTTTTCACGGGGATCTACTGCATGGGAGGCATCGCTGGCCCTGCGCTCCAGGGCATCATTTCGGGGCAAGTGAAGGCGAACGAACAGGGGGAGTTGCAGGGCGCGCTGACGAGTCTCGTCAGCTTGACGGCCATCGTCGGTCCGCCGCTCATGTCGAATACGTTCGCGTGGTTCACGCGGCCCGGAACCCCGATTTATTTCCCGGGGGCCGCGCTGCTACTTGGAGGCTTCCTCACTATGGTGAGTGCGTTCCTCGCCCGGGGTAGCCTCAAGCGAACCGGCATCGCGCCAGCCGCTTCGTGACTAGACGGAGGGGACGGACGGACAGAGCGGCGGGGTGGGTCGCGCCAACTTGGGCCGTCATCCCAAACGAAGTGAGAGATCTCAAGCCTAACCAACTCACCGACACAGCGCTCCTCTCGGCTGAAGTCGCGGCTCGGCCTGTATCGCTGAAGCGACGTAGGCTGCTCCTGATGCACCATCCATCGCGCGACCTGAGACTCCGCACCCTACAGGATAACGGTGATTTCCCCACCGCTCACCTCAGTTGAGAGGGCCGGAGGTGAGGTAAGAGTTGCGGTTGCGCATTGCGGAACTTGAGATCCCTCGCTCCGCTCGGGATGACAGCGGGGAGCGCCCAGGCGATTCCCTGTCCGTCTGCCCCTCTGTCAGTCCGTCCATCTGTCTGTTCGTCCATCTGTCCATCTGTCCGTCTGTCCGTCCGTCCCGTCCGCCACCCCTCATTTTAGGTCCTCAAGCGCCTGGTACACGAGAGTGACGAAGGGAATATCCAGGTTCCGGTTGGGCAGGAGCTGCATCATGAACACCATCACCATGTCGTTTTTCGGATCGACCAAATACGTGGATCCGTAGGCTCCCCCCCAGCCGAAGCTGCCCGGCGATTCCATCCGTCCGTCGACTCCGAACCGCTGAGTGACCGCGAAACCCAGCCCGAATCCGCCCTCCGCGGAGAACAACGTGCCACTCTGATTGACCGTCATGAGCTCCACGGTGCGAGGCGCAAGGATCCGGACACCGCCGAGGGTCCCTTTGTTCAAGAGCATTTGGAGGAAGTGGGCGTAGTCGCTGGCGGTCGACAGGAGGCCGGCTCCACCGGCGAAGCTGGTTCGCGGTCCGGTGACATAGTCGCCCTGTCCTTTGGGACCGTCAGGTGCGCGAGCGAGCTTTCCTGCCTCATCATGCATGTAGACGGTGGTCAGGCGTTGCTCCTGTCCGGCGGGCAGAAAGAAATGGGTGTCCTTGAGCCGAAGCGGCTGGAGAATGTGCTGCTGCATGAACGCATCCAGGGATTGACCCGAGACGCGCTCTACCAGGCAGCCCAGAATGTCCGTGTTGTACCCGTAAACGAATCGCTCGCCGGGCTGAGCCACGAACGGAAGCGCGCCCAGGCGGTCGATGGTGCTGCAGATTGGCTCGGTCTTGTCGGCCGTATACCACCCCCAGCCGGCGGCTGGCCCGAGGCCCGCTGCTTGGTACAACGGTGCCACGAGGCTGTCCGTTCCGTAGGAGATGCCGGCCGTGTGCGTGAGCAGATCGCGGATGGTGATTTCACGACGGGCGGGAACGATCGACCGCCCGGTATCGGTCTTCACCGCGACGGTGGTATGCGCGAACGACGGGAGGTATCGGGATACCGGGTCGCCCAATTGCAGCTTCCCTTGTTCGACCAGTTTCATGACGGCGACGCTGGTGATCGCTTTGGTCTGTGACGCGATTCGGAAGATCGCGTCGGTCTTCATCCGCCGGCCAGATTCCTTGTCCGCGTATCCGAACGCTTTTGCGTAGGCGACTTGGCCGTGGCGCATCAGGTACACCACCGTCCCACCCACATGTCCCTGGTTGACGTGCTCAAGCATCACGCTGTCAATGCGGGCCAGGCGGTCCACGGAAAAGCCCAGCGTATGGGGGGCCGCCGCCGAGACCTGCTGGGAAAGAACAGGGGTGGTGTAGGCCAGCGCTACGATACCGCACATCAGGAGACGAAGAGGGCGCATGCGAAGTCCGCTTTGGGCGTGGGTGTCGTGCCTGGTCATTGGTTGGCCGGCAAGACTGGGATGACTATGTGGCTAGGGTATTTGGCCTGGTGGTGGATCCCCATCGTCCCGACAATCGTTTCGGTGACGGTCGCTTCGTTCTGGCCGGTGTTGGAGTTCGGGAAGGAGTAGTTGTCCAACGCGTTCATGATCGCCACTCGGAGGCGATGGCCCTTCTTGAATGTGTTCGCGATGGATCGGATGCCGATGGAGTACTTGACCACTGCCGATGGGTCGCCGGATAAGAACTCTTCCCGCTCGTAGTTGGAGCCTCTGGTGTGATGCTGCGGGTCGTCGAGGTTCCGGAATCGGGCGCGGATCATTCCATTCGTGATCCGGATCGAGCGCCCGGCGAGGTCGACATCCGACACGTGCACCCACCAGTCGGTGTCACGAACATTCGCGGACGCAAAGAGCACGGCCATGATGTCGCCCGCCACCGTCACGTCTTTCTCTAACGGCGCCGAGGTGAATGTTGCCACATCGGAACGGCTTTCGATGTCTTTGAAGTCCCAGGGGAAGGTTTGTACATCCTCCCATCGCTGCATTTGCTCGAAACTCATCCAGTTGGGCGGCGGATTCTTCGGGTCGTATTGATAGCTGTCCGCCGGCTCGTCGGTGGTGGGGGCAGCACGGGTGAGCGATCCGGACGTGAGGTACCGATTGGCTTGGCCATCGCTGTGGAGGTACCACTGCTGCAGCTCCGCCTCCGCCGGCGGCCAACGCGAGGCCGTGCGCCATTCGTTCGCGCCGAGGACAAAGTATTGCGCGACCGTTCGGTCCACTCCGTTGTCGATGCCCTTCAAGAAGTGGTCGTACCACTGCTGCTTGAGAAGCCAGATGTCGTCTCGCAACGCCGTCTCGCCAAAACTGAAGCCATTGAGGGCGCGGTCGACGTTGTACCCGTGCTTCCACGGTCCGATGATGAGGCGCTGCGGTCCCACGCCCGTTCGTTGCATCAGAGCCCAATTGCTCTCGGTCCCGGGGAAATCGTCGTCAAACCAGCCGCTGATCTGCAAAGTGCTCAGATTCCGCTTCGCATCTCCCCGATACCAGTCTTGTCGCCGCCAATAGTCGTCGTTGGTCTGATGCTCGAGCATAGTGGTCCACTGCGGCACGACCTTCCCGGTGGCGAACGTGGCGATGTCCATCAAGGGCCGGTGATGGAGAATCTCGGTCCAGGTGCGTTGGGGCAGAAGCTTTTGATCGAGCATCCACAACGTGTAGTACGCCATGCCTTCGACGAAGCTGCCGCCCATGTACGGTTGGTCACTGAACACCGTTCCCATCGAGCTCTCGGGAACCAAGCATTTGAGCGCCGGGTTACGGGACATGGCCGCGGACCATTGGGTATAGGCCACGTAGGAGCCGCCCTGCATACAGATCTTACCATTGGCCCAGGGCTGGGCCACGATCCATTGGAGAGCCTCGCCGCCATCCTTAGGCTCGTTGATGACGGGCTCCCAGGCGCCTTCCGACCGTGAGTCGGGGTCCCAATAGGCGGTGCCTCGTGCGGCCTGAAACACCACGGCATACCCGCGTGCCGCATAGTGCCAGAACATATCGATCAGGTTGCTAATGCCATACGGTGTGCGAATGAAAACGACCGGGAAGGGCCCGGACCCGGCTCCGGTCGGGAGATAGACCAAAGTCGCCAGATGCACGCCATCGCTCATCGGTACCATCGTCTTGCCCAGGCCCCGGTAACCATACCTTGCCGGTGAAACCTTGGGGTCAAGCCAGGCTCCCACCGTGGTGAATCGCTCGTAGCCCCGGCGCACCAAAACGAAATCCGCAGTCGCGTCGATCCCCGCCACGACCTGATTCCCGGAGACGATGAGGTCGAGCGGCCGGGTCGCGTCGCGCTGTCCCCAACGCGTCGCCGCCACTTCGCGGCCCCCCACCATCTCGTGCAGCTCTCGGGCTGGAACATAGATGGAGCCGGCGTTTGGCCAGCCCACTGCTTTGAGCGAGGCCCAGCGAATGGCGGACAACGGATCCAGCTGGGCCGGCAGGTCACGGATGGATCCCCAGAGCCTAAACGCGGTGTCCGAAGCAAGGGTGCGCGCGGAAGCAGCCTTTGGTGCCGACCAGATGTTCGACTGCGGATCCCGCTTCGTAATGGCGTACCGTCGGTCCACGCCCGAGCCTCTTACCGTGATCTCCGCCGAGCGCACGCCGACGAGGTAGACGTCATATACGGCCGCAGATTCTGAGGCAAGGATCGGTACCACGGTCTGAAGTTCTGAGGCAGGGACCGGCCCATCGATCTGAGTCGCCCCGGCGGCAAACGTCAGGAGCAAGGAAACACGCACGGATCCAGCAATGGTCATCGGGTCGCCTGCGGAAGAGGGAAACTATGTGCCCAAAGATACCGTTCGCAACCGATCCTGTGGAGAGGAAGCCCGCTCGCTCAGACTGCACCAGCGATCGCACGTCCGAGGTCCACCGTCGTTGCGTTGCCACCCAGGTCCGGAGTGCGGGGGCCATCTTCGCCGAGCACCGCCTCGATCGCCGAGACAATTCGGTCGTGGGCGTCGCGATGGCCGAGGTGTTCCAACATCATGGCGCCGGCCCAGATCTGTCCGATGGGGTTTGCAATTCCTTTCCCGGCGATATCGGGGGCCCTCCCGTGAACCGGCTCGAACATCGAGGGATGCATGCGTTCTGGATTGATATTGGCGGACGGCGCGATGCCGATGCTTCCGCAGACCGCGGGCCCCAAATCCGACAGGATATCACCAAACAGGTTGGACCCCACCACGACATCGAACCACTCGGGATGCTGGACAAACTGGGCGCAGAGAATGTCGATGTGGTATTGGTCCGCCGCCAGGTGCGGATAGTGCCGGGCAACGTCCGCGAATCGTTCATCCCAGTAGGGCATCGTGATCGAGATACCATTCGATTTCGTCGCGGAGGTCACCCTCCTAAGGCCTTTGCGCTCGGCCAGCTTAAAAGCGTAGTGCAGGATTCTGTCGACCCCGTGCTTTGTGAACACCGATTCCTGGACCACGGTTTCCCGATCGGTCCCTTGGAACATCTTACCTCCGATGTTCGAATACTCGCCCTCCACGTTTTCGCGGACGATCCAGAAGTCGATCTTTCGGCCTTCCGTGTCGGCGAGTGGGGAGCGGAGGCCCGGCATGATTCTGCAGGGTCGGACATTCGCATATTGATCGAATCCCCGCCGAATCGGGATCAACATTCCCCATAGGGATATGTGATCCGGTACGCCGGGGAACCCAACGGCGCCGAGGAAGATCGCGTCGTGGTCCCTGAGTTGGTCCAATGCGTCGGCGGGCATCATACGACCGGTGGACCTGTAGGTGTCGCAACTCCAATCGAACGTCGTCCAGGCGAATGACACGCCCGTCTTCCGACCAGCGGCCTCAAGCACTCGGATCCCTTCGGGGACGACCTCCCTGCCGATCCCGTCGCCGGGGAGGACGGCAATTCGATACGTCGTCACGAGGCGGCTCGGCACCCGAACGTTGTGAGCCATCCGAGGGTGTCGGCGGTCGCTTTGGACGGGTGGTACTCCGCCCCCACCCAGCCGTCGTAGGGGCTCGAGCGGATTGCGGAAAAAACCGCTTCGAAATCGATGGAGCCCGACCCAGGTTCTTGTCGTCCTGGCACGTCGGAGAATTGAATATGCCGGATCAGCGGAAGGTAACGTCCGAATGATTGCTGGGGGTTCAGGCCGTTCATAGCCGTATGGTAGACATCGAACAAGAGGCCGAGGTGGCTGGATCCGGCTTCCTCGATGAGGCGGGCTGCTTCGTCCAATCGGGTGAGCAACGCCGTCGGGTTGTCGGTTGTGTTGATCGGCTCGATCAGCAAGGTCACGTTATGAGGTTCGGCCAGGTGGAGAGACAGGTTCAGGTTTTCGCGGTAGATTCGGAGACTGGCCTCGCGGGTGCGGCCGTCGGGTACCCTCGATGGGCCAAGGTGTACGAACGGGACTCCCATGATGGTCGCCGCCTCGAGTGTCCGCTTGAGTTCGTTTTGAAAGGCCCGTTCCCGGCCTGGCACTCCGGAGAGTCCGAGCCCGCCAGCCGCAAAATCGCCCGTGGGGACGTTCACGAGCACGACCGGTAGCTCAGTTTCGGCGGCGGCCTGGGCCATTGCATGCGGCTCCCCGGCCACGAGATTCTGGATTTCCACGCCACAGAAACCCGCGGCGCGAGCCGCCGAGAACCGGTCCAGAATCGCGTGTTCCAGGAACATCATCGTGATACTGGTGCTGAATCTGATCATGTTTGGTTCATCTCGGTCCGCGCGGCGTCTGGTGGGGCCTGGGTGCCATCCTGGCCTCGCACCTATATATGGATAGGTTTCCTCGGCACCGGAAGTGTCGACTCCGGTTTGACTGACGCGCTGGGCCGTCAAGAGAAGGCGAGGAATGTGTGACTGGTTTCGACAGCAGGGCTCTGGCGGGAAAATCCGCGTTTGTCGCCGGGGGTACTAGCGGAATCAACCTGGAGATTGCCCTCATGTTCGCGGAGCAAGGCGCCAAGGTGGCCGTGCTCAGTCGGAGTGAGGAAAAAGTGAAGTCCGCGGTGGCTCAGCTCGAACAGAACGGAGGTCCGGCTCTCGGCTTCGCGGCCGATGTTCGAGATTACCCCGCGGTGGAGAAGGCCATTCATGGGGCGGCGGAAGCGTTTGGGCCGCTCGACATCGTGGTGTCTGGCGCGGCCGGGAATTTCCTCTGTGCCGCGTGCAAGATGTCTCCGAATGCGTTCAAGTCCGTGGTCGATATTGACCTGCTCGGGACCTTCAACGTGCTCCGGTCGGCCTACGACGTGGTGCGGAAGCCGGGCGCCGCGATGATCAACATTTCGGCACCCCAATCGACCGAGCCACACTGGGGCCAGGCCCACGTGTCCGCCGCAAAGGCAGGCGTTGATATGCTGACGCGGTCGCTCGCGCTCGAATGGGGCCCGGAGGGCATTCGAGTCAATGCGATTGTTCCCGGGCCTACCGAGGGAACCGAGGGGATGGCCCGGCTCGCGCCCACCGCGGAAATTCGCACGTTCATTGAGGGTATGGTCCCGCTCCGACGCTTCGGCACCAAGCGAGAAATCGCCAACCTAGCCGTGTTCCTGGCGGGCCCGGGGGCCGCCTACATGACAGGCGCCATCCTCTATTGCGATGGGGGCCAAGTACTGGTTGGCAGCCGCCCGAAGCCCCCGGGAATGTGAGACCATGGCCCAACTCAATCGTTACAGCGCGACGCTCACGCAAACCCGCTCTCAGGTTGGATCGCGGGCGATGCTGTTTGCCACCGGACTCAGCGAGGCGGACCTCGACCGGCCTCAGGTCGGTATCGCCAGCATGTGGTTCGATGGGAATCCCTGCAACATGCATTTGCTTGGCTTGAGTGACGCGGTCAAGGAGGGTGTGGTGGCCGCCGGGATGCTCGGCATGCGGTTCAACACCATTGGCGTGAGTGACGGCATTTCGATGGGAACGGCTGGGATGAGCTTCTCGCTGCCATCGCGCGATCTCATCGCGGATTCGATCGAGACGGTGATGTCGGCGCAGTGGTACGATGGTTTGATCGCCATTCCAGGGTGTGACAAAAACATGCCGGGTTGTTTGATCGCGATGGCGCGGCTGGACCGGCCCGCACTCATGGTGTACGGGGGTACCATCCAGCCCGGTCGACACCTTGGCGAGACCCTCGACATCGTCTCGGTATTCCAGAGCTACGGTGAGTACCTCGTGGGCACGCGCACCGAGGCGGCGCTGAACGCCGTGGTGCGCCATGCGTGCCCCGGCGCGGGAGCCTGTGGTGGCATGTACACCGCCAACACCATGGCGGTGGCCGCGGAGGCCCTCGGACTGACGCTGCCGTACAGTTCATCGATTCCGGCGACCGACATCCGAAAGGGCGAGGAGTGCTTGCGCGCCGGACCAGTCTTGCGCCGGTTGCTCGAGGCCAACCTGACGCCGAAGCGGATTCTGTCCCGCGCGAGCTTCGAGAACGCGATCGCGGTGGTGATGGCGCTGGGTGGCTCAACCAACGCCGTGTTGCACCTCATCGCGATTGCGCGCGCCGCGGCGGTTCCGCTCGAACTGGATGACTTTCAGGCCGTCAGCCGGCGGGTGCCATTGCTGGCCGACCTGAAACCCAGCGGGCGGTATGTAATGGCCGACCTGGATCGGGTGGGTGGCACTCCGGCGGTCATGCGACTTCTCTTCGAGGCTGGGCTCTTGGACGGTAGCTGCCTCACGGTGACGGGACAGACGGTGGCCGAGAATCTGGCGGCGCTCCCGGGCCTCGCGCCGGGCCAGGATGTCATTCGATCAATCCGACAACCGCTCAAAGCGACCGGGCACCTGGAGATTCTCCGGGGCAACCTTGCACCTGACGGTGCGGTCGCGAAGATCACGGGCAAGGAAGGGCTGCGGTTCGCCGGACCGGCGCGCGTCTTCGACGCCGAGGAGCAGGCCCTCGCGGCGCTCGAGCAGAACGAAATCCACGCGGGGGATGTGGTGGTGATCCGCTATGAGGGTCCGAAGGGCGGCCCTGGTATGCCGGAGATGCTCACGATCACGGGG
>JANYKV010000183.1 GCA_025358055.1 Gemmatimonadota bacterium
ATCGGTCCAATCGAAACCAGTGTAGGCGACCCATTTCCCGTCGGGCGAAACGACCGGGCTCTCATCGGGCCCTTTCCGAGTGGTGAGCTGCCGAACGGCTCCACTCGCCACATTGACCGCATAGATCTCGGATTCGCGAACGACATGCTCGGCGTCCGGCACCCGAAGACTGGTGACGAGGATCTCTTGTCCCGAGGGTGTCCACGCCGGTTGCGCGTGACTGTATCGGCCCGTAGTGAGCTGCCGCGGCGTGCCACCATCAGCCGAGACGACAAACAGCTGGGCGTAGCCATCGTCGATGTACCCGACGTGATCCGCGCGATACTGGAGGCGGGTCACTACTTTCGGCGGGGGGTTCCATTTGGCCCCTGCCGGCGGCGTCGGCGCGGCGTTCATCCACGTCTCTGGGTCGGGTACTGTCATCGTGAAGGCAATCCACTTCCCATCCGGTGACCACGCTAGACTACCCGGGCCGCGATCGAGTCGAGTGATTTGTGAGGTGGCACCCTCAGCATCCATCCAACGCACGAATATTTGGGCCGTTCCGTCATCCGCGGCCTTCACAAATGCGGTTCGACTGCCATCGGGCGACCACATCGCCCCCGCCCCGTCGGCCAGGAATCGGTGATGGCCACCGTCGCTGTTCACGATCCACAGTGCGGACCGCCAGCGATCGTTCATCTTGTCGACCCAGCGGCGGCTGTAGATCACCTGCTTTCCATCCGGTGAAATCTGAGGGCCGGGACCGCCACCGAAGAAATCGAACACATCTTCCCAATTCAGATAGTCCTCGAGGCTCAGCTTGTCACGGGACCCCTGAGCACTGACCGACCCCGAGGCGAGCGCCAAGGCAGTGAAGGCCAAGAGCAGGGTGATGCTTCGAGTGCGACAGATCATGGGATCCCCCTCCAGGCTTGATGGCCTAGGCCGTTAGTACCGAGTCGGAGTCGCAGACAGCCCCAACATTTCGCGCGCTTGGGCCGGGGTGGCCACTTCACGATTCAGCTCGTGCGCGATGCGAGCGGTTCGCTCAACCAATTGCGCATTGCTCTTCGCTTTCTCCCCACGCTTGAAGTACACGTTGTCTTCAAGGCCGACGCGGACGTGGCCGCCGAGAAGAATCGCGAAGGTCGTCATCGGAAGCTGATGCGGCCCGATCCCCGACGTAAGCCAAAGGGTATCCTCCGGCATTTCCCGGAGCAGATGCACGACGTTTTCAAAGGTCGCTTGGCTCGAGGTCTGGTACCCCATGACGGTCTGAATCCAGTAGGGCTTGTCGATGAGTCCCTGTTTCAACAGGTCGTGCATAACCCACGGGCCGCCGCTGTGGTACGTCTCCATCTCCGGCTTCACACCGTACTTCTTCATCTCGGCAGCGAAACGGCTGACGAGACCATAGGTGAACGGGAGACACTCATCGTACTCCATCATCGGCCGCGGGAATGGCAGGGGTGGCTTCCGCTCCGCGATCCGGAACTTGCTCATGTCCGGCGTCAGGTTGAGCGACGCCACCTCCGGGCGAGCCGGCAAGCACTGGAGCCGCTCCTCCATAGTCATGTCGGGCCCGCCGCCGGTGGTGTTGTTGATGATGATGTCCGGGCAGCGTTCGCGAATCTGCTTGTTGACCTCATGCCAGATCTCGGTCCGGGTGGCCGGCCGAGTGAAGTCCTTGGGATCGCGGGCGTGCACGTGCACCATCGTGGCACCGGCCCGATACGCGCCGGCGACCGATTCCGCGATTTCATCGGCGGTTTCGGGAAGGTTGTCGTTACTCTCTTTCCCCTGGATTCCGCCATTGCAGGCGCAGACGATGATGACGGGAGGCATTTTGCCCACCCGTTCCAAGTACTCGTAAGTATCCGCGTAGCGCCAGAGTTGTTTGAATTGCGAACTCATGCCGATCTCCAGAAGTGGATGGAATAAGCGTTCTTGTGGCTAGCCCCAGTCCCCTCTCCCTTTTTCCCTTCTCCCTACTTCCTTCCCCTCTCCTGCTCGATCCACCAATTGACATGACTATCCAGAATCGTCATCGGAATGGATCCGACGCTCAGCACGGCGTCGTGAAAGCGCCGGATATCGAATTTCGCGCCTAGGGCGCGCTGCGCTCTCTGACGCAGCTCCTCGAATTTTCGGCTCCCCATTCGGTAGCCCAAGGCCTGTCCAGGAATCGCGACCGCGTAGCGCAAGGTTTCGGATTGGATTTGGGTTTCGCCTTCGAAAATATGATCACGCATATACTGGGCGGCCTTCTCCCGGCTCCAGCCGAGGTGGTTCATCCCCACGTCCACCACGAGGCGCGTTGCCAGAAAGAGGGACATCCCGATTCGCCCGGCCCGATCGTACGGATCGCGATACAGCCCCATCTGGATACCCAACAGGGACGCATAGTCTCCCCAGCCCTCGCTGTACGCATTCTGGAAGCTTTCCCGGCGAAAGGCGGGGAGCGCGGTGTTCTCCAACTGCAGGTTGATTTGAAAGTGATGGCCCGGGAGCAACTCGTGGTACGTCAGCCCCTCCCCGTTGATCAAATTCCGTTCGGCGAGTTTGGAGCCGTTGAAATAGTAGCGGCCAACCGTATCGGCTCCGCGGGGCTCCTGGTAGTACCCGAAGGTCATCGAGGGTTCGAGATCGGGAGCCAGGCGACGGACCCCGTAGGAAGCTTTCGGGCGCCGAAGAAAATAGGCGTTGACCTTCGATTCCATCTGGTTGGCAAAGCCCGAAAGCCGTAGGCCGATCGCCTCCGGCGTTTTCGGAAAGAAGCGCGCGTCCGTCTTGAGGAAACCCCTGAACGCCTCGAGCGAACCCGTGAAGCCGACCGCGGACCGGAGGGAGTCCAACGCCTTCATGAGCCGGTCCACTTCCGCCAGGCCGAGGCGGTGGATGGAATCCGGTGAGGCATCGAGCGTCGTATGCATTCGAGCGAGGTGGCGGTAATACGCATCGCCGTTGGGGTACTGCGAGAGCCCAACGCGATCGCCGGCCGCCGCGCGATAGGGGCCGTCGACAAACTGAATGAGTTGTTCGATGCCTGGGTTCAATGCCCGAGCAATCCGGTCGCCGGCCGCCACCTGGAAGGCGGTTCGATCCTTGGCCGTAAGGAGCCCTAACCGCGAAGAGTCGACGGCAAACGGGCTGGTGCCCGAGCCGGGCAGCATGGTGCGCAAATAGGCGACATCCTGAGCGATCTCCGCCTTCGGCAACACAATTCCGCGCTTGAGTTGTTCTTTGAGCTTCGTCTCCATATCGGAAACGAGCCGGGCCATCTCACTCAATAGAGCGAGGTAGCCTTCGGTGCCGCCGCCAGGCGTGAATCCGTAGGTGGCGAACACCTGACGAACGGTTTGAAGGAAGGACGTATACGGTGGCAGCTCGTTCGTGAGCCAGTAGAACGGGACACCTTCCAGAATGCCACGGGCTTCCCAACGCAGTACGTCGCGGGAAATAATCTCCTCGTGGGATAAATTGCCCGAGGGGATCGCATCCAAGCGACTCAGCAATGAAACCGCGTAAACCGAATCCTTGACCGCTTGCGCCCGACTCACATCCGGCAACCGAAGGATCGGCAAGCCGTGACGCATCCGAACGCTGAGATTCTCGGCGAGCTCGTGCTGCCAGTGAGCATCGATCAGGCGCTTCAACTGAGCCGAACCGACCTCTTGGGCGGAGAGGAACGCCGGCGCAAGCCCGAGGAGACCGGAAAAGCATCCGAGAACGATCCGACGGCAAGCCAGCCGACGAAGGCCCACCGCTTGGGGAGCGACAACCCGTTCAGAGGTCATGGGGACTCCGATCCCGCCCGGGAGGTGGTGAGCACTGCGTATTGGCGCGAGGGAAATAGGCGGGATAGCATCTCGCTCCGAAGTCTGTACATTGTCGACAAGATAGCTTACGGCGAGGCCCCGCTGCCCGCAAGCGACCCCAACACCCTCGGGAGGCGAACGGTGACGACCCATGATTGGCCGGGAATATCGAACGCCACGCTCTCCGACCGCGTGTACCAGGCGATTCGGGACAACATTGTCAAAGGTCGACCGCCGGCCGGCGAGTTCGTGCGAGAGGTCGATGTGAGTACTGCGCTCGGGGTCAGCCGCACGCCGGTCCGCGAGGCCCTGGCGCGTCTGGCCCGAGACGGCTTCGTCGAGAAGATTCCGCGCCGTGGCTTTCGGGTCCCCGAAGAATCCCTCGATCGCTTGCTCGAGCTCTATCCCATCGTCTCCGCACTGGAAGTCCTGGCCGGCGAATCGGCCTTCCCGAGAATCGGTCCGGAAGGGATTGCTCAGCTTCGGGGGATCAACCTCGAGTGCATCCACGCGGCGGAACGGAAAGAGGTGCGCGCCACAATCGAGGCAAACCACCACTTTCACCACGTTCTTTCGGAGCAATGCGGCAATGCCCGGCTCTGCGATTTGCTCGACGAACTTCGGGCGCAGATGGTTCGGTTGGAAATCTGGTCGGCCACCCATCCAGCTCACAACGCGGAAGCTGTGAGCCAGCACGAGGAAATCCTCCTCGCGATCGAACGGCGGGACTATCCTCAGGCGCTTGGCATACTGAAGACGAACCGGCTCCAGACCTACAGTGCTTTCACCCAGGAGTTGCCTCAGCGCACGGCGAAAGGCACCCGGAGTTCTCGCGGCTGAAGCCGCGCCTCGGCCACCGGCCCCTGAGCCTCCCAAGCTGTCATTCCGAGACTGCCCAGCGACCGAGGAATCTCAAGCTCAAAACGAAACGCCACGGCCTGCTTCCGCCGGGGGCTGAAGCCCCCACTCGGCTAACGGCTCCTTGAAGGAGCCCTGGCTGTCATTCCGAGGCCGCGCAGCGACCGAGGAATCTCAAGCCCAACGGATCTCGCTCAGGCGGGACTTGGGATCCCTCGCTAGGCTCGGGATGACAATCGCCGGAGACAAACTTACAGAAATCGGCCGGCGGCGAACGGCGCGATATCCAGCGAGGCGGTTCCCAGCGTCACCAGGTCGGCGATGACTTCCGCGGTCGACGGTGCGAGAGTGATGCCCAACATCGCGTGACCCGACGCTACATATACGTTCCCCACGTCCCGCAAGCGGCCGATGATCGGGAGACCGTCCGGAGTGAGCGGCCGCATGCCGACCCACTCCTCCCCGGCATCCCGAGGAAACGCCTGCCGAAAGTATCGATCAATACCGCGCCGCAATCCGATCATGCGTCGCGGATCCAGGCGAAGATTGATCCCGGAAAGCTCCATCGTGCCGGCGAACCGGAGGGCGCCATCGAACGGTGATACCCCGATTTTCGCGTCACCGAGATAGAGCGGACGACCGAGTGTGATCGAGGGTTGTGAGATCGTCAGACTGTAGCCTTTGCCGGCCTGCATCGGGAGTTTCACACCGAGCATCTGGGTAAGCAGGCCCGTCCACGAACCGGCCGCGACGACGAAGCGATCGGCGGTTATGCTTCCCCGTGACGTGCGGATCCCCAGCACTTGGCCTCCGTCACGGTCCCAGCCCGTCACCGCCACACCGCTCTGCACCTCCACCCCAAGGGCTTCGAGGCGGCTCAGTAACCCAGCGCTGAATGTCTCGGGTCGGACATGGTATTCGCCGGCCACTAAGAACCCGCCAACCACCCGTTCTGAGAGGGAGGGTTCCATCCTCCGCGCACCAGCGCCATCAAGGATTTCCGGCGTCGTGTAACCGAACTGACGGAGCAACGCGAATTCGGCGTGGGTTGCCCGGAGCTTCGCCGGATCGAGGAAGATAAAAAGCAGACCTTCCCGATGGAGCTCGCAGCCGACCCCTTCGCGTTGCCATTCATCCCACAGCCGCATTGTGTTGTGATTCAGCGCAGCGACGGCGGCGAGGCCCCGCATGTAATCGGATTCAGTGCAGTGCCGCCAGAACTGCCATAGCCACGGTGCCATACGCGGCACCGCCAGTGGATCGATGAACAGTGGGCTCTCTGCGCTGAGCATCCACCGCAGCGATTGCCCTACCAATCCAGGAGCGGGGATGGGCGCGGAGAGGGATGGGGTGATCCAGCCGGCGTTGCCCTTCGAGCAAGCCTGTCCGGGAGCATCCCGGTCCACCACGATGACGTCTTCGCCCCGCTTCCGGAGCGCGTAGGCGCACGCCAGGCCAACGGCGCCGGCACCAACGATGACAGTCCGTGGCATTCAGCTAGTCCCGTTTCGGCAGGCGGCCCTTAGGCGGATATTCACTTTTTCACGAACTGAATGTTGCGAGAACGTGCCGCATCGAGGTTGATTCGTACCACCGCGTTTCCTTTTCCTCGGCCGAACGTCAAGCGTCGGCCCTGGGCGCCAAAGGTGTCGGTGCGGAGCGGCTGCAGAGGAGCGCTGTACTCGGAGCCGGCGGACAGGACCAAATTCCCTGCTTGGACCTTCAGGTGGTAGGTCGCATCGAGTTCCTCGCTATAGTAATCGCCGGCGTACGACGCTAGGACCTCCGCGGTGAGTACGGGCGCCGACGGCAGCCGGTCACCCTTGAGGGGGTCGCCGCCAAAGCTGATGGTCGCCGCGGTGGCGTCCGCATCGCCTGAGCGAACGAAGGTGAGATCCGCATCGAGGCCCGTGATGTGAAAATGATTAGGGCCTACCGGCACGAGGGCCAGGGCGGGAGATCCAAATGCGGAGCCCTGCAACTGTCCATCCTTGACCGTAATCACCAGCAGCGCGCCAGGGGCAATTTCATATCGGCCCACCAGATGCGTCAGTTGTGCGGGGTCCAGAGCGGACGGTGCGCCGGCGCTCGCGGCCGCCGTGGGTTTCGGGGCTAACTTATCGCCCAAAAACACCTCGGCCACCTGGAAGATGTAGCCGTCGGGATTGATGCCGTACTCGTTGCACAGCGCCGCGACCGAAAAATGCTGGTCCGGAAATCGAATGAACCCGGCACGAAAGCCCAAGAACGACCCGCCATGAGTCACGATTGGCACACCACGGTGCTTTTGGGGCTGGAGGCCAAACGCATAGGTAAGCGGTCGCCCGTCATTGTACTTGCCAGGGGTCGTCACCAAATCGATCAGCGCTTGCCCCCGAGTGCCCAATCGATTGTGATAGAAATTGGCGTCCCACTTGACGAGGTCTTCGATCGTGGTGAGAAGGCCACCGTCACCAACGAGCGCAAACGAAGTGCGAATGGTCTCGAAGCCCATTGCGGAGCGCTGGTATCCCTCGGCCCGCCCCGGAACGACCATTCCTCCATCGTCGTGAAAGTGCGTATGGGCCATGCCGAGCGGCTGGAAGATGTGCTCGTCGGCATACTGGCGCAGTGACTTTCCGCTGGCTCGTTTGACGACTTGGGACAACAGGAAATAGCCCGAGTTGCTGTAAGACCATTCGGAACCGGGGACAAAGTCGAGCGCCTTCTGCCGCGTGATCAAGTCCAATCCATCGGGCACGAGAATCGGAACCGCGGAGGACCGGCCGGAGAGTTGCCAGAGCCCAAGGTAGTCGCGGATGCCGCTGGTGTGGTGAACGAGGTGCCGGATGGTGACCGCATCCGCATAGGCGGGCAACTCCGGAATATATTTCCGGACCGGATCGTCCAGCGCAATTTTTCCCTCCTCGGCGAGCAGCGCAATACTCATCGCGGTGAACTGCTTGGAAGTGGAGGCGATGTAGAACACGGTCTGCGGCGTGATCGGCATCCCATGCTCGAGGCTTCCCATTCCATACCCTTTGGCGTAAACGAGCGCATCGTTCTGCATGACGCCAAGAGCGCACCCGGGCGAGTCCGTATGATTCCATTCGGCGAAGACCGAGTCGATCCGTTGGGCTCGGGTCGCATCGACCGGACCCTGGGATTGAACGACACCGGCCATGCCGGTCAGAAGCCCGAGAGTAGAAAGGGCGGACCGTGCGCTCATTGCTGCCTCAGTGGTAGGGGACGACGGAGTGTATACAATACCGTCTTTTGGCGATAGGATACAGACCGGGCCGGGTTTGGCGTTCTTGCGGGTGAATCCGCGGCTCGGCCGGAGTCGCTAAAGCGACTTTGACTCCTTGCGGCGAAACGATCATTGCTAGGGAGAGCCTCCGTGATACCTCAACAACCCGGCCTCTATCGGATAGCTCCCGTGAGCTACGCCAACCGCAAATCGCTTCAGCGATACAGGCCGAGCCGTGGCTCTCAGCCGGGAGGCTCGACGCCGAACACAGGACCGGCGCGCACTCGGTGGGTTCGTTGCACTGCCGCGGCCCTCCTGCTTCCGGCCCAACTCCTCTTGGGCCAAACCCAGGACCGCTGGGATCCCGTCCGGGGCGCGATCCGCCGCCACATGCAGGAGCATTCAATCGCCGCGATTTCAGTGGCAGTGGCGAAGGACGGGAAGATCCTCTGGGAGGAGGGCTTCGGTTGGGCCAACCGTGAAAAGATGATCCCGGCCACGCCGGAAACCATGTATTCGTTGGCGTCGATCTCCAAACCCTTCACCGCGACGGGCCTCATGGTCCTCGCCGGCCGGAAAGCCGTCGATCTGGACCGGCCGATCAACGACTACCTCGGGGTCGGTAAACTGACCGGACTGGCCGGAGACGCCGCCGGGGCAACCGTCCGCCGGGTGCTAAGTCACACGTCGGGCCTCCCCCTGCACTACCAGTTCTTCTACGCCGATAAGGGGTACGCGCCTCCGACGATGGACGAAACCATTTCGCGCTACGGTGTACTGGTCACCGCACCTGGCACGGTGTACACCTATTCGAACCTCGGTTTCGGAATCATCGATCATGTGATCAGCCGAGCGTCGGGCCAGGAGTATGCGAGCTTCATGCGGAACGAGGTCTTCTTGCCGCTGGGGCTCACCCACACATCGGTGGGTATCGGCACCGGACTCGAGGCCTATGCGGCCGAACGGTATGACCAGCACGAACGCCCCGTCCCGTTCTACACGTTCGATCATCTCGGCGCCTCGGCGGTGTACTCGAGTGCCCACGATCTGGTTCGCTTCGGGATGTTTCACCTCAAAGCCCACCTTGCGGATCAGCGTGCCATCATCGCCGACTCTTTGATCGACCTCATGCACAAGCCGAGCGGGCCAGAGCCATTCGCCAAGAACTATGGACTCGGTTGGGGAGTCAGTACGAGATTCGGATACGCCTCCTCAGGGCACACCGGCGGAATGCCGGGTGTCCGCACGATTCTCACAACGTACCCCACGGAACACGTCGCCATCGTCGTCCTTACCAACTCCGAGGCAGGCTGGGGCCCGATTGCCGAGGACATTGCCGGGGTCCTGCTGCCGCGCTACGCGGATTCGCTGAGTGTGACCCGAGCCAAGCCGCCGGAGACGCCAAAGCCAAAGGAGTTCGTCCCTCCCCAGGAACTCGTCGGGACGTGGTCTGGTACGGTGCGGACCTGGAAATCGACGCTGCCGCTGACACTCGAAATCCGTACCGGTCAGGACGTCCGAGTCCAGATTGGTAACGCGCCAGCCAATGATTTCGACCGAGGGGATACGCAGCTGCCCACCATCCTCAGTCGCCCCGGGTACGAGAACGGTCGATTGACGGGACGGTTCGGCGGGCAAATAACTACCGAGGATGCGAGCCGGTGGCCCCACACGATTGGGTTGGACGTCCACCTGGTGAACGGAATGTTGCGCGGCACCGTCAGCGCACAGACTGGGGCGAATCCAGTCTACTTTTCCCTGGCGTCGTACGTCGAACTCAAGAAACAGTGAGGAGAAGAATGGCTGGTCCAACGGTGAGGGCGGGATCATCCTGCGCTCGTTGGTTTCTTTTTGGGATCGCGGCCCTCGTACTTCCGGCGCAGTTCCTCTTGGGCCAAACCCCGGATCGATGGGATGGCATCCGCGCCTCCCTGAACCGGTACATGCAGGAGAGAAACGTCGCTTCGGTAGCGGTGGCAGTCGCCCAGAACGGGAAGATTGTGTGGGAAGAGGGGTTCGGGTGGGCGGACCGGGAGCGGAGGATTCCTTCGAGCGCAAACACGATGTACTCCCTGGCCTCGATCTCCATGCCGTTTACTGCGACCGGCCTCCTTCGCTTGGCCGAGCAGGGGAAAATCGATCTCGACCGGCCGGCGAATGAATACCTCGGCGTCGGAAAACTCACGGGGCTGGCGGGTGACGCGAGCGGAGCGACGGTGCGCCGCGTGATGAGTCACACCGCCGGGCTGCCATTGCACTACCAATTCTTCTACTCGAACGACGGGTACTCCGCTCCCACGATGGATGAGACCATCGCGCGCTACGGCATCCTCGTGACGCCGCCGGGCGCCGTGCACGAGTATTCGAACTTGGGGTACGGCATCCTGGATTACATCATCACGCGTGGGTCCGGCCGCGACTACAACGACTTCATGCGAAGCGAGATCTTCGTTCCTCTCGGCCTGACGCACACGTCGGTCGGCATAGGCCCGGGGCTCGAGGACTACGTCGCGGTTCGCTACGATTCAGGTGGGAAGCCGATTCCGTTCTACACCTTCGACCACGTCGGCGCATCAGCGGTATATTCCAGCGCGCACGATCTCATTCGTTTCGGCATGTTCCACCTCAAGGATCACCTGGCGGACCAACGCCCCGTTTTGCGCGATTCCACAATTGCGGACATGCAGACAATCCGAACACCCCCAGGGTCGGAACGGGAATATGCCCTCGGCTGGATTGTCTTTCCCAACGACAATGGATATGTGAGCTTCGGGCACAGCGGCGGCATGCCCGGCGTCGCGACGGTGCTGGTGCTCTTCCCCACCGAGAACATCGCGATCACGGTTTTGAGCAACGACTACCGGGGACCGACCTTCCTCGCCGAGGACATCGCCGGAGTTCTGTTGCCGAAGTACGCGGCGGGACTGAAAGAGCGAAGGGCCCGTCGCCCCCCGCTTCCAGTCCCATTCTCGCCGTCAGCCGAACTCGTCGGCGAATGGTCGGGAACCTTGCGAACGTGGAGTGGCACTCTGCCCCTGACCCTCACGATCAAATCGGACGGCGAGGTACTCGTCAAACTCGGCGACCAACTCACGGCCCTGCTCAACGAGGTGAGGTTCAAGAACGGCGTACTTTCCGGACGGTTTGCCGGGCAGATTCCCACGGAGGACGTCCTGCGCCACCCGCACTCCATTGCAGTTGACCTGACCCTCCGCAACGGCAAACTCGCCGGTCAGGCCAGCGCCCAGACGCCAGAAGTACCAATCGTCTGGTATTCCTTGGCGTCCTATGTGGAGCTGGCAAAAAAGTGAGGCCGGGCCTCCGCCGTCTTACCGGAGTCCGACGATCCCTTTCACCGACGCCAGGAGCTTCGCCGAGTCGTACCCGAGGCCGTCCTTGAATACCAGGGTGACGTTGCGAATGTCGCGCGGCGTCACCGCCGGGTTGCCTTTGATCACCACCAGGTCTGCGAGCTTGCCGGAGGTTACGCTCCCGAGTTTGTCGTAGACGCCGAGGACCTTGGCGCCGTTGGCGGACATGACCTGCAGCGCCTGGACCGGTGTCAGCCCCATCTCGATAAATAACTCGAAGTTCCGCTGATCGCCCAGCCCCGCAAGGGCCCCGCCATTTCCGGTGTTGTCGACGCCGGCCGCCAGCATCCCGCCGGCTTTGTAGAACGCAAACTCGTAAGCCATCGCCTTCTTGAGCAGCCCTTCGGACAAGCCGGCGTTGGGGTTCTTGGCCATGAGGTCGCGCGCCTTGAGATAGCCTTCCTTCACGGCGGGATACATTGCCTCGAGCATCCGCGGGTCGAGCTCAGGGGGCCGGTTCGGCACCAACGCCTCGAGCACCGGCAAGGTGGAGGTCATTGCGATGTGATGCTCAATCAGTGCCTGAAACGTGGCTTTCACCGGCGCGCTGTTGAGGTCGAGATCGATCAACTTCGGGACGCTGCCGGTGGGACACAGATCCGGCTTCTTGTCAGGATCGTACTCCGTGTTTACGAACAGCCCATGCTCCAGATTGTCGAAGCCAAGCTCAACAGCCTCACGATATCCGATCGAACAAAGGTGCCCGGTGACCTTCAGGCCCAAGCGATGCGCCTCGTCAATCGCGGCCTTCATTTCGGCCCGGCGGATGGTGGTGTAGGCTTTGAACCACGTCGCGCCCTCTTCGGCCCAATACCGAACCACCCGGCGCGCCTCTTCGGGGCTGTCCAGCTCCGCCATAACCGGAAGCGGCGAATGCGGGCCTGAAATGTATGGACCCGACAGGTGCATTCTGGGCCCCGGCGATTCGCCGCGGTCGATGGAGTGCTTGACGTTCATGTCTTCGTAAGGAACCAGACTCCCGGCGGTCCGGATCGTGGTGACGCCGGAGGCGAGGTAGAGGCGCGGCGAGCTGTAGCTCAGGTTGATGTTGCGCCAACCAGCCGCGGAGTAGTGGATATGGTCGTGCATCCCGACTAGGCCGGGAATGACCGTGTGCCCGGTGAGGTCGATCACCTTGGCCCCGGCGGGAACCTTGGCGGAACCGGCCGGCCCGACGCTCGTGATCAGGTTCCCCTCAATGACGATCGTCTGATCGTCGACCGGCGCGGCCCCGGTCCCATCCATCACCCGAACGTGGGTCAGGGCGACCACAGGCGCGTCCACGGTGATGTACTGGCGAACGTCGAGCGAAAGATCCTTCCGGGATTGCGCGGCTGCCGGAAGCCCAAGGGAAGCGATGAGGCCGGCGGCGATGACGATATGACGCATGCGATCTCCTGATACCTAAGTGTAGGCGCCGGCGGGACCCGAACGGAGCCGGCGGGATCAAGACTACCGAACTCCCACAAGGCCCTTGACGGACGCCAGCAACTTCGCCGAATCGTACCCGACCCCGTCCTTAAACACGGTGACTACGTTGCGGATATCCACCGGATGGGCGGCAGGGTCGCCTTTGATCACCACCAGATCGGCGATTTTTCCGACGGTCACCGACCCCAACTTGTCATCGATCCCCAAAACTTTGGCGCCGTTCAGGGTCATCACTTGCATCGCCTGAACCGGCGTGAATCCGGCCTCGACCAGCAACTCGAAATTGCGCTGGTCCCCGAACCCCGGGAGGGCGCCACCGTTGCCCGTCGGGTCTACTCCAGCGGCGAGGAGCCCGCCCGCTTTCACAAATGCGACCTCGTACTCCTGTGCCTTCTTGAACAAGACAACCCAGTCCGCTCCACGCGGGTTGCCGGCGATGCGAGCGCGGCTGGTCAGGACCTCATCGCGCACGTCGGGACTCATGGCGTCGAGCATGCGCTGATCCAACGGCGGCCGATTGGGCAACGAGAGCTCGTACACCGCCAAGGTCGACGTCATGGCGACATGCTTATCGATCAGCGCGCGAAACGTGGACTGCACCTCCGGGCCATTCACATCGAGCGCCCCGTACGCTTTGATATCGAGCGACGGGCACACGTCAACCACCTTGCCGGAAACGTACTCCAAATTCGATGCCAGCCCGTGTTCCACCGCGTCGATCCCCAGATCGGCGGCTTCCTTGAATCCGATCGAACAGAGATGCCCGGTGACCTTCACACCGAGCCGATGAGCCTCTTGAATGGCCGCCGCCGCTTCCCGTCGCGTGATCATCGTATAGAGCTTGAACCACGTCGCACCCTCTTCGTACCAATACTTCACGACGCGACGAGCGTCTTCCGGAGTCGTGACATGGATTCGTTCTACGACCTGATCGGGTCCGGTGATGTAGGGACCGCTAATGAACATTCTCGGCCCGATGGCCGTTCCCTTTTCGACTTGGGCTTTGATGCTGATTTCCGCGTAGGGGGTGATGCTGCCGGTCGTCCGAATGGTCGTGACGCCCGAGCCGAGGTACAGCCGGGGCGCGCTGAAATTGAGCTGGGACCGTCGGCCGGCTCCCGTGGTGTAGAAGGTGTGGTCATGGAGTCCGGCAATCCCCGGAATGACAGTGTGCCCGGTCAGGTCCATCCGGGTCGCCTCGGCGGGAATCGTGAGGGAACTACTCGGGCCGATCGCGGCGATCCGGCCATCGCGGAGAAGGATCGTCTGGTCCATCTGGGCCGGCGCTCCGGTCCCATCCAAGACCTGCACGTGGATTAGCGCAACGACCGGTGCGGAGACGCTCACGAACTCTTGAAGTTCTTTGGCCAGCGCGGGCCGTGCTTGCGCCCCCAATTGGCTCGCGAGAGCGCTCAAGACCAGGGCCGTCATTGTCATTCTTCGCATGTGGAGCCCTCTTCGAGAATATGGTAATCGATGCTCGGGATGCATGCGCCGTGTCCCCCTACGGTGCCGGGCCGACCTCGAAGACCGTCATCATCCCGGACTGTAGATGTTCCGCGACGTGACAGTGAATCATCCACTTGCCTGGGTTGGAGACTTCCACAAGGATATCCGCTGTGGCGCCAACCGGAAGGAGGACCACGTCTTTCCATACGAGGTTGGGGTTCGGTACGCCGTTATAGGAGAGCACCACAAATCGTTGTCCATGCAGATGGATCGGGTGCTGCATGGGGTGGAGCGTGCCTCGGTCATTAGCCAGGTGAATCTTCACCAAATCGCCCACCCGGAACCGCCAATCGATCGCCATGTTCTCTTTGCCGGTGGCCGGATCCCGGAGCACCCATTCCGCCTGCGGGCCGGTGATCAGCCAATCCATCATCGGCATCGTGCCGGACCACTCGACCGGATTGGCGTACGGCAAGTCCATCTGCAGCATCCGGAGCACCGCGTAGGGAATGTTCTTGGGACGAACCGTCAGGAGCAATTCCCGATCGGCCGGCCGGTCGAGATCAGAGCGGAACCGCCCCAGGTCGTTCCCGGCCAACCCGGTCAGGCGAGCGAATTGCGACTGATGATCCGGCGCCGCGGGCGAAGCGCCTACGTGGACCGCGCCAAGCGTGTCGACTTCCGAGATGAAGTTTCCGAGGATGTGGTCGATGGATTGGACTCGATTCAGCAGCCACGAATTGCCGGAGATCGAAAAGGCCACGTCCACGATGTACCGCTGCGCGGGGGCGATGGGCACGCTTTCGACCCATTCACCGCGTTCGAAGGCTCCCCCGTCTCCGCCGACCAGCTTCATCTTGCCGCCGGTGAAGGAGACGTTGAACGTGCGCGTGTTGGAAACATTGGTGAAGTAGTATCGGACCACTGCTCCGCGGGCGACGGTCTTCGAATACACCGGTTCGCCGTTGGTGAGGAATAGGTTGCCGAATCGGCCCATCAAAGCGTGCGTCGGTGTGTCCATGCCGAACGGCACCAACGACCCATCCTCGCCCAGCAACAGATCATCGAGCGTGACGACCTCTTCGTCGTTCACCGCGGCGGGGACCATCCCCTTCGGCGAGCGCACCAAGATGTTGCCATAGAGGCCGAGTTCCTGCTGGATATCCTCTCGTACGTGCGGGTGATACCAGAAGATGCCCGCATCGGGGAAATGGACACGATACTGGAATCGTCCGCCCGGTGGTACCGCGTCCTGAGTAACTCCTACGGCGCCGTCGTACCGATTGTCCAGCCGGATACCGTGCCAGTGCACGCTCGTCGGCTGATCGAGATGGTTGGTGAAATTGACAGTGATCGTCGCACCGGCGTCCACCTGGATGAGCGGCCCGGGGTACTGCCCGTTGAATGCGTAGAGCGTGAGCGCGTTGCCGCGGAGCACTCGGCGCACCGGTGCGGCATCGAGCGCGAGAACATCACCATTCTTGAGCCGCCGCAACTCCCGCGGCCGGGCCAATGGCACCTTCGACCCCGTCGGCGGAAGCCATGGAGCCACCGGAGGCACGAGCCCCTCCATGCCAAGCATCGGCATGAGAAAGCCCGGGCGCATGGGCGGGGCGGCCCATTCAACGGCGGCCGCCTCTCCGCCATGGCCGGCATGATGTCCCGAGTGCATCGAATCCATCGCGGTGCTCGCGGCCGTATACGGAAGGAGCATGTCATGACGTTGCATTCGAATGCTGGGAGACGTGCCGCGGAGCACGAGTTTACCGGTCCGTTCGGTCACGCCGGAATCTGATTCCGCGGTGATCAACACCATGAATTTGTCAAAGGCGACGGGGCCGAGATGGGTGTGGCCATTACCCACCACACCGAGCTTGACCATCGGCGCCAATACAGGCGGGGTCACCCACGCGACATACACCCGGAAGGACCCGAGAGTGGAGGGATCCGGCAAGCCCCCGATGTCCACCGACAGGTCGTATTTCTGATGGCCGTCGATATCCACGGCAACGTCGAACGGTGAAGCCGCGCGACCGAGTTCCACGGATCCTTTGACCTGGTACACCTCGGGGCGCGGCACCAGCTCGATGCAATAGAGGTCGTTGCTCGGCCCGAAGGGCGCCCGGTGCACGGAATCCACGCAGATCGGCGGTGGAACGGAGGCCGGTACGACCTGATGGGGCCGATCCCGGAACGAACCCAGGAGCGGCCCCACCACGAGCAGGAGATAGAACAGGAGAGAACGCAACTACATCTATTCCTTCGTCAGGTACTTCGAGGGAATTGGGACTTCCTTGGACTCGGCTTGCCAATAGATCGTCACGACATACCACCGAGTGCCGTCAAACCAGAGTTGAAAGCTGTTGATGCCCCGGGCAAACGGCTTCGCGTCCTCTTTCTTGTTGCGCGATTCGTAGGTACTGAAGAGGTGGACGATATTCCCATACCGCTCCAATTTCCGACTGACCTCCACCTCGAAGAAGCCATTCTTCTCGAGGTACGGTCCACTCGAGGCGATGTACTCCTCGAGGGTCATAACCCGATTGTATGCCTTCCCTTCCCGAGTGCCGGTTGGAATCAACCGCGCGCCCGGCACGAAGAGCGAACGCATCCGGTCCCAATTCCGCTTCTCACCGGCCGGCCCGGAAATGACGTCATACACCGATTTCATGACGGCGTCGATGGAGGAGACGTCCTCCGTTTTGGCCGGCGGCGGCGTTGCCGCGGGCGTTTGGGCGCTCGTGGCCAGGGGCGCGATGGTGGTCAGGCTCAAGGCGAGTAGGGCGACTCCACTCCACTGGGAAATCCTGCTGCTCATTGGGGTCTCCGATTCAAGGTAGAGTTCAAGGAACTTCGTCCTCGTCAAGCGGCCAATTGGTGTTCGTTCCGATCGGACTTCCCGGGGGCGCCACCCGCGGTTCGATCCGCTTGAGCGGGTCGTAGTCCCGGGTAAGATACTTCTGAATGTCCGCTGCGATGAGGCCCCGATGGGCGCGCTCGGCTGGAGGGAGGCCGGGAAGCCCGCGATTCATCCGGTCGCGCAGCTCAGTGAGCTTCAGGGTTGTGACCGCGCGCACCTGGCTCGTCTCCGCCTCGTTTGCCAATGCCAACAGCCGATCGGCCACCGTGCGCTGTACGGTGCGAGCGACCTCGGCATAGTACTGGTCCGTCGGCGGGGCACTAAAGGTCAAATTCACCACACGATCGATGACGCTCTCCAGTCCGGGTAGGTTCGGATCGAGGGCGTGCTGCTGGACCAGGCGGGCCGCCCGCTCCGTCTGCAGCACAAAGGACAGCGTGAGGTCGGCTGCCGCTCCGGCTGGCGAGAGCGCGTCGAAGTTCATCCAAGTGTGTTTAGTGAACAGCTCCCGATGCGGCTCATACAGGTTCGGCCGCGGCGGAATTTTGTCCAGTAAGTTTCGTGGGATCGCCAAGACCTCGGGTTGAAGCGTTGCAAGGACGGCGCGCAATGCCCGCTCTTGTGCCACCGCGGGCACGGCGCGCACCGGGCGCTGCCCATCGCCGCGCAACGCATAGGTGTACTCCTGCCCGCCGATCACCTTCGACGCCGCCTCCACCTGGTAGCGATGATGGAGGTACAACGGCACTAATGCTTCTTCCATCGTCGCGAGTGGCATCTCCGTCCGAATGGCGTTCTCGCCGAACCGGCTCAACGCGGCTTTTCGAACGGCCATCATCCGCTCGAGTTCCACCGCGGCATCGGCGCCGTTGTCCCAGAGATGGGTTCGCGGGTGAGAACTTCCCGCGGGTCGAGCATCTTGGTCGGTGAGGAAATCGAGGCCCTTGGCGCGGGCGTCGCTCAAGAGTTTTTGCAGCGCGGCGTGCTCGGCCGTGCCGGATGGGAAGTCCTGATAGCCGTACTTGATGGCCTCTTTGTCCCAAGCGCCGATGCCGACGGCATAGACGTCGGAGAGATCCACCGACCCATCCGACGCGAGTTTGACCACCGGAGGCGGATAGTCCATAACGGAGGTTCGGCCCTCAGCGCTCGAGATGTAGTTGTGTTCCAGGCCCAGCGTGTGCCCCACTTCGTGCGCCGAAAGTTGCCGAAGCCTCGCCAACGCCATCGCTTGGAGTTCCGGAGCCGGCTCGTCTCCGTGCACAAAGGGAGACCGAAGTCCCTGGGCGAGCAGGTAATCTTGCCGTACCCGGAGTGAGCCAAGGGTGACGTGCCCTTGGATGATTTCGCCGGTTCGGGGGTCCGAGATGGTGGCACCGTAGCTCCAGCCTCGGGTGAACCGGTGCACCCACTGGATCACGTTATAGCGAACGTCCATTGGATCGGCGTCTTCCGGCATCAGCTCCACCTGAAACGCGTTCCGGTATCCCGCCGCCTCGTACGCTTGGTTCCACCATCGAGCCCCGTCCATCAAGGCACTTCGGATTGGCTCGGGCGTGCCGCGGTCGAGGTAGTAGACGATCGGCTTGATCGCATCGCTCACCGCCGCGGCCGGATCGACCTTCTTGAGGCGGTGCCGGCTGATGAACCGTTGTTCCAACGGGCTGCCAATCGGCGTCGCGAGGTCGGCGTAGCTGATGCCGAAATACCCCGCGCGCGGATCATTGGCGCGGGGTGTGTAGCCGGGTTCGGGCAGCGCCACGAAAGATTGATGCTCTCGGACCGTCACCGCCTGCGGCGTCGGAGTCACTTCGCTCAACCAGCGGCCCGGGTTGTCACCGACGAACGTCAGTGTAGCTTCGATTTCCGTGTTGCGGGGGAAGCCTCGGGTGCGGTCGAGGAACATGGCGCTCCGAGACTCATCCAGCCGAAAATCGCCTTGTCGCGTCCGACGGAGCGCGCCCACCACATTGTGCACGTCGCGGAGGGAGAAATCCGTGGCATCGACCAGGAGTTTCCCACCCGATTCCGCGTCGATCTTGAACCCCCACAGGATGGACGTCGCGAAGGACTCACGGACCGCCTTCTGTTCATACGTGTCTTTGGATTGGGCGCGGAATTCGTAGTTCGGTTGGACCATGAGCAGCTTCGGACCGACGCGATGGAAGCTCACGATCCGCGACCCACTCAGCTGGCCGCGGTCCAACCCGATGTCGTTGGACCCAACGCCGGCCGGGAGGGACGTGACGTAGAGCAGTTCCTCATCGAGGCGGCTGATCTCGAGCAACAAGCGGCCCGAGCTGGGATTCCAGTACATGGGAATGAAGCCGTCGATCCGGTTAAAGCCTTTGGTCTTTTCCTCGATCGTCGGCTTGGCGTCCTGAGCCGCGGCAGCCCTCACGATGAAGGGTGCGGAGACAACGGAGAGCACGGCGAGTCGTTTCCACATTTAGTATGACTCCGGCGGAAGGAAGCGTCGGATAGAAGATCGCCGGGGGCACTCATCTCTGGAAGGCCACTCCGTGCGGCCGGTACGGGTTTAGCTCTCGCCGCCGTGAGTCGATAAATTATCATTCGATGGTCCTGCCCGGCACCGTTCCCTGCCCGGGTCCTTGCACCTAGTCGCCGAGCGGTGAATGAGCGCGAAACTGAATCATTCAGAATTCGAGCATGCCTGGGAACTCGAGGGCCACCGGGTGACCCAACTCGCGATCGACCCGCACTCGGTGCGCCTCCTGACCTGGTCGCTCCAGGCCTCGGCAGAGCTTCGACTTGGGGTGGGGTTTGACTTCACGGAAATCGATGGGGTCGTGCATCGAGTGGTTCCGGACGAACCGGAGACCATCGCGCCCCTCCTCACTCTCATCAACCGGTCGATCCTCAGCTTGCGAGTGACCCGGCCGGGATATCTCCACGCCTCCTTCGCCGACGGGTCGTCGCTCGTGATTGGGCCGGACCGAAAAGTGGAGGCGTGGGAGGTCAGTGGCGCGGGGGCGTTGGAGGGGATGCGGTATCTGTGCGCGCCGGGCGGCAGTGTGCCGTGGGAGTTATGATAACAGCCGGAGAAAAGGGAAAAGGGAAAAGAAAGGCTCCTCCTTCTGTCATTGCGAGATCCCCGAAGGCGGTCGAAGCCATCTCTATCAGCTCCATGTGCGATGCAGGCATAGACTACTTCGTCGGCCGTGCGGGCCATCACCGCCAGGACAGAAGTCGTCAGCCGCGGCTTGAGCCCCTAGGAACCGCACCAGCACCTTACCGCAAGGACGCGAAGAGCGCGAAGGAATATGACCGCAGCCGACGCGACCAGGTCCCGAGGGCGTTCATTCCGTGCGCTCCCGACCTCGCGATCGAGATCCTCTCTCCCGAAGCGCGCAGGACCCAAATCGCGGAAAAAGTGGCGGACTATCTTGCTGCCGGGACCAGGTTGGTATGGATCGTGGATCCGGAGGAGCGGCAGGGTTTCGTCCATCATCCCAACCGCCCCCCATTGGTGGTGGCGGGCCGAGGCTCGCTCGACGGGCAGGACGTGCTCCCTGGATTTCGGTGCGCAGTCGCGGAGCTTTTGGATGCCTCTGCCCCTCGCGGCTAAGAGCCGCATCCATCTTTAGCACCGCGATGCAATGCTCGGAATGAGGGCCAGATTGAAAGCGCTTGGACCCGCCGCGTGAACCCGAGTGGACACCCCCCGCCCCGCCCCGTAGCTTGGGTGGGCGAAGAACATCCCCTTCCAATTTGTCACGCGATTTCAACACCAGAACCGAGGTAGGCATGGATGCGCTCGTCCGGCGGACCGTCCTGGACACACTTGTCCTGGCCGCAGCCACGGCCACGTCGGTTGCGCACGCGCAGGCGACTCCCCCTTCCCCACCCACCGTCATCATCGTCAAGGCCGCGCATCTCATCGACGGCCGAGGCGGGGCGCCACTCTCGCCGGGAATGGTACGCGTCGAAGGCGAGCGCATCGTTGCGGTGGCTGCATCCCTCCCCGTGCCGGCGGGGGCGAAGGTCATCGACCTCGGCGACGCCACACTTCTCCCCGGGCTGATCGACCTGCACACGCACCTGACGGGTGCGCGCAACGTGCACTGGGAGGACGCGCTCACGCGCACGACGCCTGGGCATGACGCGTTGTGGGGTGCGCGGAACGCGCTCGTCACACTTCGGGCCGGGTTCACGACGGTGTGCGACATGGGGCCTACCTGGCCCTTTGTGGACGTGGATTTGCGCGACGCGATCAACGCCGGCGCAGTGCTGGGCCCGCGTATGATGGTCGCGGGCAACTACGTCTCGGCCACCGGCGGGGCCGGTGATGCCCGGCAGTTCTCGATCTACGTCGACGTGCCTCTCGTGAAGAACCTGGCCGACGGGCCCGAAGAGATTACCAAGGCGGTCCGCACGAACTTCAAGAACGGCGCCGACTTCATCAAGATCCTCTCCACCGGTGCCGTCCTCTCCAAGGGCATTCCCCCTGGGGCACAACAGTACTCCGAGGCGGAAATCCAGGCGGCGGTCACCGAGGCCGGCCGGTGGGGACGACAGGTTGCTTCACACGCTCACGGGGCCGGCGGCATCATCGCGTCGATCAAGGCCGGCGTGCGTACGGTGGACCACGGCTCGTATCTGAACGACGAAGCCATCGAACTCCTCAAGGCGTCCAACCGCCGCACATTCTACGTGCCGACGCTTTACACGGCCGTTGCCGTTGAGCAGGAAGGCGCCGCCAACGGTATTCCGGCCGCCGAGCGCGAACGGAACCGTCAGATCAAGGACGCTGAGTATGGTGGATTCAAGCGGGCTCTCGCCGCCGGCATCCCGATCGGCTTCGCCACCGACGCCGTGGTGATCGAGCATGGCGAGAACGCCAAGGAGTGCGCCGTACGCGGCCAGCTCGGCGAGGCGCCGATGGCCTGCATCGTCGCGGCCACGAGCCTCGACGCCGAGATTATGGGGTGGAGCGATCGGGTGGGGAGCGTGGAGGCGGGCAAGTACGCGGACCTCATCGCCGTGCCGGGCGACCCGCTGCGCGACATAACGCAACTGCAAAAGGTCGGATTCGTAATGAAGGGGGGGGCGGTGGTGCGCGAGGAGTTGGCGAGGAGATAAGAGGGGAAGGGGAAAAGGAGACAGGGGAAGGGAAAAGGCGAGTCGGCCTCGGCTATTTATCCGAACGAGGCGGCTCGCTCCGCCAGAAGTCGATGCCACCGGCCTGCGCGCCGAGATCGACGCTTGCCACCTTGGACAACTTGGTGAGGTCGATGACATCCATCGTACCCGGCTGGTCGCCGGAGCCTTCAATTGAGATGAACGCGTATCGATCGTCGTCCGCGATGGCGACTCCGTGTACCACTTTGCGGGTCGTCGGAATCCGCGCCAGCTCCCGTCCGCTCGCTCGGTCGAACACGGAAACACTTTGGTCTCGCTTGTTCGTCGCCACCAAGCGCGATCCATCGTGGGTGAGGGCGAGATTGTAAACACCAGGACCGGCCGGAATGCGCCTGACGAGGCTCCATGTCGTGCCGTCGATTTCGACGATCTCGCTCGACTTGTTGCAGGCAACCCAAACCCGGGCGCCGTCCGCCGAGGGTTGGGCCCAGGTCGGTTGGCAGGTAGTGTCGCCCGGCTTGGGGGGCTCCATCCCATGGCCGCCGGAATCGTGCTTTCCGGCGAGCGACGCGGCAACCGGACCGGTCAGACCCATCTCCCGGCCCGCCGTGAGGACAAAATGCCGGGACACGTTCATGGCGCGCGTATCGATCTCGACTAGGGCCTCGTCCATCATGCAGGTCGAGTAGTGCTTGGCGCCATCCCGCGTTAGGCGCGAGCCGTGCGGCATGGTGCAGGTCTCGATCCGGGCGATCTCGACCATCTCGTCCGCGGCAACCACCGATACGCTCGAGGGAATCCGGTCACCGTGGAGGTTGAAGTTGGCGACGTAGACGTAGTATCCGTCGGGCGACACCTGAACGGTGGCCGGAAAGTTCCCCAGGATAACCCTCCCTTCGAGAGAATCATTCGTCGCGGCGTACTTCTGCAGAAATCCGAAGGGCACTCCGTGAGCTGTGGTGACGAAATAGTGACGGCCGTCCGGTGAGAGGCTCACACCGTGGGGGCCGGCGATTTCGTTCCGGAGCCAACCGACGTATTTCGTGCGTTCGACTCTGATGCCGCCGGGACCAAACCGCACAATGGCCACCTGATCGGTGGATTCCGACGCCACCAAGACGAGGTAGTCGCGAGTTGGCGGATCCGGTACTCCGGCGAGCGCCACGAGAGCGGCAAGGATCATGGAATCGCCGGCCGAGCGTCGCCGATCCGAATAATGAACAAGCCGCTGTTGATGTCGGGTACGAAGGCCAGTCCGTTCTTGACCACCACACCCCAGGTGTACGCGGCATTCGGCTTCCAACCTTTGGGGCTGACCGGGTTCACATGGCTGATCTCGCGGTCCTGAGCCCGGAGGTCGCCCTTGAGTTCACCCGAGATGTCGAAGGCACGAAACCCGGCGTTCGCCGCGCCCATATAGAGCGTGTCGCCCACCACCCACACATTGTGAACCCCGCCATTTTCGGGGTCGTACCACGCAACAGACTTCGGATGGAAGATGTCGGAAACGTCGATCACCTGCAGGCCACCCCACGCGCGATCGGGGATCAGCGGCTGGCCCTGCCCCGGTAACGGGATGATCTCGTCGCCAATGAAGACGTAGTTCTTGTGACGCCAGGCGGTATGCGTCCCACCGATGACGGTGGCGCCTCCCGCCTCGGCAAGCCGGCGGCGGGCCACGAGGTCGTATTTGAATTGGGAGACAAATTGTGGGTCGGAGGGCGACCCGCCCTTGATCCCGTTACCCACGTCGAGGATGACCAGCCCATCGTTGAGGTAGCTGGCGTACAGCAGTCCATCCTTGACATCAATGTCATGGAGATAGCGGCCGGTTTCGGTTCGGGGGACTTGCCAGGTGGCTACCAGCTTGGGGTGCGCCGGGTCGTCGATATTGGCGATCACAAGCCGGCCGCTACCGTCGTCGGTGAGGTAGACGAAACGCCCGTACTTGGCCTGAGTGTTGATGAACGCGGAATGCACGCCGGAGGTGACGGGATCGGTGAACTCGGCTGCAAACTTGGGGTGGAGGGGATCGTCGATCGTGAACAGCGCGATGCCGTTCTTCCGGTTGTCCGCCCCTTCCCGGGTGATGACCAGCACTTTGCCGTCTTCCGAAGCCATGACATCGTTGATGACCCGCGCGTTGACCACGACCGAATCGACGATCATCGGAGAGGCCGGGTTGCCGACATCGATGGTGTAGACCTTACCACCGTCGAGAGTGCCGAGATAGGCGACGGTGCCGTTGGGGTGGAGCCACACCTCGCTGGTTTGGTATTTATTCAGGATCAACGACCCGACGATAGAGGCCGGGCGGCGAACATCCCGCGGGCGGACCGTGACCCTTGCGGTGGCGCTCTTCGGACCCAAAAGCGCGGTGACTGAATACGTCCCGGGCTGATACGCGACAAATCCACCGTCAGTGCCGATTTGGCCCTCGCCAGGCGCAAACATCCACGTCGGCGTGAGCCCGGCCACTTCCCCGCCGCCCGCGTCGACAACGGTGAGGCCGAAGCACACGACGTCGCCGGTCCGCACCGAGGGGGTGGTTGGGGCAATGGTCACGGAACGCAGGTTGGCGGGCACCACCTCGACACTGAGAGGCTCGCGAGCGTTGCCGGACGCCGCGGTGATCACAGCACGTCCCGGAGCGACCCCCACCAGGTTACCGTCTGGTGAGATGCGGGCGACGGCGGGCGCCGAGCTCCTCCAGGCGATCAGGTCCCCCGCGCGGAGGTCGTTCCGGGCCGATCGGACGGACGGGTGCAGCAGGAGCGATTGACCGGCCAGCAGCCGAACGGGTGCCGGGTCGAGCGAAATGGTAGCGGCGGGACCAGGGCGAATCGGGATACTAACCAGAGTGATGACCGGCTTCTGTCCGGGAACGATCGCGGTCACCGCGACAACCAAGGTGCCTGGCGCCCCCGCAGTGACGATCCCCTTCTCATCCACACCGCCCTCGAAGATGCAACAGGTGCGTTGAAAGCGAATGGTGACTCCAGACACCACACGGCCCGCGGAGTCGACCGCTTGGGCCGCGAGCTGCAGCGGCTCGCCGATGATCGCCACTGGTGACGCCGGTGTGACCACAACCCGGGCGACCGACGATTGCCAGGCCGCGAGGAGAGTCGGTAACGCGACGAGGCCAGTCACCGCGTGACGAGACGCAGTCCTGAGGCGCACGATCAATGGTCTCATACGACTCATGCCGCCTCCTACCCGCTGGTTCAACGTGACGATTCGGAATCTTTCGACCGCTGTTTTCGGAATGTAGTTGTCTCGGTAGGCTCGGGAAGGGGGGAGTTAGGGGGGAGTTAGGGGGGAGAAAAGGGAAAGGGGAACCGGGAAAGGGGAACCGGCGGTCCCTGCTCGCGGCCGAGGCCGCGACGCGCCGCCACCGCCCTCTAGCGATTTCTCAGGCCAGGGGTACATTGCTCGCCAGCAAGCGTCCGCTTGCATACCGACCCCACAGCTCCGATGGAGCGCCCACTCGATGTCCCGGCAAGGAGGCACTATGCATTCCAGCCGTCTGCTCGTGCTCGCGTCCCTCGTTCTGCCCGTCGTGCTCACTGCTCAGAGCCCACCGGCACCCGCCACCAACGTCCTGTTCATCTATCGGGAATCGGTGAAGGCCGGCAAGGTCCCCGCGCACAACGCCCACGAAACGGCCTGGGCACGGGCCCTCACCGCCGCGAAGTCGCCGTCTCACTACATCGCAATGACGTCGCTCACGGGTCCGAACGAGGTCTGGTATTTCTCGGCCTACCCCACCTGGGCGGCCTACCAGAAGAACAACGAGGACGTCGCAGCCAACTCGGTGGCCACCGCGATCGGCGACCGGTTCGTCGGCGGCGAAGCCGATCTCCTCAGCGATATGCGAAGCATGACGCTCCGCCCTCGCCCCGAGCTGGGCTACGGTCCCCCGGCCGATCTTCCGCACATGCGGTTCGTCTCGGTGACCCGGATCTCAGTGCGCCCCGGTCACACCGGAGAATTCGAGGATGCGCGTAAGACGGTCAAGGCGGCCCACGAGACCGCTCACCTTAGCGACTCCTACTCCATCTGGGAGGCGAGCGCGGGCACAGCGGGGGCAACGTTCTACCTCTTCGTCGCCCGGAAGTCGCTCGCAGAACTGGATGAGGCCGCCACCATCCACGGTGCCGAGTACTTGACCGCGCTCGGCGGCGAGGAGGGGCAGAAGAAGCTGGCGGCGATGCAGGCGAGCGCCGTGAACACCCAGCAGACCGATCACTTCTCCTTCACGCCGTCGCAGAGCCTGCCGCCGCAAGAATGGGTCACGGGCGACCCTGAATTCTGGAAGCCGAAGGCATCCGCAATGAAGAAGAAGACTCCGTAACCCACCGTGAGTGGCCGCCGAGAGGCGGCCGCTTCGCTTCGGGGCTTGTTGTTGATGCACAGTTCGTTAACTCGCAGGCGAGGCGATCTGGGCTGACTCGCGGCTGAAAACCGCGACACTCCGCTCGACTTCTGGGGTGCGGCGGAGCCAAACCGCGGAGAACGGTGGTTGCGGTGGTAACGAACAGAGTTCGAAAGAGTTAGAGCGCCGGTCGAATATAGGAGGGACTGTTTCCGGGCGGGGCGAATGAGCGTCGAATGATGAAGAGCGTGGCACGAGGCGGGTTGAATGGGCGGCGGCTGACGGAGAGTGCCCGTCGAATGGGGGCAGAGCTGAGTTGAGCGGGGATGAACGATCCGTGAACGAGGTAGGGCGACATGTGAGTACGACGGGGGGAGATCCGGTTTGAGAGGTCGGTGGGACGGAGGGCGGAGGCCGTGTTTCGAGGGCGGATCGAGGTGTCCACTTTGGGGTACAGGCGGGGTCGAACCTCGGAACATCCTCGCCCGGGTGAGGCTGCACCTGACGAGGCGGGAGGGGGGCGGGGCGAGGAGGTGAAGAGCGAGGATCCCAAGAATGAGTGACTACCGCAGCATTTCCGTGTCTGACTGTCGAGGGTATGATATGGTGGATTTGGACTGCAAGAGGGGACGTCGATTGCAGTCCAATCCCAGTTAGGTGGCACTGACAGGCGCTAGTGATGGTTCGGGCACTTCATCGGAGCGGAATAGAATGAGCGGAACATGGCAACCCTATCGCGAGCCGCTCCGCACAACACTCGTACGAACTCTTCTTATCGCGATCGTTGCGGGGACGGTGCTCGCGGCGTGGTCGGCCCGCTCCGCTCGGTCGATCCCATGGCCCGCCGCGGTAGTCCTCATGCTCTGGCCGTCGTTCGGGGGCCACTGGCTCGAGTTATGGTATCTCAATTGGCTAAGGCCTCGGCTGCCTGCCGCACGGACCGCGCAGTGTGTGGCGCGACTGGGCACCTGGTTTCTCGGTGGTTGCGGGTTAGGACTCGGCATGGTGCTCACTGCCCGCGGCCTCTATGGGTTCCGGTTGAGCCAGTTGCCCGCATGGTGGCTCGCTGGCGTCGTCTTCATCGGCGTGGAACTGGTCGCGCACACGGTGCTGCAGGTACGAGCGCGCCCCAGTTTCTTCAATGGGCGTGGCTAGCAGCGCGAGTCGCGCCTGAACTCCCTACGATGCGTTTCGGGAGAGGGAGGTGCGGCGGTGCGGCGGTGCGGCGGCCTATTTCGGAGAACCCTCGCCCCCTACGTCGGCGAAATAGGCTGCCAGGTTGAGCCGCCATGCCTCGATTTCTGAGGGGCCTAGGTGAGGTGGTCGACAATGATTTCAGGCCGTTGGTCGACCGGCCGCCAACGTTCGACCAGCCGAGCGTCGAGGTCGACGATCCAGTTACTCCGCGACTCCCGCATCCTGGTACGCGGGCCGCTTCACGACACGGTCGGATCGCGCCGTGGACTGCGACGTACCCGATGGACAGCGGAACAGCGTCGGATCGGCGTCATCGTTTCCGATGGCTAAAGCCCTCACTCGGCGGACGGCTCCTAGGGAGCCCGGGCCGCGTCTCCGCCTTCTGTCATTGCGAGACCCTGAAGGGGTCGAAGCAATCTGTCTCACCCCCGTACGATGGCCGGCACAGATTGCCTCGACCCCTTCGGGTCCGCGCAAAGATTAGGTTGGGGCCGCTCGGGGACTCGCGACGAAAGAACCCAAGTGAGCTTTCTTAAGACTGACCGCCGTTGACGACGCCGCCCGGGCTGAAATGATGGGGGTGGCATTCATTTGATTGCTCTGTTCCGGGCTGAGCTCGCCACGTTAGACGGATGGGTTGCCGAGGTGTCGCCGAGGAGGGTATGGTATGGGTATGCCTGACGCGCGGCGGCGGTGGACCCGCGACGAGGTGTTGGCGCTCCCGGACGACGGCAACCGGTACGAGCTCATCGACGGCGAGCTGCTGGTGACACCGGCTCCTCGGCTAATCCACCAACGGGCGGTGATGGCGTTATACGACCGGATCAAGCCGTACGTCGATCGGCACCACCTTGGAGAGGTCATGGCCTCTCCCGCCGATCTCGATTTCCGCCGGGGGTACTCGGCCCAGCCTGATCTCTTCGTCTTGCCGCTCGTCGGCGGACGGAAGCCGCTCGATTGGCGCCAATGCGAGGTGCCGATCTTCATCGCGGAAGTCCAGTCACCTTCGACGGGTCGCAACGACCGGACGATCAAGCGCCCGGCCTATCAGCGGGCCGGTGTCGGGGAGTACTGGATCGTCGATCCTGATTCGAGGACCGTGGAGCGATGGCGACCCGAGGACCAGCGGCCCGCAGTGGCCCTGGACCGGGCGATCTGGCAGCCCAACAGCGCGCTTCCCGCGTTCGAGCTCGACCTCGCCGAGTATTTCGCCGAGGTGTGGGGAGAAACGCCTTCCTAATGTGAGTGGCGGATCCGCTCGGCGAGAGCGTACCGCGCAGTAGATTCTCCCTCCGATGAGCACAGCTCCCAACCTTGGTGATCGGTATCTGATTGAGCGCGAACTTGGTCGAGGTGGGATGGCGACCGTTACCTGATTCCCAAACCGCAAAGGAGGCTAAGGAGTGTGAGGACAGAGCAGCGAACGATCGCAAATTGGCCTACCGCAGCGCCCCGTAGACCAGTGCCTTGAAGGGCCCACCCAGGTCGACACCTCCGCCGAAGACGTTGGTGTAGATCAACCCGATCAAGCGTTCCCGCGGATCCGCCCAGTACGTCGTCTTGAATGCGCCGCCCCATTCGAAGGAACCGACGGTCAGCGGCGACCGGAAGTCGTTGTCGGTCGTCTCCAAGGCAAAGCCTAGCCCGAAGGCCGGCTGCAAGGCACCCACCTGGTTGGTGAGTATCATGTCGACCGTTTTCCGGCCAAGAAGGCGGACCCCGTCCAGTTGGCCACCGTTGAGGAAGAGTTGCAGGAAGCGGGCGTAGTCAGCGGTGGTGGACGAGAGCCCGCCGCCCCCTGAGAAATACGTCACGAGTCGCGCCGGGAAATCGGGGTGGACCTTGGTGCTGCTATCCGGTTGGTGCCAGGCCACCAGCTTGCCGTCCTGATCCCGGTGCAGGGCGACGAGGCGGTTGCGCTTGGCTGTGGGAATAGCGAAGTAGGTGTCGCGTATCCGGAGCGGCTCGAAGATGCGGGTGCGGAAGAACTCATCGAGTGGCAGGCCGGAGATCACCTCGACCAGGCGGCCCAGGACATCGATCGAGATGCTGTAGGTGAAGCGTTCGCCCGGCTCGCTCTTGAGCGGGAGCCGACCCAGCGCACTGATCCGGTCCGCCAGAACATCTCCTTCCTTGCCCAACGCCGTTATCCCTGCCTTGGCATAGATGGCCTTGAACTCGTCACTGCCGATATCGGCATAGTCGAGGCCGGAGGTGTGGGTCAGCAGCTGGCGGATGGTGGTGCGACGCCGGGCCGGCGCGGACTCGTAGGACGAGTCGGCGGGATGGAACTTCGTGAGGACCCGTTGCTCGGCGAACGCAGGCAGGTATTTCTCGATTGGCTCGTCCAGCCCAAAACGTCCCTCCTCCCAGAGCATCATCACGGCCAGGGAGGTAATGGCCTTGGTTTGCGAGGCGATCCGGAAAATATCGTCGACGCGCTGGGGGGCTTTCGTTTCGAGATCACGGACACCGTACGCCTTGTGGTAGGCGACCCGGCCATCGCCCACGATCATGACGACCGCGCCCGGGATCTGGCCGGAGCGAATCAGGCGGGTCACGAACGAATCGATGCGGGCCAAGCGTTCGGGGGCGAAAGCGGCGGCGCCGCCTCCCGGCCGCGGTGCCTGGGCGGCGCGTTTCTGCGCCGAAGCCGTGAGGGGGCACAGAGTCGCGGCCACCATTGCGCATGTCAACAAACGCATTTGGGAATCATCTCCAGTCAAACGTGGCGAACGGCGAAGGCGGAGGTTCGGAACCTACTTCGGCTCGGCCTGCGTCACCAGATCATGGGGGATCAGGGCCCGAGCGAAACTCGGACGGCAAGAACAGGACGGCAAGAACAAAACGGCAAAAACAAGACGGCAAGAACAAGACGGCATGAACAAGACGGCAAGAGAAGGCGGGAAAGGAGGCGCGGGTCTCTCTAGAGACCGTGCGCCGAGTGGGGACTTCCTTCGACCCCTTGCGATTAGTGGCAGGGATCGAGCGCGTTTCCTAGTGCAAAGCACTGAGGCCTGACTACTCTTCGGGACCAAGTCATAGCATTCCCCGCGATGCGGCGCCCTGTGAGTCAAATTGCTTATGGCTACATTGGTCGTGACGCAGCAGTAAGCTCGGTATGCCGACTGCTCGCCAACTGTACGCCTCGACAAGACGGGTATTGAGTCGGAGAACAATTTCAGACTCCCAGAGGATTCGACGTGAGAATTGTCAGAAGTACATTCCCAACGGTGATTCGCTTGGCAGTCGCGGTTTGCTTCCTACCGCCCGGACACGCCGCGGCACCTCCGGTGAAGACCCAGTCGCCGGGCTTTTACCGGATGATGCTGGGCGATTTCGAAGTTACAGCGTTAAACGATGGGGTCGTTGCTTGGCCGACAGCCACGGCGCTGCCAAGCGCAACACCGGAGCAAATCACGAATTGCCTTTCCGAAATGGGGCTCAGCGATCCTGTTGGCATGTCCTATAACGCATTGCTCATCAACACCGGCAGCAAGCTGGTTTTAATCGATACCGGTACTGGAGGGAAACTCGACGATTCTCCAGGATTTCATGGGGCCGGCCGTTTACTCGCCAATCTCCGCGCGGCAGGCTACCAGCCTGAACAAGTTGATGAAATCTATATCACGCACGTAGGCCCCGATCACGTTGGCGGCCTGACCCACGGGACCGAGCGCACATTTCCGAATGCGATTCTTCGCGCGGCCAAGAGTGAGGTAGACGGCTTTCTCAATTCGGACAAGGCAGCGGCGCAAATAGCGGCGGCCCCGGACACAGTCCGAGCCCAGGCCAAGGCCTGGCTTCAGTTTCTCGCGGGTTTGTTCGCGCCATACATCAAGGCCGGGAAATTTGAGAGCTTTGACGAAGACCTTGAGCTTGTGCCTGGTATCCGTGCGCTTGCAACGCACGGGCACACGCCTGGCCACACGTCCTATGTTGTCGAGAGCCGGGGACAGACGCTGATCGTGTTGGGCGATCTTGTGCATGTGGGCGCGGTGCAGTTTGCCTACCCGTCGCTCCCGACCTCGTTCGACGCGGACCCGGACGCGGCGATCGTTCAGCGCAAGCGTGCATTCCAATTAGCGGCCGACAAGGACTATTGGGTGGCAGGCGCGCATCTATCCTTTCCTGGCATCGGCCACGTCCGAGCCGAGCAGGGGCACTATCGATGGATTCCGGTCAATTAGACGATCACGAAATAGGAACTGCCGGCAGGTGGCGAGCGAAACGATGAGTCCCAAGAGTGAAACCTCGGCACACCTATCGTGAGACAGGGTCAGCCGACAAACCTCTATGTCACCCTTGGCGGTTGATTCCCACCGCCTTGCACTACGCGGTGTCCGAACCGGCGAAAGCAGCCGACGATTCCGCAGGAGGCCCTATGCGCGCTATCGTTGCTCTGCTTCTGTTGTACCCGCCACACCTACTCGCACAGCACCGGCCACCCCCCATTCTGTACATCTACCGGGATTCATTGAAGCGCAGTGTGGATTCCACCTATCGCGCCATCGAGGAGTACGCGGCTCAGATCTGTGCCGATCTCAAGTGCCCCAATCCGTATCTGGCACTGGAGGCCCTGAGCGGGCCCCACGAAGTCTGGTGGCTCAATGCTTTCGCGAGTGACGCGGACACGACGAGGGTCGTTAAGGCGTACGCCGCAAATCGCCCGCTCACGGAGGCGCTCGGTGCGGTGGCGAAACGCAAGGAGACCCTGATCGGGTCGCCCATCATGGGCTACGCCGTCCATCGCCCCGATCTGAGTCGCGGCGCGGCATGGTCGGTCGCGAACGCGCGGTTCATGGTCGTCACTGTCACCCGGAGTCGCCGGCCGGCCGAGGGATCCGTGTGGGAAGCAGCGGATTCTACCCTCTATATCTTCCGGCCGGTGAGGACCCGCCGGCAGGCGGAGGCCTTGGCGGGAGAGCACGGTGCGAGAGTCTTCGCCGTGCGCCCGAACTGGAGCATGCCGGCGCCGGAGTGGGTCGCGGCCGATCCGGATTTCTGGCGGCTCGCGCCGGTGCCGAGGCGAAGGCGTTGACTGCCGGCGCCGGAACAGCTATTGGCGTGGCCTTGGCTGTGGAGCTAGTAGGGAGTGAGTTTCGCTCGGGCCAACCGCCACGGTGGGTTGGTCGCCGGCGCCAGCTGCGCCAACATCCGGGTCACGTCTTCCACCTCGAGCGACCCGGGATGGAGCTCCAACTCCTGAATCAGTCCGCGGCCGAGAATGTTGAGGAGGAGATCGAGCAGCACGACCCGGCGGTTCGCCTCGCTCGACACCAGCCGCTCGCCGAACGCCTTCAACCGCTTCGCCAACGACTTGCCGGGCTCGAGCAAGACGGCGAAAACGCTCTTGGGTGAGGAATTCACGTTCGCCACTGCCTCGACCAACGCCCCCTTCCTCGGAAACCTCGCGTACGCCGCGCCCTACTGATAGTATCCATCGGTGCCAATCCGGCCCGGCAACCTCCACGCGGGAGCCCCCTCGTGTTCCTGATCCGTCCGATCTCGTCGCTGCTGTTCGCCACGACCGCTATCGCCGCCACAACGGCCTCCGCGCAGCAGAAGTCGGCCGAACCACCCGACTATGCCGCTCCGCCGGGAGCACCGTACAAAGCCGAGTCGGTGACCGTGACGACCACGATGGGCCACACGCTCGGCGGCACGCTCACGCTTCCGAACTCGGCCAGCAAGGCTCATCCCGTCGCGGTCGTCGTCACGATCAGCGGCACCGGTCCGCAGGATCGGGACGAGAATCTGGGGTTCGGCGGTTACCGGCCGTTTCGCCAATTCGCCGATTCTCTCGGCCGCCGAGGGATTGCGGTGCTCCGGATGGACGATCGGGGCGTCGGCATGTCGACCGGGCGGTTCAAAGGCGCGACGCCGGTGGATTTCGTGAAGGACATCCGCGCCGGTCTCGCCTATCTCCGCACTCGCCCTGAGATCGATGCCAATCGCATCGCCTTGCTCGGTCATAGCGAGGGCGCGATCGACGCCCCGATGGTGGCCCTCGAGGAGCCGGCGCTCAAGGCGTTGGTGCTGCTCGCCGGTGTGGCGCACTCGCTGCACGGGACTCTCGTGTTCCAGCTCTCGAACATGATTCGCCACGACACGACGCTCTCGCCCGCCAAGCGCGACACTGCGATCGCCCACGTCCAGGACAAGATCGACTCTCTGACCAAGGCCGACCCCTACATGCGGTTCATGGACGGCTACGATCCAACACCCACGGCCCGCCAGGTGAACAAGCCGGCGATCCTGATCCTCACCGGAGAGACCGATCGTCAGGCCGATCCGACCCAGGTCGACGATTGGGTGGCTGCGTTTAAGCAGGCGGGCAATCACGACGTGACGGGCCGGGTGCTTCCCGGGTTGAATCATCTCTTCGTGCCCGATGCTGATGGGTACCCCGGCGGGTATGCCAAACTCCCGCAACCGCTCAATGTCGATTCGTCGGTGGTGGGTATGGTCGTCGACTGGTTGAGCCAGCGGCTCCGCTAGGCGGGTCCCGAGGGAATGGAGGGTTCATGGTGACCCGTCGTGACTTTCTCGAACGTACGGCCCTGGTCACTACCGGCGCGCTGGCAACCGGAAGAATCGGACGGTCTGCTGCCCGGTTTTTCCCTGCGACTGGATCCGGACCGACCCGTGGAATGGTGCCGACCGTGCTGGGGCCGATCGACGCATCCAAGCTTGGGTTCACGCTGCCGCACGAGCATCTCGTCAGCAGCTCGGCGGGCTTCTGGCGCGCGTGGCCGGAATTCTTCGGCGGCCGCGAGAAATTCATCAGCATGGCCGCCGACAAGCTCAGAGCGGCGAAGGACGAAGGTGTCGACACGATGGTCGATCTCACCACGTTCGACCTCGGCCGCGACGTCCGCATCATGCAGGAAGTGTCGCGCCGTTCGGGCGTGCAGATCGTCGCCTGCACGGGGCATTGGCACGATCCCCAATTGTCGATGGGCGCGCGAACCGTCGAAGAGCTCACCGAGTTCTTTCTCAGAGAAATCCAACGGGGCATCGAGGACACCGACATCAAAGCCGGAGTCATCAAGGTGGCGACCGATCAGGAAGGCGTAACGCCTTTCCTCGAAAAAGCGCTGCGCGCGGCGGCGCGCGCGAGCAAAGCCACCGGAACGCCGATCGAAACCCATAGCTGGGCCTTGCCGCCCAATCCGAATGGACCGCTGCAGGCCGATGTCTTCGAATCCGAGGGGCTCGATCCCGCCAAGGTGTCGATCGGCCATTCTGATTACGGCGACATCGCCTACCTGACCGGCTTGATCGACCGCGGCTTCAGTGTCGGCATGGATCATGTGAGTCGCGGAGTGCTGCCGCCCGGCATGGCGGCGCCGGCGGGGATGGAGCCGTATCTCTGGGAAGTGAAGACGCAGCGCATCAAAGCGCTGGTCGATGCCGGTCACGCCAACAAGCTGCTGCTCTCCAACGATTGGCTGTTCGCCGATTCCGCCTTCGCGACCGGAACGCTGGCGCAGCTGGAGCGCGCCAATCCGGACGGCATCCTGTTCCTCACGCGCCGGGTGATCCCGTACTTGAAGCAACTCGGCGTCTCCAATGCCGCGATCCATACCATGACAGTGGAGAACCCGAGACGCTTCTTCGGCGGCGTGTGAATCGCGCGACTCGGCGACGGGAGCCGAGTCAACTGCAACGAGTCCTAGGCGGCTTAGGTGCTGTGCGGAGCAACCGGCGCGCTGCTCAGTCTGCGGCCGGGCGACCCCGAAGCAGACGACGAAGATGACCATTTTTCCGCGGGAACGGACCCGATCCCTTTTCCTGGATAAAGCCATCCGATTTCAAAGCCGAGCACATCACGGGAGTACTGCTGTGCCTGTTCTACGTCTGCGACCCGCAGTTCCGGTACCGCGTGGCCAATCGTCGTCAGCGACTCTTTGTGATTTACGACATACTCCGATCAGGCGTGTGCCTTTCGCGCCGCCCAACGAGGACTAGACTGCGAGGCACACCCCGCAGCCAACATGCTGAAGAATACACGCTATTTCCAGCTGGTCATCTGCTCGCGGGCAGCATTGCGGTGAGGAAGTGAATGATCTCGGTGGCAGCTTGCCGATGGATCGCCTCACGGTCTGCGGCTTCGCCATCCCGGCAGACGACGACATCATCCGGTGAGTCCTTGGCCAACAGATCGGCGGCTCCAGGCTTGCATGTCGGCAGAAAGCTGAAATGCGCGGCACTGGCGATTTCGACGTAGCGGGTCGTCGCAGGGGGCAGCAATTCAACCAAGTGACGGGATTCCAGTAGAGCCGGGATGTGCGGATTCGACAACGGTGTGCCGGCGGCGATGACGAGCACCGGTATGTCGATGCGGGCCAGACTACTATTATCGAACCCGCGCGCGAATCCGAGGTCCAAGCTCACAACAGCCTTGATCCGGGGGTCCTTGAGACGTTGGCCGAGCGCGGCTCGCGATGCCGCATCGTTGCCCGCGCCGAGCGCGCAATAGGCCGTACACGAAGCAAGACTGGCATGGTCCTTACAATCGGCGTCGAACCGGTCCGGATCGAACCGTCCACCGGCTAGCTCCACCACGGTCCATCCGCCGAGCGAATGCCCGATCGCGGCCACACGATCAGTCGAGACGACGGCGGACCAAGCGGGATCATGACTCAACGCGTCGATTGTTCGGGACACATCCCGAGGCCGTTCCCACAGCTGGGCACCGCGGGCTACGTCCATGTCCCTTGTCGTCGTGCCGGGATGGTTCACGGCCGCCACGATATAGCCGAGCCGGGCGAGGTGTACGGCGAGCCAACTTTGGTTGGACCAGTTGCCGCTATAGCCATGCGAAAGCAGAACCAAGGGATGGTGCCCCGCAGCAACCTGCGCATCCACATGCACGGACTGACCGAGGAAGATCGCGTTCTCTCCAACGAGGGTCGAAGCTCGTCCCGCTGCGCTCGGATACCAGACGGCGACTTCGAGCCCGCGCCCCTGCTGTGAGGCCGGCACCTGGAACTGTCGGAAGCCGACTTGAGCGTCGGCATGCGCGGCCGCCAGGCCAGCGAAAAGGATGAGGGCGACGTGGCGCATGACGAGTTCCGATGAAATTCTGAGGAGTGAACGCGCAATCGTGTGTGCGTGATGAGCATACGGGCGCCCCAGGTCCCGAGTTTCGTTCGTACCGGAGTTCACATTGGAGAGCTGGCGTGCTCTCGAACCGCGGGACGGCAATACAAGACGGCAAGAACACGGCGGCAAGAACATTGGGCAAGAACAGGCGGCAAAACGACATCCCCTTCCCTTTCTCTCGTGGACCCAAATGCTGATCGGAATTGATAGCTTCGCGGCGGCAATGCCGGACCCCACAACGGGCGAGATCGTCAATCCTGCCGCACGCATTCGTAATCTGCTCGAGGAAATTGAGCTCGCCGATCAGGTCGGTCTTGACGTCTTCGGGGTCGGCGAACACCACCGTCGAGAGTTCCTCGACTCCGCCCCCACGGTCATCCTGGCCGCCGCAGCATCACGGACACGGCGCATTCGACTGACCAGCGCCGTCACCGTGCTCAGCGCTCACGACCCGGTGCGACTCTTTCAGGAGTTCGCGACACTCGACCTGCTGTCGGAGGGACGCGCGGAGATTGTCGCCGGCCGCGGCTCCTTCACCGAAGCGTTCCCACTCTTCGGTCTCGACGTCAACGACTATGACTCGCTCTTCGCGGAAAAGCTGGACCTCCTGCTCAAGATTCGCGAGAACGTACACGTCCACTGGTCCGGCCAGCACCGAGCCCCGCTCACCGGACAGGCCGTCTACCCTCGTCCGCTCCAGAATCCGCTGCCTATCTGGGTCGGCGTCGGCGGAACACCGAAATCATTCGCCCGGGCCGGCACACTTGGGCTGCCTCTGATGGTCGCGATCATCGGCGGGGAACCTCGGCGGTTCCGCCAACTCATCGACCTCTATCGCGAGGAAGGCCGTCGCGCGGGCCACTCGGCCGACCAACTCTCGGTCGGCCTGCACTCCATCGGGTTTGTCGGAGATACCACCAAACAGGCGGCTGACGACTTCTATCCGGGCTATGCCCAGACGATGACCGAAATCGGCAAGGAGCGGGGTTGGCCGCCGACCACACGCGCGCAATTCGACGCGACGCGCGGACCAACGGGCGCCCTGCTGATTGGTGACCCGGAAACGGTCGCCGAGAAGATCCTTTACGTCAACAAAGCGTTGGGTGGCA